>JALSOA010000097.1 GCA_026986725.1 Acidobacteriota bacterium
CCGAGGGATTTCTCTGTTAAATTCCCCAAAAAGAAGAGGAGAAAAGCTGTTAAAGTGCTTCTGTCAGACAAATTGAGAAACAATAAACTTGTTGTGATTGATAATTTTGATATTGAAAAGCCAAAAACAAAGTTTATCTATGAAAAGGTTGTAAAGGGAATGCAGGTTGACTCCGGTCTCCTTGTTGACGGAAGTCTAAACAGGAACCTGTACCTTTCCTCAAGAAACATTCCAAGGCTGAAACCTCTTGTTGCAACAGATATCAATGTTTTTGACCTTTTGAAGTACGATTATCTGTTGATCAGCCTTGATGCAATAAAAAAGATCGAGGAGGTGCTGAAATGAGGACTGAATACGATATAATTATCAGGCCTATTCTCTCTGAAAGAAGCACCTTCCTTCAGGAAAGAGAAAATGCCTATACCTTTGAGGTTGCAAAGGATGCAACCAAAAAAGAGGTAAAAAAAGCGGTTGAAAAGATATTTGGAGTAAAGGTAAAGTCCGTAAGGACAATGAATGTTAAGGGCAAAATGAAGAGGCTTGGAAGGTTTGTTGGAAAAAGAAGAGACTGGAAGAAGGCAATCGTTTACCTTGCAGATAAAGAACAGAAGATTGACTTCTTTGATAATGTTTAGGAGAGTGAACCATGGCGTTGAAAAAGTTTAAACCATATACTCCTTCAAGAAGGTTTATGACTGTTGCTGATTTCTCTGTTTTAACCAAAAAGGAGCCTGAGAAATCTCTAACGGAATCACTCCATTCAACTGGCGGAAGAAACAACCTTGGAAGAGTTACCGTGAGGTTTAGAGGTGGAGGGCACAAAAGACTTTACAGGATAATAGATTTTAAGAGGAACAAGGACAATATCCCCGCAAAAGTCGTGTCAATAGAGTACGACCCCAACAGGTCGGCATGGATAGCACTTTTAGTTTATACTGATGGAGAAAAGAGATACATAATTGCTCCTGAGGGTTTGAAGGTTGGAGACACTGTTATGTCTGGAGAGGATGTTGACATTGTTGTCGGAAATGCACTTCCTTTGAAGAGCATTCCTGTTGGTACATTGATCCACAATGTTGAGTTGAAGATAGGAAAAGGCGGGCAATTGTGTAGAAGTGCAGGCACATACGCTCAGCTGCTTGCAAAAGAGGGTGACTATGCCCATTTAAGGCTTCCTTCAGGGGAAGTAAGGTTGGTACATGTTAACTGCAGGGCAACCATAGGTCAGGTTAGCAATCAGGAACATGAAAACATTAAGTTGGGAAAGGCTGGAAGAAGCAGGTGGCTAGGTAGAAGGCCGCATGTAAGGGGAGTTGCGATGAACCCGATCGATCACCCTATGGGTGGCGGAGAGGGAAGATCCTCTGGTGGAAGACCATCCTGCTCTCCATGGGGCTGGCCAACAAAGGGTTACAGAACAAGAAAGAAAAATCACAGAACTGACAGATACATTGTAAGAAGAAGGAAAGCATAAGGCGGAGGAAATAGATGGGAAGATCGTTAAAAAAAGGTTACTTTGTTGATGAGCACCTTCTTAAAAAGGTGCAAAAGGCAAAAGAGACCGGAAGTAAGGCTGTAATAAAAACATGGTCTCGCAGGTCAACCATCATCCCTGAGATGATAGGGTTGACATTTGCGGTTTACAATGGAAAGAAGTTTATTCCTGTGTATGTTGACGAGAATATGGTAGGGCATAAATTAGGTGAATTTGCTCCCACAAGAACCTTCAGGGGGCATGCAGGTAAAGACAAAGGTTCAAAAAGGAAGTAGGGGTAAGCCATGATAGCAAGAGCAGTTGGAAAGTATATAAAAGGTTCTCCCCAGAAAATGAGGATAGTGATAAATGCCATAAGAGGCAAAAGTGTTAATGATGCCCTTGCAATACTTCAAACCTCTCCAAAGGTATATGCGAAAAGGGTTGAAAAGGTTTTAAGGTCTGCTATTGCCAATGCTGAAAACAAAAACGAGGCAATTGATGTTGATTCTCTGTATATTAGCAGGGCATTTGTTGACAAAGGACCTATGTTAAAAAGGATAAGAGCAGCCGCAATGGGGAGGGCTGTAAGGATATTAAAGAGATATTCACATGTCACCATTGAATTGGATGTGAAAGAGTAATTGGAGGTGAATGGTGGGTCAAAAGGTACATCCCTATGGATTTAGACTGGGGTTTAATAAAAACTGGAAATCAAGGTGGTATGCTGAAAAGGAGTATCACGATTTCCTTCAGGAAGACTTATCTTTGAGAAACTGGTTAAAGCAAAGATTGTACCATGCCGGGATCTCAAGCATAGAAATAGAGAGGGCTGTGGATAAGATAACCATAAATATACACACTGCAAAACCGGGTATAGTTATTGGTAGAAAGGGTGCAGAGGTTGAAAATCTGAAAAAAGAAATCCAGAAAAGATTGCAGAAAAAGGATGTTTTTGTAAATGTTGAACAGGTAAAAAGCCCTGAAACAGATGCGCAACTGGTTGCAGAGCAGATAGCCTCTTTACTTGAAAGAAGGGTTGCTTTTAGAAAGGCTATGAAAAGAGCCCAGGAAGCAGCCTTGAAAAAGGGTGTTGAAGGTGTTAAAATCAAGGTTTCTGGAAGGCTCGGCGGGGCGGATATTGCCCGTTCTGAAGAGTACTCTGCAGGGAGGGTAACCCTTTCAACCCTGAAAGCGGATATTGATTACGGTTTTGCAGAGGCTAAAACAACATACGGAGTAATAGGGGTAAAAGTCTGGATAAACAAGGGTGAAAAGTTGCCCCGGGTCCCGGAAAAAAGAGTTCAGAAAAAGGCAAAGTAGTGGAGGTTAACCATGTTGATGCCAAAGAAAGTTAAATACAGAAAACAGCAGAGGGGCAGAATCAAGGGGAAGGCAGTGAGAGGTACCACTGTTGCATTTGGAGAATACGGGTTGCAGGCTCTTGAGGCTGCCTGGATAACAAACAGGCAAATAGAGGCTGCCCGTATTGCTATAACGAGGCATGTGAAAAGAGGTGGCAAAATCTGGATCAGAATGTTTCCTGACAAGCCTTATACCAAAAAACCTGCTGAAACAAGGATGGGTAAAGGTAAAGGTTCTCCTGAAGGATGGGTTGCTGTTGTAAGACCCGGTAAGGTTCTGTTTGAGATAGAGGGAGTATCAAGGGAACTTGCAGAAAGGGCTTTTGAACTTGCTGCTGCAAAACTCCCCATTAAAACTCAGTTTGTTGAGAGATTGAAGTAGGGAGGCTTGGAGATGAGGGCTAAAGAGATCAGGGAATTGACAATTCAGGAAATAGAGGCACTTGTTGCTGATAAAAAGCAGGAGTTATTTAAACTTCGCTTTCAGCATGCTTTAGGTCAGCTGGAAAATACATCGAAATTAAGGCAAACAAAAAGAGAGATAGCAAGACTTTACACAATCCTTACTGAAAAAAGGAGAATGAAAGATGCAAAATAGAAAGGTGTTGATAGGGGAAGTTGTTAGTAACAAGATGGACAAATCCATCGTTGTTAAAGTTGAAACTCTTGTAAAGCATCCTCTTTATAAGAAGTACATCAAAAGGTCAAAAAAGTACATGGCTCACGATCCCAACAATGAATGCGGGATAGGAGATAGGGTTGAGATAATTGAATCAAGGCCTTTAAGCAAAAGAAAGAGATGGCGTTTAAAGAGGATCATTGAAAGGGCAGAAAAACTTTAATCTGTGAGAGGGGTAGGCTATGATACAGATGGGAACTATTTTAAAGGTGGCGGATAACTCTGGCGCAAAGAAGATAATGTGCATCCACCCTGTTGGAAGCAATGTTGGTAAATATGCCAGGGTTGGGGACATTATAAGGGCTTCCGTAAAAGAGGCCACTCCTGCCTGGAACGAGAAAAAGATCAAAAAGGTTAAGGCGGTTATAGTCAGGCAGAGGAAAGAAATTAGAAGGAAGGATGGAAGTTACATAAGGTTTGATGAAAACGCTGCGGTTTTGATTAACAATGAAAACGAGCCTGTGGGTACCCGTGTTTTCGGGCCTGTTGCCAGGGAATTAAGGGAAAAAGGTTTTATGAAGATAGTTTCCCTTGCTCCCGAAGTTCTGTAAGAGGTGTATTATGTTGAGGAAGGCTAATGTAAAGAAAAAAGACAAGGTTTTGATACTTGCCGGTAAAGATAAAGGAAAAACGGGTATTGTGCTTAATGTTGATTTAAAGAAAGAGAGGGTTCTGGTTGAAGGCATTAACTATGTGAAAAAGCATGTTAAACCAGACCCTGGCTCCGGTATTCAGGGTGGTATTGAGGAACGGGAAGCGCCACTTCACATATCCAATGTGATGGTAATCTGTCCTGAATGTGGAAAACCCACAAGGGTTGGTAAGAAGCAGTTAAAAGACGGCAAGAGGGTAAGGGTTTGCAAGAAGTGCAATGGAATAATTGACAAACAGTAGGAGTAAATTATGTCAAGGTTAATGGAAAAGTACAAAAACGAAGTTGTCCCAAAGTTGATGAAAGACTTTGGATACAAAAACATCCATCAGGTTCCAAAGATTGAGAAGGTGTCCCTGAATATGGGTGTTGGAGAAGGGGCTCAGAATATGAAGACCCTTGATATCGCAGCAGAAGCCCTGACTATGATTGCAGGTCAGAGGGCTGTGATAACAAGGGCAAGGAAGTCTATTGCCGCTTTTAAACTCAGAGAGGGGATGCCCATTGGTTGCAGGGTTACCCTGAGAGGCGAGAGGATGTTCCATTTTCTTGATAAGTTGATAAACATCGACATCCCGAGGATCAAAGACTTCAGGGGTTTGAATCCAAACTCTTTTGATGGCAGAGGGAATTACACAATGGGGATAAAAGACGAATTGATATTCCCTGAAGTTGATTACAACAAGATTGATGTATCAAGGGGATTGAACATAACCATTGTAACCACGGCAAAGACAGACGAAGAGGCAAAAAGGCTTCTTCAGTACCTTGGAATGCCATTTAGAAAATAGTAAGGAGTTAATATGGCAAGAACTGCAAGTATAGCAAAAGCGAAGAAAAAACCTAAATTTAAAGTAAGGCAAAAGAACCGTTGCAAGATCTGTGGAAGGCCAAGGGCATATTACAGAAAATTTGGTCTTTGCAGGATTTGTTTGAGAAAATTGGCAAACGAAGGGCTGTTGCCCGGTGTTAGAAAAGCAAGCTGGTAAAGGGGTGAAGGCATGTATACTGATCCGATCTCAGATATGTTAACAAGGATAAGAAACGCCATTATGGCAAAGCATGAAAAGGTAGAAGTGCCTTCTTCTAAGATGAAGAAGATTATAACCGAGATCTTAAAGGAAGAAGGGTACATTAAAAACTTTAAAGTCGTAAAGGATGAAGGAAAAGAAAAGATCATAATCTATCTCAAATATCACAAAGACGAACCTGTTATTCATGGCCTTGAAAGGGTTTCCAGACCTTCGAGAAGGGTTTACAGAGGCGCAGATGAACTGCCGGAAGTGCTTGGCGGATATGGCATTGCAATTGTTTCCACCTCTAAAGGGGTACTAACAACAAAGAAGGCAAAAGAACTTGGCGTTGGCGGCGAAGTTATTTGCAAGGTGTGGTAACGGGAGGATTTTATGTCAAGAATAGGAGTAAAGCCTATACCTGTTCCGTCTGGTGTACAGGTTAGCATAAATAAGGATACTGTTGAAGTGAAAGGGCCAAAGGGTGTGTTAACGACCCCTGTGCCTTCAAAAATAGAGGTAACTTTAGAAAACAACACAATTTATGTAAAAAGGCAATCTGAAGACAAGCAAACGAAAAGTTTTCACGGATTGACCAGGGCTTTGTTAAACAATGCTGTTATAGGAGTTACCAGGGGATTCCAAAAACAACTTAAAGTTATTGGAACTGGATACAGGGTTGCCCTTAAGGGAAAGGAACTTGAATTAAACCTCGGATACTCCCATCCCATTGTTTACAGGATCCCTGAGGGGATTGACATAACAGTTGATTCAAAGCAGAACATAATAACTGTTGAGGGATATGACAAACAGAAAGTTGGTGAGGTTGCTGCAATAATTAGAAGGTTTAGAGAGCCAGATGCTTACAAAGGCAAAGGTATCAGATATGTTGATGAACACATTATCCTCAAGCAGGGTAAAACCGGTAAGTAATAGGGGGATAAGATGAAATTTAAATCTCGTAACGAAAGAAGATTGCACATTAAGAAAAGAATAAGGGCAAGAGTTCATGGTACAGCAGAAAGGCCAAGGTTAGCGGTTTACAGAAGTTTGAAGCACATCTATGTTCAGGCTATTGACGATGATAAAAGAACCACAATTGCAGCAGCGTCAACCCTTGATAAAGCATTAAAAGGCAAGGTCACCTACGGTGGTAACAAAGAAGCGGCAAAACTTGTTGGTGAGTTGATAGCGGAGAGATTGCTTGAGAAAGGGATTGACAAAGTGGTTTTTGACAGAGGTGGTTACATCTATCATGGTAGAGTTAAGGCTCTTGCCGAAGCAGCGAGAGAAAAAGGATTAAAATTCTAAATATAGGAGGGGCAGTTGTTTAACATAGGCCAGACACAGGATGAATTCGTTGATAGAGTGGTTTACATAGGCAGGGTAACCAAGGTTGTAAAGGGAGGAAAAAACTTCAGTTTCAATGCCCTTTGCGTTGTGGGAGACGAAAAGGGTAAGGTTGGTTACGGGCTTGGCAAAGCCCTGGAAGTACCTGCCGCCATAAAAAAAGGAATTAAAAAGGCAAAGAAAAACCTCATTGAGGTGCCAATTGTAAACCACACTATCCCCTATGAGGTTTGGGGGCACTTTGGTGCTTCAACGGTTATGTTAAAGCCCGCAAAGCCGGGAACCGGAGTTATTGCGGGGGCAACGGTGAGGGCGGTTGTGGAATCTGCAGGTATTAAAGATATCGTTACCAAGTGTTATGGCTCCACGAATCCTCACAATGTTGTTAAGGCAACAATTGATGCCTTAAAGCAGCTTAAATATCCTGAAGAAATAATGGAGATAAGGTTTGGAGCCGCAAAAGAGAAAGAAAATGAAGAGGGTGGTGAATAATGGGAAAGAAAGTACTCGTAATCAAACAGGTTAGAAGTGGCATCGGCCACCCTGAAAAGCATAAAAGGATATTGAAAAGCCTTGGTTTTAGAAAACTAAATCAGATAAGGGTGGTTGATGATGTCCCTGAGATCAGAGGTCAGATCAACAAAATTCCTCATCTTGTAGAAATACTTGAAGAAAAAGAAGTAGATTAAAGGGGTGCAAGATGAAAATAAACGAATTGAAACCAAATGAAGGTGCAACCGGAAAAAAGAACAGGGTTGGCAGGGGCCCTGGTTCCGGGAAAGGTAAAACTGCCGGGAAAGGTCACAAGGGCCAGAAATCCCGTTCTGGTTACTCAAGAAGGTTTGGATTTGAAGGCGGACAGATGCCTCTTGCAAGAAGGCTCCCAAAAAGGGGTTTTTCAAATTATCCCTTCAAAAAAGAGTATGTTGGAATAAACCTTACCATGCTTGCTCTCTTTGAGGGACAGGATGTTATAACTGTTGAGGATTTCATAAGCAAGGGCATTGTTAAAAACATCAAGGATGGCATAAAGATACTTGGCAATGGTGAAATAAACAGACCCGTTACGATAAGGGCACACAGGTTCAGTAAATCAGCCCGTGAAAAAATTGAAAAAGCGGGCGGAAAGTGTGAGGTAATTGAGCCGTGATGGAGACATTTAGAAATATCTGGAAGATTGAAGAGCTCCGTAAAAGGTTGATTTTCACCTTTGCAATGCTCTTCATTTACAGATTGGGGGCTCACATCACAATTCCGGCGATTGACCTTTCTGCGTTGCTTGAATGGTTTGATGCTCAGAAAAGTTCTGTGCTTGGTTTTCTTGATCTTTTTTCAGGTGGGGCATTTAAAAACGCTTCAATATTTGCTCTTGGAATAATGCCGTACATTACTGCATCTATTTTGCTTGAGTTGTTGACTGTTATGGTGCCTTACCTTGATCAACTTAAAAAAGAGGGTGAACAGGGCAGAAAGAAGATTACCCAGTACACCAGGTATCTCACGGTTGTATTCAGTGCTCTTCAGGCTTTTGGTATCGCAACATTGCTTGAATCTTTGCAGAGCCCATCAGGTGCACATATAGTTACCAATCCGGGAGTTGGTTTTAAACTTCTTACAGTGCTCACTCTTGTGACCGGAACCCTGGTAATAATGTGGCTTGGCGAACAGATAACTGAAAGAGGGGTAGGAAACGGAATATCATTGATAATTTACTGGGGTATTCTTGTTAGATTGCCACAGGCGATTGTTTCTGTGCTTCTTGACCTGAAAAATGGTGATAAGAGCCTTCTCGTTGTGCTCTTTGTATTTGCTTTTATGCTTGCTGTCACAGCATTTGTTGTTTTCTTTGAAAGTGGTCAAAGAAGAATACCGATTCACTATGCAAGAAGGGTATCAGGTCTAAGGGGCAACACAGGGCAATCAAGTTACCTGCCAATTAAGGTGAATGTATCTGGAGTTATCCCCATAATCTTTGCTCAGGCGCTTGTTATGTTTCCGCAAACAGTGGCAAAGATATTTCGCTCGTCAGGCTGGTTAAACAGGATCATGTCGTACTTTGGATATGGGATGCCACTATATGTGATACTTTATGTGGCTGCTATAATATTCTTTACATTCTTTTACACTGCAATAATATTCAATCCTGTTGATACTGCCGATAATTTGAAGAAGTACGGTGCATTTATTCCGGGTATAAGGCCTGGTAAGGCAACTGCAGATTACATTGATGATGTTTTGACAAAACTAACATTCTGGGGTGGAATTTATCTATCTGTTGTTTCAATAATCCCCATGATACTCATGTCAGGTATCCATGTTGAGGCCACTCCTTTTATAGGGGATTTTCTTGACAGAGTGGTTCCTGAGTTTATTAAAAACGGTCTTGGTTTCAACTTTTACTTTGGTGGAACCTCGTTGCTGATTGTTGTTGGTGTCGCAATGGAGTTTGTTGCTCAGGTTGAATCTTATCTACTTATGAGGCATTATGACGGAATAATGAAAAAGGGAAGAGTAAGAGGTAGAAGATGAAGAAATCAATTGTTATGCTTGGTGCTCCCGGTGCAGGTAAGGGTACTCAGGCTAAATTGATGTCTGAAAAATACGGTATCCCTCATATTTCAACAGGGGACATGTTAAGAGAGGCCGTCAAAGAGGGAACGGAACTTGGTCTGAAAGCAAAAGAGATTATGGAAAGAGGAGAACTTGTCCCTGACGATCTTATAAATGCTATAGTTAAAGAGAGATTGGCCAGACCGGATTGCGAAAAGGGATATATTCTGGATGGTTATCCGAGGACAAAGGCACAGGCTGAATTCCTTGATAGTGTTGATGGAGTTAACTTTGTAATATTTATTCACGTTCCTGAAGAACTTATTGTCAAAAGGCTTGTTTTAAGGAGAACCTGTCCGAA
This sequence comes from Acidobacteriota bacterium, assembly GCA_026986725.1. GTDB lineage: Bacteria > Acidobacteriota > Holophagae > Thermotomaculales > Thermotomaculaceae > Thermotomaculum. Next base: position 9,444 of record JALSOA010000097.1, read on the forward strand.
CTGCGGTGCAATGTACCATCTTGAGTTTAACCCTCCTAAAAGGGACAATCTATGTGATAAATGTGGTACGCCGCTTATTCAAAGGGATGATGACACAGAAGATGTTGTCAAAAACAGACTTGCCGTGTATAATGAGAAAACGGCGGTTCTTCTGGACTATTACCGTAACCGCGGCATTCTATATAAAATTGACGGTAATAGGCCAATTAAGGATGTATTACAATCCATTGTACAGGTTGTTGGCGAGTAGAGGTTGAATTGTGGTTAAGAACAAGGAAACATTAGAGGTTAAGGCGGTTGTTCTTGAGGCATTGCCAAATGCAATGTTCAGAGTTGAGTTGATTGATACGAAACACCAGTTACTTGCGCACATTTCGGGCAAAATGAGGAAAAATTTTATCAAGATTTTGCCCGGAGACAGGGTTTTAGTTGAAATTTCGCCTTATGATTTAACGAGGGGAAGAATAATTTACAGATTTTAGTAGAGGTGAGTTATGAAAGTAAGACCTTCTGTTAAGAAGATTTGCAAAGATTGCAAGATTATTAAAAGAAAAGGTGTGGTCAGGGTTATCTGTAAAAACCCCAAACACAAACAAAGACAAGGGTAATGGAGGTATCAATTGGTTAGGATAGCAGGCGTAGATTTACCTGAAAACAAAAGGGCTGAGATTGCTCTCACCTATATCTTTGGTATTGGAAGGAGCAGGGCAAATGAGATCCTTCAAAAAGCAGGTATTGACAGGAACAGAAAGATGAAAGACCTTTCTATGGATGAGATCAATGTAATTTCCAAGATCATTCAAAAGGACTATGTTGTAGAGGGTGATCTGAGAAAGAAAATTCAGATGGACATCAAAAGATTGATGGAAATAAACTGTTACAGGGGTATAAGGCACAAAAGAAGAATGCCTGTAAGGGGACAGAGAACTCATACCAATGCGAGAACTGCAAGGGGCAAGAGAAGCCATGGTATTGGTAAAAAGAAGAAAAGCAAATAATTAAGGGGTAGAGGATATGGCAAAGAAGAGAAGAAGAAGTACTAAAAAGAAGGTTTACAGGCAGGTCCCACATGGGGTTGCTAACATTAAAACAACCTTTAACAACACCATAGTGACAATTACAGACCCTGAAGGGAATGTGCTTTGCTGGTCTTCAACTGGCAAGAATAAGTTTAAGGGTTCAAAGAAGAATACTCCTTATGCAGCTCAGGTTACTGCAACAGACGCTGCCGAGCAGGCAATGAACAATTATGGGATGAGGAGTATTGATGTTAAGGTTAAGGGTCCTGGAGTGGGAAGGGAATCTGCAATAAGGGCTCTTGCAGCCGCTGGCTTGCAGATTAAATCAATCAAAGATGTCACTCCAATCCCACACAATGGGTGCAGACCACCTAAAAAGAGAAGAGTTTAAAATTAGTGCAGGAGGCTAAAATTGGCAAGATATACTGGACCGGCATGTAAATTATGCAGAAGAGAGGGCATGAAACTTTTTCTAAAAGGGGAGCGTTGTTTTAAGGATAAATGTGCCTTTGACAGAAGGCCTTTTCCTCCCGGTCAGCACGGAAGGATTAGAAACAAACCCCCCATAGGATACGCTGCTCAGTTAAGAGAGAAGGAGAAGGTAAAAAGGATCTATGGGGTTCTTGAAAGACAATTCAGAAAATACTATGAGATTGCTTCAAGGAAAAAGGGAGTGACCGGAGAAATACTTTTGCAGTTACTTGAAAGAAGGCTTGACAATGTTGTTTACAGACTTGGTTTTGCAACTTCAAGAAGACAGGCAAGACAGCTTGTAAACCATGGTCACATACTGGTTGACGGGAGAAAGGTTGATATCCCCTCTTACCTTGTGAAGGAAGGTCAGGTAATTGAGGTTAAGGAAAAGTCAAGAAAGATCCCGTCTATTGAGGAATCAATAAAAACTGCCAAAGGGAGAGGGATTCCGGAATGGCTTGAGTTGAAACCGGATGAGTTTAAAGGAGTTGTTAAGTCTCTTCCAAAGAGAGCAGATGTAACACTTGATATAAATGAGCAGCTTATCATTGAGTTGTACTCCAAGTAATTAAGGGGTGAATAATGGAGATACTTAAAGGTTTTCAAATGCCCAAAAAGGTTGTTCAACTTTCCATTAATGATGATGGCACCTATGGGAAGTATGAGGCTCAGCCTTTTGAAAGGGGCTTTGGTACAACCATAGGCCATGCTTTGAGAAGGACACTTCTATCTTCAATTGAGGGGGCAGCAATAACAGCAGTAAGGATTGAAGGAGTGCCCCATGAGTTTATGTCTATACCCGGTGTCCTTGAGGATGTTACGGATATTATTCTTAATTTGAAAAAGATACCTTTAAAAATGCATGGGCATGCGCCAAGAATGATAAGAATAACCAAAAAAGGTGAATGTGAGGTGATCTCTGCTGATATAGAAACCGATGCCAATGTTGAGATTCTGGATAAAAGCATTCACATTGCCACCCTTGACAAGGGTGTTTCGCTGGAAATGGAGATGAGGGTTAAGGTTAATAGAGGTTTTATACCTGCAGAGTTTAATCACGATGATGACCTTCCTATAGGGTTTATCCCGATTGATTCTTCTCATTCTCCTATAAAGAAGGTAAACTATGAGGTTTTGCCTGCAAGGGTGGGGAGAAGAACTGATTACGATAAACTCATTATGGAAGTGTGGACAAACGGGTCTATAAGACCTGATGATGCAATTGCCTATGCTGCAAAACTTTTGAAAGACCAGTTCTCACTTTTTATCAATTTTGAAGAGGTCGAGGAAGAACTTGAGGAAGTTGTTGAGATGGATGATAAAAGCAATGAACTCCTTGAGAAGTTGAATACATCCATTGATGAACTGGAGTTAAGCGTAAGGGCATACAATTGCCTCAAAAATGCAAATATCAAGACTATTGGGGAGCTTGTACAGAAAACAGAGCAGGAGGTTCTCAAGATAAAGAACTTTGGAAAGATAACATTGAACGAATTAAGAAGTGTTCTTGAAGGTATGGGTCTTACATTCGGTATGGATGTAAAAGATTTATTAGAGAAAAACGGTAGGAGCACAAAATGAGACACAGAAAAGCTGGAAGAAAATTAGGGAGAACAACAAACCAGAGAAAGATGCTTTTGAGGAATCTTGCTGTAAGCCTTATTGAGCATGGCTCAATAGTAACAACAAAGGCAAAGGCAAAAGAGTTAAGAAGATATGTGGAAAAGATAATCACAAAAGTGAAACATGAAGATCAATCGCACGCTCAGAGGCTTGTTTTCAAAAAATTGCAAAACAAAGGGGCTGTCAAAAAACTCTTTAGAGAGTACAGGGATTCTTTTATTAACAGACCGGGCGGTTACACGAGGATATACCTTCTTGGTAACAGGGCAGGAGATGCTGCTGAAATGGCAAAGATCTCTTTGATACTGGAAAGTACATCAACAAATGATGAAAAAGAAAAGGATAATGTTGAAAAAGAGGTGACAGCAAAATCTGAAGAGCAAAAGGTTGAAAATCAAAAGACTGAAGAGAAAGAGAGTATAGAAGAAACTTCAAATAAAGAGGGGGAATAAGTCGCAAAGGCTTCCTTTGCGGCTTTTTTCTTTTTATGAAAAGTCACTTTTTTAATCTTCTGATATATACATTTTGTGTATCTCTGTTTTTTGCTGTGCTGTACAACGACACGAAAAGAGATATTGTGCGTCACTTTCTAAAATGGTTTTTCTTTCTGGTTGGTATTGCGTTAATACTTGCATACATTATGTATAAGTTTCCAAGACACCCATACTTTGGATAAAAGATTTTTACCTTTCTTCCATACCGGATCTAACTTTAAAAATAATAATCTCTTTTCAGGACCTTATTCTCCATTTTGGAGAATATTTTTTGTTATCAATACTTGTTTTTCTAACATTTCCAGAAGAAAATATCTTTTCTATTCTTTTATTTGGAGAACTTTTTGCTTTTTCAGATGAATTGCACCAGGCTTTTGTAATGGGCAGAGATTGCTCTTTTCTTGATTTTATTGCCGATTTTATTGGTTTTTTTTGTGGTTTAATTGTTATAATAGTCATCAGGGAGTTTTTTCAGTATGGGACTTGTAAAAGGAATTAAAGTTGTAAAACATTCTGTGTGCAATCAGTTTGAAAATCATTTTTTCACATATCACAGGTATGTTCTTCAAAACATTTATGAAGATGGAAGCATCTCAAGGCGGTATTCAGTTGAGTTTTTTGATAGAAAGGGATACGATTGTGTTGCGGTTATCCCGTATTACATAGAAAATACTGTTGCTTTTATAGGTATCTTAAAGGCGTTCAGACCCGCTATTTACTTCAGAAAGGGCTATCCTCTACCTTTGAAAGATGGCAGGGTTTACGATTATGTTTACGAGTGTGTTGCAGGCTCTCTGGAATCTGAAGACAGGGGTATTTCAGGGCTTAAAAACAGGGTGGTGAAAGAATTGAAAGAAGAGGCAGGGTTTCTGGTACAGAAAGAAAGTGTGTTCAGCCTCGGCGGTTCCTTTTTCCCCTCCCATGGCCAGTCAACGGAAAAGATACATCTGTTTGCGGTGGATATAAGCAATTCTCACAGGGTAAAGGCAAGTGGGGATGGAAGTGTTAATGAGGATCTTAACACTGTGTGTTTTTTTGAGATAAACAAGGTGCTAAAAATGTGCAAGGAGGGTATTATTGAGGACCCTAAAATAGAGATAGGAGCAGGAAGGTTGAAATGTCATTTGATAGAGAAAGGTATGTTGAGTTAAAGGTACTTGGAACCGGTGGATTTTCCACTGTTTATCTGTGCAGAGACCTTTTTGAAAACAAAACTGTTGCCTTGAAGGTAATAAAAACCGGCAAATTAAACAAGAAGAATCTGACGAGATTACAGGATGAGTTCTTTCTGTTAAACTCTTTAAAGCACAGAAACCTGGTTAATGTTTTTGACATCGGATACAACAGGGAAACAGATACCATTTACTATACGATGGAGTACTGTGAAAAAGTCAACATTATAAAGTATCTTATTGCGAAGGATGAAGAGACAATTGTCAAAGCGCTTGTTCAGATACTACGGGCTCTTCATTTTATCCATTCTCATGACATTGTTCATTTTGATATAAAACCTGAGAACTTTGGAATAATAGAAGACAATACCGGTTTCACGGTTAAGTTGATGGATTTTGGCTTGTTTCTTCCGGTATCTCAAATAACGAAAACTTCCATGAGAGGGACAATATTTTATATGGCTCCGGAGCTCTTTTCAAAAGAGATGGACAAAGACCACAGAGTTGACCTTTACTCACTTGGTATGGTTTTTTTAAAACTTCTCCTTATCAGAAACAACATTCAATTAAATCAAAAGTATTTTGATATTGAGACATTAAAAGAAGAGCAGTTACAGAGAATCAAAGAGAAAAGGCTTTTTAGAATAATCAGAAAACTTGTTGAAAAAAAGGTCTCTAAAAGGTATTTTTCAGCCCTTGAAGTACTTGAGGATGTGAATTCAATTTACAAGCACTACTTCAGCATTCTCCCCCCCAGTGGGAAAGAGGAACTTTTCTTTGAACCAAGGTTTGTTGGAAGGAACAATGAACTGAACTTTTTGAAGGCATTTCTCGTTTCTCTTGATGTTGAGAAGCATAAAAAACCGTTTATACTGATAAAAGGTGAGTCCGGTATAGGCAAAACAAGGTTAATGAACGAGTTTAGATTGCATGCACAACTGCAGGGTTACAGGGTCAGGAGAGCTTTTGCAATCTCAGGGGATAGGATTTTTGATGTTGCAATTCAGCTTTTCAAAAAGATGATGCCAATCTTCAAGCACGAGTATTTCAGAGAGGTTGACAGGGATATAGTTTCCCTGATAAAGCACGCAATTTACTCTGATGCCCCGGTATTTTCACCTGTGCTTTTCGAAAGCATGGATGGTGAAATACTGTCAAAATTCCTTTTTAATTTTGTGGATGTTTTTAAAAAACGCGTTGAGGAAAGCCAGGAAGCGTTTATATTTTTCATTGAGGACATTCAAAATATAGATGAGTTTTCAATTCAATTTTTCAGGGCTTTTTTAAGTAAAAAGATCAATGCCCTGTGGCTTATGAACTATCGTTCAGACATAAGGTTGCCTGACTCAGTTAAGGGTTTTTTACAGGAACTTGAGAATGCTGATTTAGGTCAAACCATAGAGTTAAAAGCATTGACAAGGGAAGATATTGACGAGTTGATCAGGGCATCATTTCCCAAAGCTTTTCTGGGGTACAGATTTGTTGATTTCGTATATGAAAAAACTGCGGGAAACCCTTTGCTGGTTACAGAACTTTTTAAAACTCTTATCTCTAAAGAGATGCTTTACATTGAGAATGGAATATGGAAGTTTAAAGAGGGAAGTGAAGTTGAGTTTGAGGACAAACTGGAAACCATTTTCCTTTACAGGTTGAAATCGTTGCCCCCTGCTGCTTTTGAGATTATGAAATACATGGCGCTTTTGATTGAACCTGTTTCAGAGGCTTTTTTGGAGAGATTGATGGCAAAAAGCGATGTGTATGACGAGATTGGGACACTCCTTGAGAAAAGGATGATAAAACAGTTTTCAAGAAAGTACATATTTGTACATTCAAGGTTAAGGGAAAGTGTCCTTTCAATGATAGAGGAGAATGAACTGCCTGTTTTATATCTGAAACTTGCAGAGGCAAACGAGGAAGTGGGAGAGTTTTCCTTTGAAAAAACTGCGCAATGGTATTTGATGGCAGGAGAAAGAGATAAGGCAAGAAGGTTTTTCAAGATTGCCTTTGAAAACTATGCGGGAACTTACAAAAACGAAAAGGTCATTGAGATTGGTAATGTACTTCTTGATCTCTGTGAAGATAATAGAGAGAAAAAGTTTTATCTGAAAACGATAATCCGGATGTACTTTTTTCTGGGAAAACCCGCAAAAAGCGAAAAGTACATTGAGAAGTTGAAAGAACTTCCACTTGACGAAAGGGATACAATTGATATTCCATTTTACGAAGCAGAGTATTTTGCAAAGACAGGCAGGGTTGAAAAGGCTCTTGACATACTCTATGATCTTGTTTCCGAAGAAAAGATAAAATTGTTCCCCTTTAAATATCTGCCTGAACTGTACATCAAAATAGGGAGTTTGCTGCTTAAAGAGGGGATTCTTGATCAATCAAGACTTTTTTTTGGTCTGGCAGAAGGTGCTCTGAAAGAAAGAAATGCAGGAAGAGAGATTGGTACCCTGTATCAGTTTCTCGGTTTTTTGGATTATGTTGATGGAAACATAAAAGAAGCGTTTGAAAAATGGCAGAAGGCTGAAGGTATTTACAGGGAAACCTCTTTCCTTCCGGGCATTGCGTCTGTTTTCTCCAATTATGGGCGTTATTACATTGCATGTTGTGAGTTTGAAAAGGCTGAAAACAATTTAAGGAAATCAATTGAGATACTCTCAAACATTGGCAACATTTCGCAACTGGTTGATGCTTACCTTCTGCTTGCTAAGGCAAAGAGGATTGAGGGGGATTTTATCCTCGCAGAACAGACACTTGAAAATGTTGAAACTCTCTTGAACACGATAGAGGACAGATCGGCCCAGATACTTTTCCACATTGAAAAGGCTTTGTTTTACATGGATCTTGGAGAATGGTTTGAGTCTGAAAACCATCTTATTATTGCAGGTACAATGGCGGGGGATTCCGATTTTAAAAAGCACCAGATACTCGTTTCCTTTTATGAGGCTTTGCTTAACTATTACAAGGGGAATTTTGCTGATTCTTACAAAGATCTTATGGTTGTCAGGCAATCATTTGAGGCTGTTGGTAGTTTTTATGAAAAATCATACTGTTCACTTTTAAAGATAGCACTTGATGTTGAGGGGAACAATTACATCGATGCAGAAAGAGAACTTGATGAGATTGAAGAAAGCATAATTGAAAGTGATATAAACTTCTTAAAAGTTTATTTCTATTTTATTTATGGTACCTTGCTGCTGAAAGAGGGAAGGCTGGAAGAGGCGTATAGAAAACTTCATCTTGCTCTTGCGTTTTCAAGAAAGAACAAACTTTTGCTTTTGAGCCTTGTTGTATTGAACACGATTTATAAGTACCTTTATTCGTTTCTCAATGAGGATACAAGGGAATTGATTGAAAGTGAAATTATTTCTTTAAAATCTGAATTTTTATCAAAGTTTCCCAAAAGGTATTTTAAATCACTGTTTAATAGAAGGGAACTTGCAGCAATAAAGGTTGTTGGAAGTGAGGAGTAAATGGGAAAGATTTTTTCAAGAGGTGACATAAACGCATTCTTTGGTCTTATGCTTGACAATGTTACAAACCTGGTTATATTGACGGGTATTTTGACAGGGGTCTTCGGTTATCCGTTGAAGATAATTATGACCAGAATGATACCGGCAACTGCACTTGGTGTTATGATTGGAGATCTTGTTTACACCTATATGGCATACAGATTAATGAAGAAAGAAAAAAGAAACGATGTTACCGCGATGCCCCTTGGTCTTGATACCCCTTCCACTGTTGGGATAACTTTAACAGTTCTTGGACCGGTTTACCTTCAAACGAAAGATCCTTATCTTACCCTCTATGTGGGTATGTCTGTTCTGGTAATTATGGGGTTGATAAAACTTGTGCTTTCCTTTTTTGGGGAGTATGTTCAGAAATATTTTCCTGAAGCAGGATTGTTGGGCTCAATCGGAGGTATTGGTATTGCTCTTCTTGGTTTTTATCCCATGCTTGATGTTTTTAAACTTCCTGTTGTTGGGATAGTTGCACTGGGTATAATAGTTTACGCTTTTTTTGCCCGGAAAAGACTTCCATTCAATGTTCCACCTGTGTTTGCTGCAGTTGCAGCGGGCACATTACTCTATTACCTCATTCCTGAAAGATCAGGGCATGTTGCAACCGTAACTGCAGGGCTTTTTATTCCTTACCCTGATCTTAATTTTATAAAAGGAATGAAACTTGCTATTAACTATCTTCCAGTTGCAATTCCTTTTGGTATCCTTACCATTGTAGGTGGTATAAATGTCAATGAAAGTGCAAGGGTTGCAGGGGACAATTTCAGAACAAGGGATATACTTTTAACGGAGGCTATTGCCACTATAATTGCCGGGGTGTGTGGAGGGGTTGCCCAGTCCACTCCTTACATAGGGCATCCTGCCTATAAGAGAATGGGTGCAAGGGCAGGGTACACCCTCGCAACAGGTCTTTTTATTGGTATTGGGGGAATGCTTGGCGTTGTTGGAGGCATTGTAAATATAATACCTGTTGCTGCAGTTGCACCGATATTGATCTTTATTGGTTTTGAAATAGCAGAGCAATCAATAATTGTGTGCAAAGAGGAGATCCCCGCTGTTTTGTTTGCCTTTATTCCCTCAATTGCAAACCTCGTACAGGTGCAGGTAAACACTTTCATTGGTTTTTTTGGAAAAACAATGGCAGACCTTTCGGGAGACCTGCTAAAAACATACAGGGCTATTACAGTGCTTGGTAATGGGTTTATCTTAACGGCAATGTTATGGGGCAGTCTGGTTTCCTTTTTGATAAGAAAAAAGATTAAGGGTTTTGTTTTCGTTTCAATTGTTTTAATTGTTTTTACCCTGACCGGGTTGATTCACTCGGTAAATCCCGATGGGAGTATATATCTTCCGTCTTTAAAACACATTTACTCTGTTGAGATAGCATGCGGTTATCTTGCTTTTTCTGTACTCTCTATTCTTTTTTTTAAATGGAAAAAAGATTAGAAAATGAATAAAAACATAGTTTACAGAAAGGTTGTTATATTTTCGGGTGTTTTTTTTATAGCACTTTTGTTAAATACCTTCCCGGCGTTGATGACAGAGTTTCAAAGGGTTTACAGTCTTTCTGTGGGCGAATCGGGAATAATCCCGCTTTTTAGTTCGCTTGGAACCATCTGTGCAAACCTCATTGCTGTATATCTTCTTGCAAAAGAAGGCACGAAGATTGGGTTAAAACTCGGTTTTTTGTGTGCCTTTTCAGGGCTTGCGCTTTCATCCATCTTTAACTTTTACACCCTTGTTACCGGTATATTTTTTCTGTCAATGACATTTGGTCTTGTAATGACATCGCTTGCAACAACATACTCACATCTTCCTTTAAAATCACAGGACTTTTCAATGTACCATTCTTTTTTCGGAATTGGTGGATTGGTGGCTCCTTTTTTCGTTAAACAGGTTCTTGAAAGGGGCTTTTCTTACAACTTTGTTTACTTAAGTTACTTTGCGATCTTTTTTGTGGTTGCCTACCTTTTATTCTCTCATCCCTTTGAGAATTACAGAACTGAAAATTTCTCCATAAAAGATTTAAAGAGGGCACTATTGAATAAAAAAATCGTGGTTCTTGTCCTTCTTCTTGGGTTTTACGCTGCAAGTGAGATGTCAATTGTTGTATGGACCGGTAATTTTTATAAAAGCGTACACAGAATAGGGATCAAACAGTATTCAATGGTTTTATCTTTTTTCTGGTTTGTTTTTACTATCAGCAGGTTTTTTGGCAACAGAAAAATAAAGAAACTGGGGGTAAAAAGAAATATAATTCTAATGTCAATCCTTACCATTGGTTCAGTCATTTTTATGCTTGTTCTTCCATTCAGGTTTTCAGTGCTTTTTTTCGGAATAACCGCTTTTTTTATGGCAACCCTCTTTCCTTCAATGCACTTTCTTATAAACTATGTTGCGGATGAAGACGCAAAGGGTCCGGTTAATGCCTTTCTCTTTTTAACTGTATCAATAGTTGGTATGTTTTTTGTCCCCATTGTGGGGATTGTTGCAGGTATTAACATTTACATGGCATTTGGTATAATTTTATTGCCTTTCTTTGTACAGGCTATTGTACTTCCTGCGGTATGCAGGGAAAATATAAGGATATGAGAGGTGGGTGATGCTTTTATTGAAAAACTGTTATTATGTTGCAACATTTGATGAGAATGACAGAGAGTTGAGGAATGTTGATATTTACATAGAAAATAACAGGATAAAAAGGATTGGAAGGGATTTCAGGGTGGAAACGGATCTTACGGTTCAGGTTTACGATTGCTCAAACCTCGTAATAATTCCGGGACTTGTTAACACTCATCATCATTTTTTTCAGGTTTTGACCAGAAACTATCCACCTGTTCAGAATGCAAAGTTGTTTGACTGGCTTGTTAACCTTTACAGGGTGTGGAAACACATAGATGAAGAGGCTATATACTATTCAAGTTTGATTGTTATGGCTGAATTACTCAAAACAGGGTGTACCCTGACCTCAGACCATCATTACCTTTACCCTGAGGGCGTTAAAGAGATATTTGATATCCAGATTGATGCGGCAAAGAAGATGGGTATCAGAACCGCACTTACGAGAGGCTCAATGACCATGGGTGAAAGCAATGGGGGATTGCCACCTGATTCAATATGCCAGGATACCGATACGGTTATTAAGGATTCTCAGAGAGTAATTGAGAAATTTCATGATCCGTCTCCATTCTCAATGACAAGGGTGATACTTGCCCCGTGTTCCCCTTTTAATGTTGAAGAAAAAACAATGGTGGAATCTGAAAAGCTTGCAAGGACATACGGGGTGAAATTACACACCCACCTTGCTGAGACGCTGGATGAGGAAAAGTATTGCCTTGAAAAGTACGGAGTAAGGCCATTTAGGTATATGGAAAAATTAAATTGGGTTGGGGAGGATGTGTTTTTTGCACATGGAATATGGTTCAATGATGATGAAATGAAATTGCTTGCTGAAACAAAGACAGGTGTTGCCCATTGCCCGACATCAAACATGAGGCTTGGAAGTGGTATTGCAAGAGTTAAAGAGATGTACAATATGGGAATACCTGTATCTCTGGCTGTTGACGGCTCGTCGTCGAATGATTCTTCAGACATGCTTGGTGAGGTTAGAAACTGCATGCTTTTGCAAAGGGTAAGGTATGGAAATGATGCTCTGACGGCAAGGGATGCACTTAAAATAGCGACAAAAGGTGGGGCAAAAATGCTTGGATTTGATAGTTTGGGGGCAATAAAAGAGGGCTATGCGGCAGACCTGATTGGGATAAATGTCAGGGATTTCCAGTTTGCAGGAAGTTTATCAGATCCGCTTGCCGCAATAGTTTTTACAGGGTTCAATCACAGTGTTGAATTGAACATAGTAAACGGAAGAGTGGTTGTTTCAAAGGGCAAGGTTGTTGGACTTGATGAAGGGGAGTTGACTGAAAAGGTTAACAGGATAAGTTCGAGCCTGATAAACAGAGTTGATGCTTGAGCTATGGGTCAGGGCAAAGCGGGATTCCCGCAAAATGCCCATGGTTTTAAGAAAGTATTATAAAGGCTGGGACATAAGACTTGGCACTATAAAGGCTCACACGATAAAAAAACTTGATAGCTTGCCTTTCGATTTTACCGCCTTTAACATAGTTTTGTTGGGTTCCGATGATGGTGTGCTTTTTGAAGAATTGAGTGAATTTTCCTCTCCGATGTTTGGAGTGGTGATGGTTGATTCTCCCCAGGTCAGAACTGAAAAGGTTTCCTCAATTTTTAAAAGGATAGAGTTTGCAAAATCAACAATGAGAAACGGGGTTGGTTTTGTTGACAATGCCTTTTTGTTAAATGGTGTTAATCAGATAGAAGTGCCGTTATCGGTGGATAGTGATTGTTATTTTGTTTATCCAGAGCATGCTGAAAATTTGAAGAAAAATTTTAAATTGGATTTTGACATACCTTATTACACCATTGCCTTCAGAGACAATAATGAAGAGTTTGTTTTTCTTGAGGAAAATAATTTTTTAAGGATTAAAAAGCCTGACAGAGGCAATCTTGAAGTAATTGGTAAGCAAAGCCCTCCCTTGAGAAGGGTTTGTATTGATTTTAATAAAACAGTTTCTTTAAACAGAGAGTATATTGAAAATTTGAAGAATGAGGCGATAAAATTCCTTCACCCTTTTAAAGATTTTAAAGCGGTTATCCCTTTAAGCGGAGGGAAGGATTCTCAGGCTGTCCTTGATATTGCAGTAAATGTATGGGATAAAGAAAAACTATTGTGTATCCATGCAGATACAGGCTTTGATTTCAAATATAACAGAGAGCATGCGGAATACCTTTGTGAAGAGTACAATGTGAATTTGAAAGTCATTGAATTGCACCTTGATAAAAAAGGAACCCCGGATTTTTCAAGATGGTGCACATTTGAGAAAACTGAAAAAATGTATGAAGTTGCAAAACAGTGGGGTGGGAAGGTTTACCTTATGGGAGACAGAGACGGGGAGAGTTTTAAAAGGAGAAGAAAGCCAAGAAAGAGAGTTTTGCAGGGTATAACACACCTTTACCCCTTAAAATTCTGGTCAACAGCCCATCTTCAGGTTCTTATAGAGTTATCTGGGAAAGAGATAAACCCCCTGTACAAAAAAGGATTCTGGAGAACAGGCTGTGCTTCCTGCCCATTTTTAACACAATGGGAAAGGGTTTTAACCGGGAATACTAATCAATGAATTTTTTTATTACGCTGATAAAAGTCAATAGGGGTACAGGCTTCACGAGATAAGCGTCAATCCCATATTTGGATAGATCTGATTCAATTTCATCGTTATGTTCTGTTGTTGCTGCAATAACCGGTATTTTTTTGTTTATGGATTTTAATCTGTTGCATATCTCTTTCTGTTCTTTAGCAGTACCTATATTTATCACTATACCGTCAATTTGAGGGTTTTCTTTTATTATTTCAAAGCCATCGTAGTAATTATCCGCCTCAATTACTTTAATTCCTGAATAAAGTAAGAATTCTTTAAATGTCTCCCTGACTTCTTTTACAGGCTCAATTAAAACAACTTTTTTTTCTGTTTGTTTTGTTTTTTTTACTTTTTCCTTTTCCTCTGTTCTGTCTTTTTGTATTGATTTTCCGGCAGATGGCAGGTAAATAAAGAAAGTGGTGCCTTTCCCCTCTTCTGTTTCAAACTCAATCCAGCCACCGTGTTTTTTTACAATGTTTAAACTTGTAGGAAGACCGAGTCCGGTTCCATCTTTTTTGGTTGTGAAGAACGGGTCAAATACTCTGTCCCTTATGCTGGCGGGTATTCCGGGACCGTTGTCTTTAATATAGATCTTTAAATACTCACCTTTTTGCAGATTGTCAACTTCATTGTTTCCAAGTAATACCTTCTTTGTTCCGATGGTTAGTTCCCCGCGATTGTCCATTGACTGAATTGCGTTTAATACAATGTTTTCAATAACCTCTGAAATCTGTACTCTGTCAACCTGGACAAGGGGAGTGTTGTCGGCTATCTCAAACTTTAATTTTATACCCTTTCCACTAACCATAAATCTTGCAGATTCAATTAAGTCTTTTGTCAGATCAATTTCTTCTTTGTTAAATTCTCTTTCTTTTGATGTATTAAGTAGTTTTTGTGCAAGCGCTTTTGCATTTTCAATTGATCTCAGGGCTCTGATCAGATGATTTATGGTTTGTTCACTCACCGATGACTTTAATGCAAGGTCTATTTTAGAGGCAATTGCTGTTAGGATATTGTTAAAGTCATGGGCAATACCTGCTGATACAATATTTAATGCCTCAAGTTTTGCAAGCAGTTCAAATTTTTTGTTGAAATTCTCCCTCTCTGTTGCATCTCTGACAAATGCAGTCAGGAAGTATTTTTTTTCAACCTTAAATCTGTTGAGTGAAACCTCACAGATCTTTTCTTTCCCTGTTTTCGTTCTGTGTATCCACATGAATCTCTGTGGTTTCCCGTAAAGCGCTTTTGCAATGTACCCTTTTGCGAGTTCATTTGAATTTCTGTTGTTTTCCTGTTTTTCAGGGGAGAAATCAAGCGGACTTTTGCCTATTATCTCATCCTTTTTACACTCAAAAAGTTCTTCTGCGGCTCTGTTGCAATCAACGAATATCTCCTTTTCAAGGATGAAAATTGCATCAAACGAATTGTTGAATAGAGAAAGAAACTTGTTTCTCTCCCATTTGATCTTTTCCCTGTTTTTTATCTCTTTTGTCACATCATTTACAATGTTCAGTATATTTGTTGCGTTGTTATCTTTGAGTTGTAAAACAGATAGCATCTCTGCTGTAAAAAGTGTCCCGTCTTTCCTTTTTAATGTGATGGTAAGTTGAAGTTTTTTCCTCTTTTTCTCCACCATCTCTTTTATTTTCCCTGTGTAAATCAAAAGGTTTTCTCTGTTTTTGAAAATTATGTCAATGCTTTTACCACTAAATTCTCTTTTGTTATATCCAAGCATCTTTATTGCCTGGTTGTTGGCAAATGTGATCTTTTTTTCAGGTAATCGAATATCAATTATTCCAATGGGGATGTTGTTGGCAATTTGCTTGAAATAGTGCTCCATTTCTTTTTCTTTTCGTTTTATCTTCATGAATTCTATTGTGTTTTTTATAAGCACTGGAAGTTGTTTTATGTTTTCAGTTTTCTTGGTCGTATAATTTATTGCCCCTATTTTCAGTGATTTTACAGCAAGCTCTTCGGAGCCTGTTCCCGTTACAACAATTATTGGCAACCATTGATTGTGTTTTTTTATGGCTTTTATTACATCTATTCCAGAAAGGCCATTAATTTCAAGATCAGTTAACACTATATCTATTTTATTGTTGGATATTAATTCCTCTATCTCCAGTAATGTTTTTGCGGTGTAAAAAATTGAATTTTTGTACCTTTTATCCTTTTTTAATGTTTGTTCAATAAACTCAATGTCCTGTGAATTATTATCAACAATAAGAATTGATAGGGGGTTTTTCATTTTACCTTCTTTTGTTTATAACTGTAACAATAACAAGGATTTAATTTTTTATACACCAATTATATCACCTTTTTTTAATGAGTTGATAAAATTTTTACTTTTTTTTATTTTTTTAAAGTTATTTTAAAGAGGCTACCTTTTTGGGGGATTGAATTAACCTCAATTCTTCCACCTAAAACTTCAAGGGATCTTTTTACAATTGCAAGTCCCATTCCTTTTCCCTCTATGGATCTGTCATTATGTATTTTTTTAAATGGAAAGAATATGGTTTTTATGTCCTCCTCTTTTATCCCAATACCGTTGTCTTTAATAAATACGGTTGCATTGCCCTCTTTTTCTTCTGACCATATCTCTATTGTGTTTTTTTTATTTTTATCCCGGAATTTTATTGAGTTTTCGATGAGATTGTAAAAAACCTTGAAAAGGAGTTGTTCGTTACCATAAACAACTGGAAGGTCACCAAAAATTTCTATTTTTGTATCTGTCTCGTTTATCTTTTTCTCAAGTAATCTGATTATCTTTTTTATCAATGAATCCAGGGGAATCCTGCCAAAAGTTATCTTTTTCTTTCCAAGTGTTGAGTATTCCAGCAGGTTTTCGATTAAGGATTCTATGTTTGAAGAGGCAAAGTTTATGTAATCAAGGTACCTTAGTGCCTCTTCGTCAACCCTGTTTTTGAGAATGTTTAAGAGTATTTCGGAATAGTTTTTCAATGTTCTGACCGGCTCTTTAAGATCATGTGCAATTGATAGTGTTGATTCTTTTAATTCTTCGTTTAAGTCTTCATACATTCTGGTTCTTTCCCTTACCCTTGTTTCAAGTTCTTTCTGTAATTCAAGTAATTGAGTTATGTCAACAAGACTTGCAACGAGAAGGTTTGCTTTTAGTTTTTCTGATTTTAATATCCTTGCTGAGAACAGTACATATATTTGCTTCCCATATTTGTTTAGAAATGTCATCTGCATGTCTTTTATTATTTTCTTTTCTTTGACAAGTTTTATAAATTTTTCCCTGTCTTTTAATTGTTCCCAGAATTGCAATTCAAGAGTGCTTTTCCCTATTAGTTCCTCTTTTTTGTACCCTGATATTTTTGCAAAGGCATCGTTGACCTCAATTATCTCTCCGGTATCAAGTTTTGTTATTGAGAATGGAACTGGCACTGTTTCAAATGCAAGGTGGAATTTCTCTTCCGATTCAATAAGTTCCCTTTCAATTTCTTTTTCTTTGGTGATGTCATGGATTATGGTTAGTAAGTAATTTTTTTCTTTAAAAGAGAAGATTATAGGGTGGATTTCCACAAAGATTTCATCTCCGTTTGATTTTTTATGTAATCTCTCTTTTTTCTTCGGGCTTTTTAAATGTTTTGAATCATCACAAAAATCTTTTAGTTTGAATTTATGCAAAAAATCTTCTTTTGGGTAACCATAGAGGTTTGTTGTTGCTTCATTTACATCTGTTATTTCACCGTTTTCTCTTTCAAAAAGTATCATGGGCACCATTTTATTGTGAAACATCTTTGAAAACCTTTTTTCGCTTTCTTCAAGGAGTTTTTCAGTTTCAACAAGGTGTGTTATGTCAAGCCATGTGCCGTAAATAACTTCAGGTTTTCCTTGTTTGTCTCTTACCATGATCTGTTTTTCCAGTATCCACGCTATAGTGCCATCACTTTTGAAAAACCTGAAGGTTTGGGTTGAAGAATCGTTAATGTAAACAAAGTCTGAGTTTGAAACAGCCTTTTCAGAGTCTTCGGGATAAATGTTTTTTCTCCACCACTTATATTGATATGTCTCCTCAACCGGATATCCCAGTATTGTTTCTATATTTTTGCTTACAAATAATGTTTCCCTTGTGTCGGGATTATATAGAAATATTATTGCAGGGCTTAAAGAGAGTATGGTTTCCAAATTATGATTTAACTCCATTATCTTTGTCTCAAGATTTTTCTTTTCCGTAATATCTGAAAAGAAAACTGTTATTCCGTCCTTTGAGGGATAGATTCTGTTTTCAAACCATTTTTTCCATGGCTCAAAGTAATGCTCAATGAAAACTGGTTTCTGAGTTTTTTTTGCCTTTAAACACGCTTTATAGAATGGGGATCCAATTGCTTCAGGTTCTAATTTCCACTTATTTTTTCCTATTAAATCTTCAGGTGATTTTTTGTTCAACATATTTGCCGCCTGTTTGTTTACAAATGTGTAATTCCAGTTGTTGTCGTAGGATTCAATACCGTCCGATATCCTTTCAAGAACCTCTTTAAAAAGTTGTTTTCTTTGTTTTTCTTCACCTATGTCTCTGAAAGTTAAAAGGTATTCCCTATCTTTATTATTCTCTGATAAATGAGTGATAACCCCTTCAATTTCAATCTGTTTTGTTCCCTTTTTGATTATACAGTTGTTTAATTTCAAAGGAAGGTTTTTTGAAAATTCAATTATTTCTTTCAAAACTTCTTTGCCAAGGTTATCTTTTATTTCTAAAATATCAGAAAGGTTTTTGTCTTTTAGCTCCGTTTTTAAAAGATTATCTGCCACTTTGTTTGAGTATGTTATTTTGAGGTTGCTGTCAAAGGTTATTACGCATTCGATTATGTTATCAAGTAGAGACCCTGCAAGGGTTTTCGCCTTTTCCGTTTCTTTGAATTTAATTTTATCTTCTTCAAACTTTTGAATGAGTGTGGCTAAAAATATGCTAAAGAAAGGGTAAACAATCAGCATAATTGATGTAATTTTGATTATGCTGTAAAACTTTGAGGAGTGTTTGAAGAAAAGAAACGCAAGAATTAACATTGATGACTGGACGATAAATGAGGATAAAAAGACATAAGTGGACGATATTTTTTTTCTTTTTGTCTTTAAATCAAGGTAAAAAAGAACACCACTTATAAAAGCGATAAATATTAAGAGAGTACCCGGTATAACACCTTCCCCTCCAATGTAAAGTCTGTATGTTGTTGCCATAAACATGGATATAAATCCAGCAGTTCTTCCAAAAAGAAGAGCTGATAGATTTACAAATATCCCTCTGCTGTCAAGAATTACCCCCGGTAATATCTTTACAGGAAACATCATTGAAGTGACAGCACCCACTCCAAACAGTATCCCCAAAAGGATTTTGCCGGTGTTTTTGTTTTTCTCAAACCTTTCAATTATCAGGTATGAGATGACAATAACCGTGAATGCCAGAGTTATGTTTATTACAACGACAATGTAAGGTATCAAACCTTACTCCTTTAAAATTAGTAAGTTAACACTATTATATAACATGTATGTGGTTTTAATCCAGAGTTTTTTGTATAATTTTTACCAGAATTTTTTGTTTTCTGTTAATAAAAAAAATTCACGAAAAATGTTGACTTTGCAAATGTTTTTTTCTATACTTTATCCCTGTGAGGTAAAGGATGTGGGCGATTAGCTCAGCTGGGAGAGCACCTGCCTTACAAGCAGGGGGTCGGCGGTTCGATCCCGTCATCGCCCACCATTTTTATCTCGATT
>JALSOA010000098.1 GCA_026986725.1 Acidobacteriota bacterium
TTGCCTTTGTAAATAAAATGGACAGGCAGGGGGCAGATTTTTTCGGTTGTATGAAGCAGATGGAAGAAAAACTTAATGCAAGGCCTGTTGCCCTTCAGCTGCCATGGGGTAGTGAAGAGAACTTTACCGGGGTAATAGATCTTGTTTCAATGAAGGCTTACAGGTACAGGGATGAAACGCTTGGAGCTGAGTATGAGGTTCATGATATACCGGAAAATATGAGGGAGTTAGCCGAAGAGTACAGAGCACACTTGATAGAAGCGGCGTCAGAGACATGTGATGAGTACATGGAAAAATACCTTGAAGGAGAAGAGTTAACCGAAGAAGAGATAAAAGATGGCATCAGAAAAGGCACGATAAATCTATACTTTACACCGGTATTATGTGGGTCTTCCTTCAAAAACAAGGGTGTTCAGCCCCTTCTTGATGCAATTGTTGATTACATGCCAAGCCCTGTTGACATTCCCCCCGTAAAGGGGATAAACCCCAAGACTGGAGAAGAAGAGATTAGAGAGACAAATGATAGTGCTCCATTCTGTGCACTTGCTTTTAAAATAATGACTGATCCTTATGTGGGGCAACTTGTTTTTATAAGAGTTTATTCAGGGCACCTTGAAAGTGGTAGCTATGTTTACAATGCTAATTCAGGCAGAAAAGAGAGGGTTGGCAGACTTTTAAAGATGCATGCAAACAAAAGGGAGGATATAACCGAGGTCTGGGCAGGAGACATTGCTGCCGTTGTTGGATTAAAAGGGGTTACGACCGGGGACACCATCTGTGACGAAAAGCATCCAATCATACTGGAATCAATGGAATTCCCGGAACCGGTTATATCGGTTGCTATTGAGCCCAAAACAAAGGCGGATCAGGAAAAACTTGGGGCAGCACTTGCAAAACTTGCAAAAGAGGATCCAACCTTTAAAGTTCATATAGATAAAGAAACAGGTCAAACAATAATCTCTGGAATGGGTGAATTACACCTTGAAATAATAGTTGACAGGTTGATGAGAGAATTTAAAGTGGAGGCAAATGTAGGTAAACCCCAGGTTGCTTACAGGGAATCAATTAAAAAATCTGTGGATCATGAGGAAAAGTACATCAAGCAAACCGGTGGTAAGGGTCAATATGGCCATGTAAAAATAAGGGTTGAACCTTATCCCGAAGACCATTTCAAGTTTGTTGATGAAATCACAGGTGGAGTTATCCCCAGAGAGTACATAAAGCCAATTGAAAAGGGTATTTTAGAAGCCATGGAGACGGGGGTGCTTGCCGGTTACGAGGTTACAAATGTAAAAGTTACTCTGTACGATGGCTCCTACCATGAGGTTGATTCCTCTGAAATGTCGTTTAAGATCTGTGCATCTTTGGCATTTAAAAATGCGGCAAGAAAGGCAGAACCATACCTCCTTGAGCCGATTATGGAGGTTGAAGTAACAACCCCGGAGCAGTATCTTGGGGATGTTATGGGTGACCTTAATTCAAGAAGGGGAAGGGTTGCCCACCTTGAGGCTAAGGGCGGGTTGCAGATTATTAAGGCCTATGTTCCACTTTCTGAGATGTTTGGATATGCCACTGTTTTAAGGTCTTTAAGTCAGGGAAGGGCATCTTATGTGATGCAGTTTGCAAGGTACGAAGAAGTACCCAGATCAATTGCCGAAAAAATTATAGGCGAAGTATAAATTTTACAGGAGGTTTTTATGGCAAAGGAAAAATTTGAAAGGACGAAACCGCATGTAAACATAGGAACGATTGGACATGTTGATCACGGTAAGACGACATTGACTGCAGCGATAACGAATGTATTGGCGAAGCATCTTGGAACG
>JALSOA010000099.1 GCA_026986725.1 Acidobacteriota bacterium
TCTGTTAAAAGGTGGAGAGTTTATTCTATAGGGGGCGGTGCAATAAAGGATGACAGAGATTTTGAGAAGCCTTCTCCTTCAATTTACCCCTTTACAACTATGGATGAAATACTTGGCTGGTGCAAAAAAACAGGTGCTGCTTTGTGGGAGTATGTTGAAAACTATGAGGGTGAAAAGATATGGGATTACCTTGAAAAGGTATGGAAAACAATGGTTGACTCAATTAAGCGTGGATTGAAGCATGAGGGTGTTTTGCCCGGGGAGTTGCATTTGCAAAGAAAGGCTGCCTCATACTATATGAAAGCAAGAAATTCGGGGCTTTTTCTGAAATCGTTTGGCCTTGTGGCATCCTATGCACTTGCAGTTGCTGAGGAGAATGCAAGTGCAGGTGTTGTTGTTACTGCCCCAACCTGCGGTTCATCCGGGGTTTTGCCTGCTGTTTTGTATTTTTTAAAGAAGTTTCATAAACTTGATAGGGAAAGGATTTTAAAGGCTCTTGCCACTGGAGGTTTGATTGGAAACCTTGTTAAAGAAAATGCCTCAATTTCAGGTGCTGAAGTTGGCTGTCAGGGCGAAATTGGAACAGCCTGTGCAATGGCTTCTGCTGCTGCAACTCAGCTTTTAGGTGGGACTGTTACTCAAATTGAATATGCTGCAGAGATGGGAATGGAGCATCACCTTGGTTTGACCTGTGACCCTGTTGGTGGTTATGTTCAGATACCCTGCATAGAAAGGAATGCCTTTGCTGCCGGGAGGGCTTTGCAATGTGCAACCTATTCCCTTTTTTCAGACGGTTTTCATAGGATCAGTTTTGATGAGGTAGTCATAACTATGAAGGAAACAGGGTTGAGCCTTCCTTCCTGCTATAAAGAAACAGGGACATGTGGCCTTGCCAAACACTGGCTGGATAGTGAAAAGAAGATAAAGGATTAAATTAAAACCATTCAGGAGCAAGATTTCTATCAAAAAAACTCCATGCAAGTTGTATTACTTTGTCCGAATAATAGCCAATATTGTGTATCCTTTCGAAGAGTATAATGGCTGTTTCCCTGTGTATTATCTCGTTTAAGTACAAAAATGCGGGGATTGCAATTGCAGAGGTATAGAATTTATTATGATTCTCAGCGTATTCAAGGAGTTTATAATCGTCGGAAAGAAGGGCATAATTCAGATTTCTGATTATTAAAGCTTGAATGCTTCTGTCTCCAGTTGATTTGGTTTCTCTCCATTTTATTCTTTTAAACCATTCTTTTTCTGAGGCTTTTTTTACGAATTCATTTTTTATTGAAGTTGAAGAAATTAAAGGAATATGAGAGGCAAGGACATTCATAGCCCCTGCCCTGTCCAGAATAATCATTGAACTTGTGTCTATAACAAAACCTTTTATATCCATCAGCCTATAAGTTTTAATAGTGCATCAACCATCTTTGATATACCTGCATGCACCTCTGAGATCCTTTTGCCAAGCATATATGCAGGGGTTGATATTATCTTATTCTTTTCATCAACATGAAATCCGTCAACAGGGCACACAAAGTGTTTACCGCCCATTGATTCAATTGCCTTTGCAGTTGCTTCATCGTTGCCTATTGTAAGTTCAGGATTTATTTCACCCAATGCTGCAGCCACAACGGCGGGAGCTATGCAAACTGCTGCAATAGGTTTCCCCTGAGAGTGAACCTCTTTTAAAAGCCTTGCAACCGATGGGTCAACCTTTGCATTTGCACCGTCAATAGCAAAGGTTGAGAGGTTTTTTGCAGCACCAAATCCCCCTGGCATTACAATGGCATCTAATTCATCAGCCTTTACTTCATCAATATTTTTTATCTCTCCCCTTGCTATTCTTGCAGATTCAACAAGAACATTTCTCGTTTCTTCCTTAACCTCTTCCCCTGTAAGGTGGTTTGTAACATGCATTTGAGGCTTATCCGGTGCCATAATAATCATTTCACAACCTCTTTTGTCAAGTTCAAGCATGGTTAAAACAGATTCATGTATTTCAGCGCCATCATAAACACCACACCCTGAAAGAATTACCCCTACGGTTGGCATAATTACCTCCACATTTTTTTCAATTCAAAGTAATTTTATCACATTTTAATGAATTTATAAAGTGTAACTGGTAACTGTAATTATTTATTCAGGATAGATTGGTATGTCAGGAGTACTCCATTCATTGTATACCAGAGGTGGAAGTGTCAAAGTCTTTTTTTTTGAAAACCATAATGAAAATTGATGGTAAAATTACAAAAAAAGGGGGCAATTATGAAATACATTGGTATATTCGTTTTGGTTTTTTTCCTTGGTTTCTTGACCTGGACCGGTCTTTACTATGCCTATACCGGTTCAATTCTGGGTGTTTCTAAGGTAAGGCTTGATTACGGTTTCAGGGCTGGCCTGGTGCTTGGTATCTCAATTACTGGTTTGATATTCTGGAGGGATAAGGAGAAAGAGGAGAAAAAAAGGGGGGATTAACTCCCCCGTTAAAAATTCACTTCAGGGGTTTCATCCCCGAATACATACCTTTCAAAGAATGGTGTCCAGTCATCTTTTGTTATCATATTTAGCAGCCTTATGCAATCGTATGTGTTGACATACCTTCCTTTAAACGATTTCAGAATGGAACTCATCCAGATGAAGAACATTCTGTCACCGTTCTGTTTTCCATACTTTTTTTGCATCTTTGTTCTCAGAGCATGGAGAGTCAGTGGCCCTTTGTCGTATAGAAGGTGAAGTTTATCGTATGTGTCTTTTTTAAATCTTCTGCTGATGTGGTTTGCTGTGTAAATTGTTCCCCTGTCCCCAACAAGTTCACTGCCCCTTTTCCATAGCCTCAATATCTTTTTAAACTTCTTTTCTCCAACTTTTCTTTTTTTAAAGAGGTTTTTATAGGTAAGTGCTGCTGTGTACTCTGAAAAACTCTCGGCAATCCATTTTTCATTCTCGTCAGGTATATTTATCATGTATCCCCAGAATGCCTTTGAGATCTTCTGTATGAAAGAAAGATTTAAGGTTTCAGATCCCTCGTTTTTTGGGTCGAACATCTTTTTACCAATAAGGATTATTGACGGTCCTTCTTCATACTTTCTGTAATCGGTTTCAATTATGCATTGATCTTTAAAAGGATAAGGTTTGTTGAACCCATTTGACAGTATTTCGCTTGCTGCAAAAAAATAATTGAGAAGTTTTTTTGATGCCTTTTTTTTCTTTGTGCCATGGGTTGCAATTAGACATTTTCTCCCTTCCATCTTTTTGGTATGTATGTAATACCTGCCGGCACAGATAACAGGCCTTTGAACAGGGAAATCTAAATGTGTTTCAATAAGTGTTCTTCCCTTGTTTCTCTTAACTGTTTCAGTATTTCCACTTGCAAATACTGAAAATTTTTCCGGTACAGTCGCTTTAATGTCTAAATTTGCCTGTTCCTCGTTCAAGTTTGCTTTTGGATACCATGCTATGTTACCAAGTTTCCAGAAAGTGGCCCCTTGTGGGTGCTGGAGTATATTGCCTTCAAGGGTAACTTCCATTGATATTTCATCTCCCATACTGGCTTTTTTGTTTAGTTTAACCAATAGTTTGTTGGAATTGTGCACAAAATCTGAATCCCTGCCATTTACCTTTAATGCCTTTACTGTTAGCGTTTTTCTTTCAGATACTTCCTTTGTGTTTCTGTTGAATGTGTAATAATTGTTGATGAGTTTAAAAGAGAGACCATTCAGAGTTGAGTTCACTTTTATTTTAAGGTTGGTTTTTATTTTAACCTCGTCTCCATCTTTGTTGGTTACCTCAATACCAAGGTGTTTTACAGTGAAGTCAGATTCCGGTATTTCATAGATCTTTCTGTTAAATGGCTGAAAGATTATCTCAAATATTTCGTAAAGGTCAGTGTACTTGCTTTTTCTCATGTAATAGAGTGTTTCACTTGCAGTTTTGTCCGGATCAAAAATATAATAAAAGTATCCAAGGGTTGTTTCAAAAAGTGCAACAGTTCTTTCATTGTTCTCAAGGATAGCGGATTCAAGATCAAGTCCGGGGTTAATATGTTCGTTTTCCTCGATAAACTTTTCAATTGAGGGTGAGATGGATCTGGATTCATTGGCTTTTTGTGTTTTAAACCAGAAATCTGTTGTGAAGAGTATCGCTCTTTTAAATTTCTTTTTTAGTACCAGTGTGTTCCCTTTAATTTCAAATGGTATGTGCCAGTTGGAGGCGTTCCTTTTGCAAACGGGTATGGAGTATGGATCTTTAACAATCAGGGTAAAAGAGCCTTCATCAGGGATATATAACCCTGTGTTTTCTCCTGATGAATTTAAACTGTAAATTTTCCCTGCAAGGATCTCCATATTTCCGGTTTTAATTGGGGTTTCTTTGACAACTCCATTGATTTTTGAGTTGTTTATGGCATTTACTGTTTCTTGAAGGTTACCTGAAAAGGCAATTGTTGAAATGAAAAGTGAAAGAATTAAAACCGAAAAAACCACTCTTTTTTTCATGTTTCCTCCCTGTTTTTTATCTTTTTCATTATACCTCACCATAAGTTTATTTAAAATTTCTGGGGTTATTTGATAAATTTTGATTTAACAGGCATAATTTTTGCTTATTTAATTTTTGTTAAGGTAACAATGTCACAATGACATGGAGGATGTTTTGTTGAAGAATTCTTTGAAAGCTAAGTTCATACTTTTGCTTTTAATTATTACTTCTCTTTACATTTATGGTATAAACTCTATCCCGTTTTTAAACCGAACTGACTCAAGATACGCTGAAATAGCAAGGGAGATGTTGCAAAGCGGGCATTTTATGGTACCGAGGCTTATGGGAACGGTGCATCTTCACAAACCTCCTCTTTCCTACTGGATTATTGCCATCGGTATGAAGATCTTTGGGCAAAATGAGATGGGGGCAAGGTTTTTTCTTGCTGTTTTTGCTATTTTATGTTTGCTTCTGGTTTATGTGATTGCTGGTTTGTTTTTTAATGAAGAGGTGGCAATCTGGAGTTTTGTCCTGTTTGGCCTTTCTCCAGCCATGTTCTTTACTTCAAAGATTCTCTCAACAGATATTTTTTTGCTGTTTTTTGAACTGTGTGGAATGTTTTTTTATTTGAAATTTATGGAGGGGAAAGCTAAGAGGTATGTTATAGGGTTTTCAATTGTGATGGGGCTTGCTTTTTTAACAAAAGGACCTGTTGGGGTGTTCATCCCTTTACTGGTTTTGGTGGCTTTTTCTTTGTTCAAAAAGGATTTTTCGTTTATAAAAGCGTTTTTCACTTTAACCTCTTTTTCTCTCTTCCTTTTAGTGGGTTTTTGGTGGTATTTTTATATACTTCTTTTGAAACCTGAGGTTTTTAAGTATTTTGTTGTGGATCAATTGATGGCGAGAATTACCGGAATAAAGGGTATTAGAATGGGGCACCCGAAACCCTTTTACTATTACTTTGAAATATTGCCTGTATTGATACTTCCTTATTATCTTCCATTTGTGATCTTTGTTATAAAAAAATTTAAAGAAGGATTTTCTGAGAAAGAAACCCTTTTGACAATGTGGTTTTCAGTTCCCCTTTTGTTTTTCTCTGTGATATTGACCAAATTGCCAACCTATGTGATCTTTTCTGTTCCGCCAGCAGCAATTCTGACTGCACATTTTGTGGTAAACAGTAAAATGAAGTTTAAATTTCTTTTTTTGACTGCAGGATTGCTTCCCCTTGTCTTTTTAATAAAATCGAATGTTTTTGTATTGCCGCTTCAAACAGAGTTTTATCTTTTCCGCCTTGTAATAATCTCTCTTGTCATAATACTTTTTTTGCTTCTCACTGAATTGATTTCCCCTCGATTTTACATTTATCCATTCTCAATAGGCTGGGCTTTTGTCCTATTTTTTATCGTTGATATGTTAATAGTAAACCCTCGTATTTTGAAAGCAAACAGGGATGTGTTAAGAGAGGTTAAAAGCATAGCCAAAAGCGATTTTATTGTTGTGTGTTTCAGGGAATACTCCTTTCAAATACCTTTTTACATAGGTGAAATGCCCTATTTCTGTGATTTAAAACTTGAAAAAGGGATAACTCCTTTTAGTCGCAACCTTGATTGTAAGAAATTTCTGTCGTTATGGCGTAAAAACAGGGTGCTGGCAATAGTTTCTGAAAAGAATTTGATTGATTTTACAAACATGGTAAAGGATCTTTTTGTGATTGCGCTTGATGGAAGCGTATATGTTGTTTCAAATAAGCCTATTACCGGCATCAAAATCCGCTGGAAGGATAGGGCAAGCCTTCACAACATAAGACCGCTAAAGGGTGTTTTAAAATTTATAACTGTTCCAATAGGATGTGCAAAAACAAAGGTTTTAAAGATAATTCCACATCAATTTAAGATACACGACGAGGAACTGTGCATTTTAAATAGAAGACTGTACTATGAGTTTGAATTTTTGGATGGCAACAGGATCTGTGAGTATCTTGTTGACACCATGAATGGCAGTGTTTTTAAGGAAAGTGAGGTGAAGGGAGTTCCTGAAATTGACCAGGCAACGATGAATACCATTTTAAAGGCTGATGAGAAAAGTGCCAGAGAGAAAGCCCTGAAAATTGTGGATGGAGAAGTTGTTGAAAAAGAGATTGAAATTGAAAATGGAGTGCTTTGTTATTCCTATGGAATTTTTCGTAATGGAAATGAGTATGAGGTATTAATTGATTCTTCCAATGGATTGCCCTTTAAGATCTCTTTTGAGGGGATTGTTTTCCGTTAAAAAATAGGTTAAAATAAATAAAAAAGGTGGGTTATGAAAGAGATATTTCTTCTGATAAACAATCAGAAGTACGGACCTTACAACGAAACGCAGATCGAAAAGTGGATAGAAGACGGAAGAGTGAATAAAAACACCATGTGCTGGTATTCTGGTTTAAATGAATGGGAACAACTTGGAGATGTTTTTCCACAGTATTTTCAAACAGTTGAGCCACCTCCTCCCCCTGACCCAAAAGCAAATTCAGAAGCCCAGAAAGGTGCAAAAGGTTGCTGTTTTGGATGTCTTATTGCATTTTTAATTGTTTTGACAATTCTGATAATCTCCGGTTATTTAATCTATAAATACGGTAAGACTTACTATTATCAGTTTGAAAAAGAGTACAGATACAACTCCCTTAACTTAAATACCCCTTACAGAAAAAATTGTAACTTCACAAATATTTTTTATGGATAAAAAGCCTGTTTTTTTTAAGGTCTTTGATTCTCCCATTGGAAGTGTTGCAGCTGGAAGTGTTGAGCATAGTTTGTGCTTTTTAAAGTTTATGGATAGGCTTTCTTTTGAAATGTTTATAGCAAAAAAGGGATTGAAAGCCGATTACTCACCTTATAACCAATTTCTCCTTGATGTTGAAAAGCAGATAAACGAGTATTTTGAAAAAAAGAGGAAGGTCTTTGATATTCCTTTGATTTTAGAGGGGACGGAATTTCAGAAAAAGTGCTGGAATGCCCTTTTAACAATACCCTATGGTGAGACAATAAGTTATATGGAACAGGCAAAAATGGTTGGCAACCCGAAAGCGGTAAGAGCCTGTGCAAATGCAAACAGGCTTAATCCAATAGCAATAATAATCCCATGCCACAGGGTAATAGGCAAAAACGGTAATTTAACAGGGTATGCTGCCGGGATTTCAAAAAAGAGATTCCTTCTTGAACTTGAAGGGGGTAATTTTTAGTTTCAGATGGTCAATTTTTGATTTAAGGTGTTCAGAAATTGAAGCCCCCTAAAAAAGGGGGCTTCATCTATATGTGGGAGGAGGTTGTCGTAAGAAAAGAAATTTAAAGGGTTAAATCGGTTACCTCAAATATTGTGTCTAGGTCTTTGTCGCCTCTTCCAGAGAGGTTGACAACAATAACTCTATCTTCTGGCAATTGCTTTGCAAACTTTATTGCGTATGCAACAGCATGAGAGGATTCAAGTGCAGGGATAATCCCCTCCAACTCTGAAAGCATCTTCAATGCCTCAATTGCCTCTTTATCGGTTACAGCCACATATTGAGCCCTTCCGCTTTCTTTGAGAAAAGCGTG
>JALSOA010000100.1 GCA_026986725.1 Acidobacteriota bacterium
ATTACCCACATTTATAAAAATTCTGACAATCCCTGTTTTAAGCGAATTGCTTTCCCTTGTTATTCCCCCCTCATTTGCCACCAAAAACGCTTTAAAAGAGGTATGGCACGACTATTCAAAGGTAAGCGAAGATGTTGTTGATGCATACAAAGTAAAGTCAATCAGAGACAGGTACTGTGCAATAAAAACAGCAAGACAGATACTAAAGGGGAATGTTGAAGATTTTATCAATAGTTTAAAAGACATTGAAACCCAATCCCTTATTGTCTGGGGAGAAAAAGACAGGATTATACCTTTAAAAACAGCCTATAAACTTCATAAAGATTTAAAAAAATCAAAACTTGAGATAATTGAAGATTGCGGGCATGTACCTCAGGAAGAATGCCCGGGAAAAACCATTAAATTGATTGAAAAGTTTTTCTCGGAAATCAGGTTTTAATCCTCATTTTTTAATTCAGGGTCAAAACACTTTCTGCACCTTGCCTCGTACATACCGACAGAGCCAACAACAATTCTATCCTTTTTCTTAACCGTTCTCTGGGTTCTGTTTGCCAGATTTCCGCATTTAACACATATTGCAAGGAGTTTTGTAACATACTCTGCCTCAACCATTAGCCTCATTGTGTTCTCAAAGGGGTTGCCAAGGTAATCCTGATCAAGCCCTGCAACAATAACCCTTTTACCAATATCTGCAAGGTACTTACAAACATCTAAAATCTTCTCGTCAAAAAACTGTACCTCTTCTATCCCTATAACCTCGTCGTCCTCTTCAACCTGTGAGATTATATCGTCCGAATGCCTTACAACAATAGCCTCAAGCATGTTTCTGTTGTGGGAAGATATCTTATCCTCCGAATAACGATTGTCTATCAACGGTTTAAAAACCTTTACCTTTTGCTTTGCAATTATTGCCCTTCTAAGCCTCTTTATCAACTCCTCTGTTTTCCCGCTGTACATACACCCTGTAATTACCTCAATCCAGCCGACCTCTCCCCTGTGTCTCATCATAACTTCACCTCAATGCCTGAAATGCCTTGTACCTGTGAACACCATTGCTATACCATGCTCGTTTGCAGCCTCAATTACCTCTTTATCCCTTATTGATCCGCCGGGCTGAATAATCGCCTTTACCCCAATCTTTGCAGCCTCGTCAATGCTGTCTCTAAAGGGGAAGAAAGCATCCGAAGCAAGAACACTTCCCTTAAGATCCTTATTGGCCTTCATTACGGCGATTTTAACAGAATCAACCCTGCTCATCTGGCCTGCACCAATACCAATTGTCTCATTCTCCCTGCAAAAGACAATAGCATTGGATTTCACATGCTTTACAACCTTCCACGCAAACTCTAAAGCCCTCATTGTGCTTTCATCAGGTTTAACACCTGTTACAACCTTCCAGTCTTCTATCTTTTCAACTATTGTATCAGCATCCTGAAGCAAAATACCCCCTCTAACCCTTTTAATGTTTAAGTAAGGGTATTTTTCAGTGTTTATATCAATCTCAATCAACCTTAAATTCTTCTTTTTAGAAAAAACTCCCCTTGCTTCATCGGTAAAAGAGGGGGCACTTACAACCTCAACAAAGTTTTTTGTAATAATTGAAGCAAGCTCTCCATCCACCTCTCTGTTTAAGGCAATTATCCCGCCAAAAGCAGACATAGGGTCTGTTGAGTGTGCCCTTTCAAAGGCTGTTTTAATTGAGTTTTTATCCCTTCCAATACCGCATGGGTTAGCATGCTTTACTATAACGCAGGCAGGCTCTTCAAACTCCCTTACCATCTCAATTGCAGCATCCGAATCCATCAAATTGTTGTATGATAACTCCTTTCCCTGAAGTTTTTTCAAAGCAGGCAATTCGTCTCTTCTGAAATCAGGCTCACTGTAAAAGGCAGCCTTTTGATGGGGGTTTTCACCATACCTTAAAGTGCTTTCAAGGTTAAACTCAAAAAATATCTTTTCAGGAAATTCCCTTTTTAAAAGCCTGTTAAAGTAAGAAGAAATGGCAATGTCGTAAGATGCTGTATGGGAAAAGGCTTTCAGGGCAAGTTCCCTCCTGAATTCAAATGAAACAGAACCGTTTTTCTCCACCTCTTCAATCACCTTTTCATAATCGTCCGGGTCAACCACAACTGAAACAGAGTGGAAGTTTTTGGCAGCAGCCCTTAAAAGGGTTGGGCCGCCAATATCAATGTTTTCAATAATCTCATCAACATTATCCGTTTTTTTAACGGTTTCTTTAAACGGGTAAAGGTTTACGCAAACCACCTCAAAGGGGTCTATCCCGAGTTTTCTCAACTCCTCTCTGTGGGTATCCTTCCTTAAATCAGCAAGTATGCCGCCGTGAATTTTAGGGTGCAAAGTTTTTACTCTCCCGTCAAGGATTTCAGGAAAGCCTGTTATGTCAGAAACCTTAATAGGGTTTAAACCACCTTCTTTTAAAACCCTGAAAGTCCCCCCGCTTGAAACAATTGAAAAGCCGAGGGATTCAAGTTTTTTTGCAAACTCTACCACTCCTTTTTTATCGCTAACTGAAATCAAAGCAAACCTTCTCATCTGTCTCTCCCCAAAAATACTCAGCCCTATTTTAACAAAAAAGAATTCTGTTTAAAGTTTTTGAAAGTTTTTTTACCCTGATCTCAAACATTTCTTTCAAAACATCAATACAAGTTTGCTGAAATCTTTTTATTGTCAAAGTCTTGTCTATCTCTTTCAAAGAAATAACCCTTTCTCTTAATCTGGTTTCGTCACTATTCAAAACAACAGCATTTTCCCGGTAATCAAAATCAAAGGCAATGGAGCCATGCTGTAATATTCGATCCCTTTCTATCCTCAATGCGTTACCGACAACCTTCTTTCCCATATAAATCATCTCGTAATCAGATGGCAAAGCAAAACATGGTAGAGATTTAACTATTGTTTCCCTCCTTTTTTCCACTGGCAATTTACCTGCAAACTCACAATTCAATCCAAGTCTTTTTAAAATGGAAATTATTATTCCCCCAACCTCACGGTAAATTGCAACAACACTCCTTTCAGTGAAAAAGGTAAGAGGGCATGAGAACATATAGGTTATGTCATTCTTGTGAAAAACAGCACCCCCTCCAGTGGTCCTTCTAACTATCGCAATGCCATTATCTTCACAGTATCTCACATTGCATACCCTTTCCTTCTTTTGCGAGAACCCTATTGAAACACCATAAGGTTTCCAGCCGTACAGCCTGAATACAAAGCCCTCATGGTTTTTAAGAAAAAAATTGTCTATCTCCATGTTCAGAATCGGACTAAAGTTTTCAAACACATAGAAATCAAGTCTATTCATAGATAATTCTTTCGGTGAAGAAATCAGATAACCTGAACTGAAGCGCCTCTGCAACATGGGAAGGCTTTATATTCTCAGAAGCATCCATATCAGCTATTGTCCTTGAAACCTTTAAAACCCTCGTATATGTTCTTGAAGAAAAGGAGTTTTTCCTTGCTGCAAGAAAAAGAAGGTCCTGAGCCTCATCCTCAAGTTTGCAGTAAGCCTTTAGCCCCCCTGCATCCAGATAAGCGTTTAAACATGAATTTCTTTTATATTGAATATCAAGTGCCCTTGCAACCACTTCCCTTGCCTCATCTGAAGTCAAACCATCAACACCAGGGTTTTTCATGTTCTCAATAGGGATTTGAGGAACATTTATTACCAGATCAATTCTGTCAAGTATGGGCCCAGAAACCCTTGACCTGTAATTAAGTATCTTTGTCGGAGTACAGATACACTCTTTTTCCTTTGAACCATAGTATCCGCAGGGGCATGGATTCATTGCAGCAACAAGCATGAACCTTGCAGGGAATTTAACAGAGCCTGTCGCCCTTGTTATTGTTATCACTCCGTCTTCCATCGGCTGCCTTAAAACTTCCAGTGTTTTCCTTGAAAATTCCGGAAATTCGTCAAGAAAAAGCACTCCATTGTGGGCATAGGAGACCTCTCCGGGCATTAACTTTGAGCCCCCTCCAACAAGCCCCACATGGGAAATGGTGTGATGTGGGCTTCTGAAAGGGCGTACATTTATTAATCCGTCATTGTCAAGTCTGCCACCTGCAGAGTAAATCATGGTTGTTTCAATCCTCTCCATTTCATTCATCTCTGGAAGGATAGACGGAATTGCTCTAGCAAGCATGCTTTTACCACTTCCAGGAGGTCCATACATTAAAATATTGTGGCCACCTGCACATGCAATTATTAAAGCCCTTTTAGGTTGCACATGACCTTTAATGTCTTCAAGAAGCACAGGAAATGAAATCGATTGTTCTTTATCCACACATTCAACATCTTCATAGCCATCAAATTTACCTGATATAATCTCAATAAGATGATTCAATGATCTGAATGGGATTACCTCAACCCCAGAAACAGCACTGGCTTCACAATAGTTTGACTCAGGTACAAAGAGTTTCAGATTATTCTCTTTACAAAAAAGAGCGGTACTCAAAACACCGGTTACCCTTCTAACCCTTCCATCCAGAGAAAGTTCCCCTATAAAAAGGCACCGTTTCAGGTCATATACAAGGTTAATCTCATTGCTCTTTAAGATAATACCCAGGGCAATTGCAATATCAAGACGAGAGCTTTCCTTTTTCAAATCAGCAGGTGCCAGATTCACGGTTATCCTTGAAGAAGGAAATTTATACCCAGAATTCTTTATGGCAGAGCGAATTCTATCCCTGCTCTCTTTAATGGAAGTATCTGGTAACCCAACTATATTGAAACCTGGTAAACCTTTAGAGATATCAACCTCAACATCAACTCCATAGGCATATATGCCTGAAAGATCTGCAGACCTGACCTGAACAATCATTAAATGTCTCCCACCTTGATAACATCACCGGGTTTTATCAGGTTTGACCTTATTCCATTTTTCTTTTTCAAACTGCTAACACTCAACCCAAATTTCCTGGATATAGAATAGAGGGTGTCTCCCTCTTTTACAACATAATAGCCCTGATTTAAACTTTTCCCCCCTTTTTTAACATCTTTGTGCCTGTTAATTCTCACCCCGTAATAAACAACGAGTTTCTGACCCGGTTTTAGAAAAGAAGAGGAAAGATTGTTCCATTTTTTTAAACTTTCAACATCAGTTCTATACCTCACCGCTATTTTGAAAAGAGAATCCCCTCTCCTCACCCTGTGAATTATCTTTCTGCCTCTTCTGTATCCTAATCTTCTGCCTGCAACTGTGTAATCTTTTACACGGGGGATATAAAGGTCTCTACCGTTGCCTATCGGAATTATTATTGTTTTTCCCGCCCTAATAAGCCTTTTATTTCTAATTCTATTTGCCCTGCATATTGCAGTAACAGTTGTTTTATACATTCTTGCAATCTGCGAAAGTGTTTCACCTTTCCTTATTCTGTGATACCTGAGGGTAACTCGCCTGTTCTTCGGCAGTTTTTTGAACTTTGCTAAAAATTGTTTCCCTTTCCCTTTTGGAACATTTAAAGTAAAGTTTTTATCTCTTATAGGGGTTGTAAATCTCCTCAAATGGGGATTAAGTTTTCGTATTTCATCAACCGTGGTATCACAAAGCCTTGCTATCACCCTGAGATCGGTGCATGAATCAACGGTAACTGTGTCGTACTCAAGGGGAGTTTGATAGTTCAGATCTTTAAAGCCATACCTTTCAGGATTCTTTGCAATAATCAGGGCTGCTATAAATGCGGGAACATAATTCTTTGTCTCCCTTCTCAATAACCATCTTTTCTTTGCAATCTTCCAGAAGTCTCTGGTTTTAGCCCTTTTTATGGCTCTGTCTATCCTGCCCTGCCCTGCATTGTAAGCGGCAATGGTAAGATACCAGTCATTGTAATGCTCATACAATTTTTTCAAATGTTTCGCTGCAGCAATTGCCGATTTTTCAGGGTCACACCTCTCATCAACCCACCAGTCAACCCTCAACCCCTCAAGGCGTGCAGTTCCTTTCATAAATTGCCATATACCCTTTGCCCTTGCCCTTGAGTATGCGTGTATTTTGAATCCGCTCTCAATAAGAGGGAGATAGGCAAGGTCTTCAGGTAACCCCTCTTTTTTAAATATATTCCTGTAAAGTTCAATGTACCTTCCAGATCTTTCAAGGCTTGCCTGAATTACTGGTCTCAACTTTGTGGTGTAAGCCTTGATAAAAGCAAGTACTTTATCGTTAATAACCACAGGAAAAGAATACTTTTCCTTTGAAGTCTCCACAAACTTCTTCTCTTTTCTCTCTTCTTTCTTAGAGATTACAATATCACCATCATCAAGGATCTCATCTTTTACATCGGAGGAGTCATCGTAATCATTGTTGGCAACCATAAAGGCTTCTACATTTTGCACATTCTCAATCAATGTTTTTTTAAACCTTACAAAATCAGGGTTGGTGGAGATCTCGTCCGGCTGATTTTGTGTTTCTTCTACCGCTTTGTTTAAATAGTTCATCGCATCCTCGTAGTATCCTGCATCTTCAAACATTATTCCTGTATTTAAAATAGTGTTAATTTCAGCAATTTTTCTTTTAACCTTTATTTTAAGGGTTGAATTATAATCTGAAGGGACAGAAGGAGGGTTCACCTCTACTTTTGCGTTTCCACACCCAATTCCATACAATAAAAGAATAAACAAAACAAATTTTAAAACCAATTTTCTTTCTTTAACAAATATCACACGGGGAAAATATACTATTCTATCTCTTTTTCAAGTTCTTTAATCCTTCTTAAAACTATATCTTCCGCAAGCTGGGGTATAACTTCCCAGGCAATCTCCTTTATTATCCTGTCACTCAACCTTTCTATAACCTTAACGGCAATCCTCTCAACATCCTCATCACTCAATCTTATTTCTTGGTCTTCTGCAAAACCTTGAACCTCTTTTTCAATATTTCCCTCTATGGTTTCCTCTTCAACACCTTCCATTTGTTTTTCTTCCAACTCCACTTTTGCCTCAGACTTCTCCATTTCAACTTCAGACACATTTTCATCTCTGAAAATAACCCTCTCATCTTCAGTAACATTAGAAAACTCACCAAACTCGATCTTTTCTACAACCTCCGCCTCCGGTTGCTCTTCAAATTGAGCCACCACATCATTTACAGGTTCAACTTCCTCAGGAACAATACTCTCCTTTACCTCACTTTCCAATAAGGGTTCCTCCTTATCACCTTCTGAAACACCTTGAGATGCAAATTCCTCATGTACATCGACCGCAGGCTTCTCTTCTTCAAGACCTATCTCCTCATGTACACTTACCTGAGGCTGTTCATGTTCAAGGGATTGTTTGATCTCGGGGGAAACCTCTTCCTCTTCAACCTCTTCCATCATTTCCACAAAATCATCGACTTTTGCCTCCTGCACTTCAGGACTTTCATATTCAATTGCATCACCCTCCACCTTCCCTGATTCTCCCACAGGGGATTCAAAGTAATCACTCTCAGAATCAAGGTTAAGGGTTTTTTCTTTAATTTCAGACTCCTCTTCTTCAAGACCTATCTCCTCATGTACACTTACCTGAGGCTGTTCATGTTCAAGAGATTGTTTGATCTCGGGAGAAACCTCTTCCTCTTCAACCTCTTCCATCATTTCCACAAAATCATCCGCCCTTGCTTCAACCTCTTTGGGTACCTCCATTTGCTCCTCAACATTTTTAACTTCTTCTGCATTCTCCATTAAGGATTCAATCTCATTCCTGTTTAAAATATCGGTTTTTTCCTCAAATGACTCTCTTTCTTCAAATTTAACGGTAGGCAATTCACTAACAGATTCCTCTAATTCCTCAGCCTCCTCCTCAACAGACGATATATCCATGGATTCAAGCTCTTTTTCAAGTTCTTCTTCTGAAAAATCAACATCTTCAAGTTCTTCGTCAAGTTCTTTTTCAAGGGCTTTTTCATCAAAATCAACATCCTCAACAATACCTTCTTTATCAAAATCATCCTCAAATAAAGCCTGTTCTCCTGTAACCTCCTGTTCAAGGATCTCTCTGTCAACATCAAACAAATCCTCTTCAGAAAG
>JALSOA010000101.1 GCA_026986725.1 Acidobacteriota bacterium
GGAACAGGGATTTTACCATTAAAGAAAATGAGAGTATATTTGTCCCAAAGGGAGAAAAACACAGGATTGCAAACCCAACAAATAAAAGTGTTGAAATCATTGAGGTCCAGGTTGGCTTTCCTTTAACAGAAGAAGACATAGTTAGAATTGAAGACGATTATAAAAGGGAATAATCACTCCTCTTCCCCAAAAAAGAAGTAATGAGCACACTCTTTGGAGCAAAATTCCCTGCCACCCATTTTGTAAGCACAGTTTTTGCAGAAATAGTTAAGGCATATAGGGCATTTTTTAAGGGTTGTGGTTTCCTTTTCAGTAATACCACACCTTATACACTTTTTAATCTTATCTCTTTCTCTAATCATTGCCTTCACTTTACTGGAAGTTTTATAGTAAAAACACTCCCAATCCCTTTTTTGCTTTTTACAGATATGCTTCCACCATGAGCCTCAACCGCAAGCTTACAGAATGCAAGCCCGATGCCTTTGTTCAATTCGTTTTTTGAAAAAACAGGGTTTAACTGAACAAACTCTTCAAAAATTCTTTCAAGGTCAATCTCTTCCATACCAGAACCATTGTCTATAAGTTTTATGTAAAAATAACCTTCACTATTGTCCAAAGATAGAGAGATCTCTATTCTTCCTTTGCCTTTCTCAGTGTACTTTAAAGAATTGGCGATCAAATTCTCAAGAACTCTTTTTATTATATCTTTGTCAACATAAACTGCTGGAAATGAAGTGGGTGGATAAAAAACTATCTCTTTTCTCTCAAATTCCAGCGCTATTTGAAATGTCTCTCTTGCCTCTTCCACAATCGCTGGCATATCAACAGGCTGTTTATTCAATTCAAAACTCTTTCCTGAATACCTCGCAATATCAAGGGCATTCAGTATCATTGCAAAAACCCTGTTGGTGGAATCCAGTGCAATGTT
Organism: Acidobacteriota bacterium; assembly: GCA_026986725.1. Lineage (GTDB taxonomy): Bacteria > Acidobacteriota > Holophagae > Thermotomaculales > Thermotomaculaceae > Thermotomaculum. Next base: position 929 of record JALSOA010000101.1, read on the forward strand.
TATATACTTCTTTTTATCTCTCTCACTGACATTTTCATCAACCGCTATCTCAAGGGCAGTCTTTACGGCAGAAAGAGGATTCTTCATATCATGGACAAACATCTCAAGGTACTTTTTCTGATTTTCTGTTTTTTCCTTTTCCGAAAGGATAATATTTTTTGTTCTGAAATAAACAATTATCAATACTAAATTTAAAAAAAGACTGATACAGAACGCAACTATTACACCATTCATAGTATTATTATTAAACTTTTTTTTTATATAATCAATCAATTTTTAAAAAATTTTTTACACAGAGCACACTAACCATCAAAAACAAACCAGGGATTACCGAGATATATGGAGCAACAAGTATAAAATCCTTTCCATCTGCTATTATGTTGCCCCATGAAGGAAGAGGTGGTTTGATACCTATTCCCAGAAAACTTAACGATGCTTCAGTAACAATAGCCCCGGCAAATGAAAGAACAATTTGAATTCCCAGAGGTTTTTTTATATTTGGAACTATGTGTTTCAAAACAGCTTTAAAAACGCTTTCCCCACACGCAATTGAATAAACAAAGTAATCTTCATTGAGTTTCGAAATTATCAATCCCCTTGAAAGCCTGGCAAATCCAACCCAGTTAGAAACTATTAAAGCAAGGAGCACTCCACCTATCCCTCCTTTAAAGAATGCAGCAAAAACAATGGCAAGAAGCATTCCAGGAAAAGATTGAAAAACATCTATTATTGCAACAAGAAAACGATCTATAACTCCACCTTTTATAGATGCAAAGAAAGAGAAAACAAAACCAATAAAAAGAGAAAAAAGTACTGATACGGAAGAAATCAAAAAAGAAAGAAGCCCTCCGAGACATACCCTTGATAAAAGGTCCCTCCCAAGATAATCTGTTCCAAAAGGGTGTTTAAGACAGGGAGATAATAACCTCTCTGACAGATGAATTGAATGGTAATCAGGCCTCAACACAAAGCCGATTAAACAGAACAAAAAAACAAAAATAAACAGCAACATGTGAATGTTAAATATCCTTTTTTTCAAAACTAACTCTCCTGTCAATCACAGCGATTAACACATCCCCCAGTATGTTTGAATAAATGTAAATAACAGCAATAAAGATCGCAAGGGATTGAACAAGAGAGTAATCCCTCACATTGATTGCTGTTACGAGGAGAAGCCCTATCCCGTTAAAAGAAAAGATGGTTTCAGTAATTATTGCACCGGTTAAAAGAAAACCCAATTGCAAAGCAAGAACCATTATTACCGGAACCAAGGAATTTTTTAAAACATGTCTGAAAAATATCAAAGATTCTTTTATTCCCCTCGTTCTTAATGAAAGGACAAACCTTTTGCTCATCTGAGATTCAATCTCCCCTCTGATAATGTGTAAAAGGTAACAACCCATCGGAATGGCAAGGGTCAAAGAGGGAAGGATTATATGCCTGAAGCCTTCTGTTCCTGAAACAGGCAAAAGTTTCAGTTTTACGGAGAAAAACAAAATGAGAAGTATCCCCAACCAGAACGACGGAAGAGACATCCCTATGGTTGACAGGAAAACAATCATCCTATAAAACACTCCCCCCTTTCTCCATAAAAGGATAAAAGCAAATACAAAAGAAAAAAAGACAGCAATAACAAAGGAGAACATGGCAAGTTTAAAAGTGTTTTTAAATCTTGAAAAAACAACTTTGAAACATGGTTTTTTAAAGTATATAGACTCTCCCCCACCATTCACTATTAAATTCTTAAAAAACAAAAAAGCCTGCACATGGATAGGCTTATCAAGACCATACTCTCTTTCTATCTGTTTTTTTACAACTGGAGTTGCATTCTCCCCAACAAGAATATCGACAGGGTCTCCAGGGGCTATGTGAATTAAAGAAAAAACCACAATCACCACTGCAAGAACAGTGGGAATTGAATTTAAAACCCTTTTTAAAAAGTACTCAAACATCCCCTATGCCAAGTTCCTTTTTTAACTGGTACAACCTTTGTCTTGTAATACCAAGCATTCTCGCTGCTTTAGCATGATTCCCATTGCTTCTTTCTATCGCATTTTTTATGTACTTCCGCTTAAAATCAATTTCAGCATCCTTCAAAGTGCCTTTTATAACAACCCTGCCCGGCTTTATGTAATCGGGCAAATGCTCAACTCCTATAACCCTGCTATCACCAGAAAGAATAACAGAGGTCATAACAATATTTTGCAACTCCCTGACATTACCTCTAAAACTATGTGATTTCAATAACTCTAAAAAATCAACAGAAAAAACCTTTCCTCCTCCCCCTTCACTTAACTGTAAAAAATGAGTGGCAAGCAACGGGATATCATCCCTTCTTTCATTTAAAGGGGGAACCTCTATAACAAAACCCGAGATTCTGAAATAGAGGTCTTCCCGGAAGATACCCTCTTTAACCAATTTCTTCAAATCCCGGTTAGTGGCAAAAATAAACCTCGCCATCACCTTTTTTTGCTTTGAACTTCCAAGGGGGGTAAACTCCCTCTCCTGCAACACCCTCAACAGTTTGGCCTGTAACCTTAAAGGCATATCCCCAATTTCATCAAGAAAAATGGTACCATCACCTGCAACTTCAAAAAGCCCTTTTTTTGAAGAATATGCGCCACTGAAAGCCCCCTTCTCGTGTCCAAACAATTCACTTTCAAGAAGATTCTCAGGTATTGCCGCACAATTAATTGCAACAAACCTCCTCCTTTTTCTAAATGAGCAATAATGCAATGCCTTTGCTATCAACTCTTTTCCTGTGCCACTTGCCCCCTGAATCAATACTGGAACAGTATAATCCGCAACCCTGATAATACTTTTTTTTATGTTTGTTACTGCTCTGCTAATTCCTATAATTTCCCCTAAAAATGGACAATCAAAATCCCCTGCCAATTTTTCAGTTTCAATGTGCACAGGCTTTATATGAGATGAAACCATTTCAAGAATCAGATTAAATACAGGATAAAATTCGCTATCAACAGGGGAATTCCCCACAATGCAGAACCTATTGTCCGAACCGTAAACTGCAAATGGGAATTCATCTTTTTCACATCTGTCAACAGGGTATATCTCAACCCTGTCAACTCCTGCCCATTTTCCAACTTCCTCAATATTTGTTTGAAGGGTAAACAATTCTCCATTCTTTGCGTTCAAAAAGATGTTATGGATAAGATCAAAAAGATGAGGGTCAAACCGCCTTTTCTTTTTTCTTATTATTGCATCGTGAAATACAGAAGCCAGGTTATCGTTGAAGCGTTTAACCTCTTCAAAATCCTCTCTCAAAACCCTGTCACTGAGAACAAAAGCAAAATCACCATAAGCCTTTAACAACTCTGCTTTCATAAAAAACAGGGCATGTTTCAATGGGCATTTCTCAAGTTCAAAGTAAAAATCGTACACCTGTGCAAGATTTCCAGGGTAAAGCAAAAGCTTGAACCATTTGTGGACAAATGGCTGCAACCTGTCTTTAACATCTATCTTCCAGTTTTCAAAGTATTCCCTTGCCCTTTGAACTTCCCCTTTGAAGTAACTCAACTCTATGCTTTTGTATGTGATCTCTTTACTGAACAGATCAACATCGCACTGTTTTTTAAAAATATCAAAATGATATTCACTCTTCTCAAAATCTCCGAGATCCTGATAGATTGTGGTTAACACAAAATGAATTCTCATCTCCTCTGTTTTTAATTTGTTTTTCCTCGCAATCTTCAAAGCCTCTAACAGATAGGACTCAGCCTCCATGTTCCTTGAAGCAAAAGCATTTATTTTTGCAAGGGTTTTCAAAGCAATAACAAGATTAAACAGATTGTTGGATTTTTTCGCCCTTTGGTAAAATCTCCAGAAATACCTGTACCCTCTGTCAAGTTCGCACATCTGAATATCAACATGCGCAAGATTATGCTCAATATCATCAAACAATCCCCTGTTTTCAATCTCAGAAGCAATTTTTAATCCCATGAGGTAACAGTCCCTTGCAGAATAAAAATCCTCAGCATAATAATAGGCATTGCCAAAATACTTGTAACATAGTGCAAGTTCATAGTAATTGTTCTCTTTTTTTGAAACAGATATGGCTTTTTCAAAATCACTTTTAAAATCTCCAGTGGGACTGGTATAATGCTTTAAAATTGCCCTGTATCTATGATAAGCGGCACTCTTCTTCTTTGAACCTTTCAAAACCTCTTTAAGGGAATTAAAATCCCCTATTAGAAAGTAAAATTCCATTTTTGCAGTATCCTCTTGTATATTAAAATTCCCCTTCAATTCCTTTCCAAGTTTTAGCTGTGAAAGAACAAAAAAGTCGGAATAAAATTTCACTTTGTTGCAGAATGCAACAACCTCACTGTATCTTCCAAGAAAGTACAATGATTGTAAATAAATGTTGAAAACCTCTTTTCTTAAAGATTTTCCAAGGTAATCCACGGCCTTTTTGTAATTATTTGCACAGAAAAAGAACACCCCTTTTATCTCGTTTAAAATATCCTCTCTGGATTCAACAAAATATGAAAGTTCAACCTTTCTGTCAAACCTCTGCAAAACATCAATCTTTTCAATAAGAAGACTGATTTCTCCTCTCTCAGCAAGATTAAGATAGGTTCTTGCCTTCCCCTTAAATTGTGAACCTGAATCAAGGGGGAGCAAACAATTACCACCTTTTGTAATCCCCTTTCTTTCACCAGATAAAAAAAACTTTCCCTTTTTCAAATTCTCTCTCTCATCACCTTCAACACCAAGGAGATCTAAAAGTTTTTCACTATCTATTTCAACTCCGTTTCTTAATAAAACAGCAAAGGGGATAAACATATTGGCAGATTTTGTCATTAACTGATGTAGAATCCGTTGAAAAGAGTACTCCGGAAGGGTGTGGTTTAACATCTCAATTTTTTTTGAAATATCAACATTGAAAATGTCAATTTCACCTTTTTCAAGTAAACTGTTGTATTTTGACGAAAAAGGTCTATCTTCAAGGATAAAAAGTTTAAAATTTGCAGTTGCATCTGCCATTTTTCTGAACAGTTCAAGAGAAAAAGAATCAAGATTTTCTCCCCTTTCAAAGAAAACAATCTCCTCTTTAATGTTCCCGATTAAAGGCCTGATCTTATCCCACATAGCAGAAGTGTCTGGCAATCTTTTTGAAATCTTAAAGCGAGGAAGATTCAGGTAGAAAAACCTTGATACAAGTCTATTGTAACTTCCAAACGGCAAAGAACCCTTTGAATTATCAGGATAAAAATTCAAACCAAAACGCTCTGCAACAATGCTTAAAAGGTGAATATCAGGCAAAACAACTATCTGTTTTCCCTCTTTTAACCTTTCTTCAAACCAATCAACATCAATTTTAAAATGGGTAAGCACATCAACCATTGAAAGGGGGAAGGGAGATAATTCATCCAGCATAAAATAAAAACTCACAAGGGATGTACCAGTATCCCCCGCTCTTTCAATCGCCTTTAAAAAAGTCTTCGAATAGGTTTTCATGCTCTTTGCAAGATCATGCCTACCATCTTCAAAATCACCATCAAACACGAGGGCATAAAAGAAATTTTTTATGTTTTTTAAAAAAATGCTTTCATTGAAATCCACATAATTCACTGCCTTTTGATTTAGAAAAAGATAACCATTGGCTGTCACACGCAGTGCTTCAGGAGAAAGAGTTTCAGGCATTCTGCCTGTTTGCCTGAAATAAAACCCAGCATTTGCCATCTGCTTTGCAAAAGAAAGAGCCCTCTGGAACGGGAGTTTTTTCCCCCCTTTTAATCGATAGCCGGGAACAATTTTGTTCAAATCAAAAAACAGATAATCCTGCATCTCACATTGTTAACATTGTGTCATAATCTGGTAAAGGCCAGAGTTTCTTATCCGTTTCCTGTTCAAGGAGATCAACAATTGCCCTCAACTCATTCATCAATGGCAATATGGTGTTTGCAGCAAAAAAAGCCTTTTTTTCTTCTTCCTCCATCCTTTCAAAGTTTAAAATCTCCCTTTCAAGGGCTTTTGTTTTTGCTTCCATCTCTTTTTTTGCTTTAAAATAAACAGCATTGTTTATATCAATTGATTTAAAGAACCTGAACTGTTCATAAACAGCATTTCTAACATACCGTTTAATCATTTTAACAAGCATCTTTGATTCAATTTCAATTATTTTTGAATACTGATCGTACTTAATATTTAACCTTGCATCAAGTTCTCTATCAGACAGAATCTTCATTTTTATCAAAAAATCCCTCTCCTTTCTGTTTCCAAATGTTGACTTCAAGGCTTCCGGTGTTGTTCTCAGGTTTGAAAGTCCCCTTCTTTTAGCCTCCTGTTGCCATTCTCTGCTATACCCATTTCCATTAAATACAATTTTGTAACACTTTTTCAAAACCTTAGAAAGGGCTGTCAATATGGCCTCCTCTGTTTTTTTACCAGAGGAAACTTCATTTTTGACCAGTTCAGAAATCTCATCGAAACTATCTCCGACAGCAGCATTTAAAATGGTATTAGGAAGCCCAAGCGGCTGGGAAGACCCGACAGCTCTGAACTCAAACTTGTTGCCTGTAAACGCCACAGGTGAAGTTCTGTTTCTATCAGTGTTATGCCTTTCAATCTGAGGGATATAAGATAAACCGATCTCCAACGTTCTTCCCCCTTCAGGCTCCAGAAAACTCCCTTTCTTCAATCCTTCAAGCACCTTTGTAAGAGCATCCCCCACAAAAACCGATATAATTGAAGGGGGTGCCTCGTTTCCCCCAAGCCTGTGATCATTGGCAGCGGTAGCAACAGATGCCCTGACAAACTTTTCATGTTTGTAAACCCCATTTATCACACCTACCAAAAAAACCAGAAACCTTAAAAACTCCTTTCTATTTTGCCCCGGAGAAAGGTAATTGGTACCCTTTTCATCTGATATTGACCAGTTATTATGTTTACCGCTCCCATTCAACCCTTTAAAAGGCTTTTCGTGAAGAAGAAGTGCAAAACCATGCTCTTTTGCTTTCTTTTTCAAAACAGTCATAACAAGGTGATTATGGTCTGCAGCAATGTTCAACTCTTCAAACACTGGAGCAAGTTCATACTGACATGGAGCCACCTCATTATGCCTCGTTTTTGCAGGAACTCCCAGTTTGTACAGAGATATTTCAACATCCTCCATAAAATACTTAACCCTGTCAGGTATATTGCCAAAGTAATGGTCCTCAAGTTTCTGTCCTTTTATTGCAGGGGCACCAATGAGGGTTCTTCCAGTAACCATAAGGTCTTCTCTCATTCTGTAAACTTTTTGATCAAGCAAATAGTATTCCTGTTCCGGTCCTGTGGTAACAAAAATCCTTTCAGGGACATTAAAACCACACACATTAAGAAGTTTTTTTGCTGAAAGTTCAAGGGCTTTGATCGATTTTAACAGAATGGACTTTTTATCAAGGGCATCACCATTGTAAGAGAGAAAAACAGAAGGGATACAGAGAGTGTTGGTCTTCTTTCCCTCCATTATAAAACAGGGGCTTTGTGGATCCCATGCGGTGTAACCCCTTGCCTCAAATGTTGATCTCGTACCACCACTTGGAAAACTTGAGGCATCAGGTTCACCCTGTATAAGTTCTTCTGCCTTAAACCTTTCAATCGGGGAGAAGTTCTCGTCAAATTGAAGAAATGAGTCGTGTTTCTCTGCTGTGAGACCCGTTAACGGGTGAAACCAGTGAGTGTAATGGGTGCAATTGTTTTCAATAGCCCATTCCTTCAAGGCATGGGCAATACACTCGGCAAGTTCTTTCGAAATAGGTTTGCCATTTTTGATTGCATATTTAAACCTTTTATAAACCTCATGGGAAAGTTTCGACTTCATAATCCTGTCATTGAATGTTAAAATCCCGTAAAAGTTTGAAATTTTCATTTCATCACCTCACTGACAACCCTGTTTGAAGCAGGGATCGGGTCCATTTTTTTGCCACAGGATACACAAAAAAGAAACAAAATCAAAACAAGAACAAAAGCCTTCATCTTCCCCCCCTTGAATTTTAAAAGAAAATTCTAATGGCAAAATTATATCAACTTTTTCTGATTTTTTTAACTTCACCTGAATAAAATGTTCTGGTATTGCCATCAATATCAATCCTTATTCCAAATTTCTCAGTGAATCCCACAAATCTGCCTTTCAATATTCGATCACCTCTGTTTAACGTCACTTCATCCCCTTTCTGCAGGTAGGAATTTTCCAGAAAAAACTCAAAAAGGGTTTTCATGGATAATCTGCTATCAATAGCGTTTAATATCTCCTCCATCAGCATGTTCTCTACCTCTTCTCTGGACATGGTCAAAGCATCTTTCAGGCATGCACTATCATTTAATGGCTTTTTTTCATAGTTCAGCCCAATTCCAACAACAACCATTGCATTATCTCCTTTTACCTTTGATTCAATCAGGATCCCACCCGCTTTTTCCCCATTTAAAAGTATATCGTTTGGCCATTTAACCAATAATTGACCCTTAACTTCTTTTTTTAACATTGAAAACACATGATACAAAACACGAATAGAAAGGGTATCAAGGCATGCTATCTTACAAATTGCTCCAACAGAAAGATGTATATTGCCCTTAAAAGAATGCCACTTTGCACCATTTCTTCCATAGCCTTCAGTTTGAGTTTCAGATAAAATCGCCACCCTTTGAAAATGATTTAACAATCTAAAAGCCTCTTTATTTGTTGAATCAATAGATTTAAGTCGTATTATTTTCATTTTTAAGAAAGTGCATACACAGTTTTTTTAAAGGGCATTGAGAACAGACCGGTTTAATTGGTTTACAAATACTTTGCCCATGCTTTACAAGCAATCCATTGTATTCCCTTATGTATTTTTCAGGCAAAATTTTTTTTAAAACCCTTTCGCTTTCCTCAGGGGTTTTTGTTTTTATAAACCCAATCCTGTTTGAAATTCTGTGTACATGGGTATCAACACACACCTCGTAATGACCAAACCCGTTTGCAAGAACAAGGTTGGCTGTTTTTATCCCCACATTTGGAAGTTTTAGTAGATCATCTTTTGAATCAGGCACTTTCCCGCTGTATTCCTCAACAATTATCTTCGCTATCTTTTTTAAATTCTTTCCCTTCGTCTTATAAAAACCAGCAGGGTATATTAAAGATGCTATTTTATCTGCAGGAAGATTCATCAACTCTTCAGGGGTTTTGGCAATATCAAAAAGTCTCTTTGCAGCAATTGCCGTTACCTCGTCTCTTGTTCTCAAAGAAATCACACAGGAAACAAGCAATTCCCAGGGAGTTTTAAACCTTTCAACCGGTGTCTCTTTACCTCTGTAAAGATCAATTAAAATTTCAATTACCCTTTCTATCTGAATTTTAAATAGTTCTTTTAAAAAAGGGTAAAGGTAAAGTTTTTGAGAATAAAAAAGATGAGTTTCGCATTTACAATCCCCGCATCCAAACCCCTTTATGGCACTTAACTTTTCACTTAAAAGATGTGCAAGAATATGCTCAAATTCTTTATCTCCCACAATGTAAGGGTTTATTAAAACAATCTCCCCTTTTTCTATTAAAAAATCAATGTGCCAGTGTTTTTTCTTTAAAACTTTTATATGCCTTTTAACCCTGGCACTTAAATTCCTCATCGCTGAACCGGAGTAATAATAATACCCTTTTCTGAGATTAAATTCCTTTGCCTTTGTTTTTAAAACAGTTCTGGAAGGTAAAAAAACAATTAAAAGATAAATCCCTTTATCCATTAATCAAAATAACCAGCAAAGCCAAAAAACACACTTAAACCATTACCTTTTACAATAACAAAAAATCCTCCCGAATCCTCCACCACTTTCCTTACCTTTAACAACTTTTCAACAACCCTGTTTTTACCTGTATATCTGTTTGAAGTTAAAACAATACCGATCTGACGCTCTGTTAATTTCAAATTGTGAAAAACAACCTCAACAATAAAAGGAGCAAGGCCTGAACACTCCACGCCAGTTTCAAAATTTACTTTAAAATAGTATTTCATACCATCTCTATCCAGAAAACCAAAAAAATCTTTTAACTCACTTTCAAAAAAGCCTTTTTTTGCAAAAACATTTCCGCTTAATTTCTCTTTCAAATCAAAAAACCCACTTAATTCAGCGAGGGAAAGTCTTTGAAGATCAATTTTTTTCTCTTTAAGTTCGGTCACCTTCTTATTTAAGTATCCAACCAGAAATCTGTTGCCTTCATAATCCTTCACCCTCTTTTTAACTATTGCTTTTAAAAATTCAACATTGCAACGGGGTATGCTTTTAACATTTATCTCTTTTCCCCTATTTTTAGTGTTTACTTCAACATCGGGGGAACCGGCTTCTTCGTAAAATTTCATAAGAAAGTAAGTTAAAAAAGCGATAACAACAATAGGGAAAATGTACATGGTTTTCAACACTGCATCTATCAAAACCGTTAAAAATGCAACCGTTATTGCAATAAAGGCTTTTTTAAAATCCATAGTTACCTCTTTTTCCTTTTAATCTCAAGCCTTAAATCTATGTTTAATCTAACATCTTTATCCATTCCCTCCGGAAGTACAATCGTTATGGGCACAAAAAATCCATTGTTGGCTTTTACAACCCTCGGGGCTTCCACTTCTATCTCCTCAACTTCTAAATCCGCCGTTTCAACCTGCTCTTCTAAAACCTTACTATCTATTTTCTGGGTTTCTAATTGATCCTCCTGGATTTCAGTCGTTCCTTCCACATTCTCTGTCTCCGTTTCAATTCCTTCCTCATCTAAAATCTCATCAACCTCTTCAATACTCTCCATCTCCTCCACATTTTTATCTTCAAGTTCCTCAATCGATTCCCCAAGGTACTCATCGGCTTCATCAAGACTTTCAACATTAGAGTCTTCGTAATCTTCTCCAATAACCCTGTCGTCAAGATCAACGGAAAAATTTATGTCGGTATCCATGTCCTCAAGGTCAGCAGGGGAGATCTCCTGAGTATCAATGGATTCATCTATTCTTTCATCAGCAACTTCATCCTCCTCTTCAACCATATATTCGATTTCAACATTGTACTTCTCCGTTATATTTACAAGGGTTAGCCTTATAATCTCTTTCAATGTCTCAACAATACCATCTCCAGTTATTGCAGATGTTTCAAAGTATGGTACATTGTAAATATTTAACTCTCTGTTTAAGGTTTCCACATCAAGTAAATTAGGAAGATCTCTTTTATTGTACTGCATAACATGAGGTATATCCTCAAGTTTCAGGCCAAGTGAATCAAGGTTTGAAAGCATATTATCAAAACTCTCCTTATTTGCATCAAGCATTCCAGTTTGAGAGTCTGCAACAAAGACTATGCCATCAACTCCTTTTAAAACAAGTTTTCTCGTTTGATTGTAAAAAACCTGTCCCGGGACTGTGTACAACTGAATCTTGGTATCAAGACCCTTAATCTTTCCAAGCTGGATGGGAAGAAAATCAAAAAACAAAGTTCTATCAGTCTGGGTAGCAAGGGACAACATCTTACCTTTGGTTTCATCCGGCAAGGTACTGTAAATGTACTGAAGGGTTGTGGTCTTTCCACACAATCCGGGACCGTAATAAACTATCTTAATACTAACTTCTTTTGCCTGATAATTAAAAGTAACCATACAAACAACCTTCCCAATACAGCAGTTTATAAAATTTTAATAAAAAAAAAGAAAAAAATCTAATGTTTATTAAACAAAAACGGATTTTATCCGTTATTAACCTAAAGGGAGAGAGTATGAGTTTGCCGGAAATAAGTGTAAAACGGCCAATAAGCGTGATAATGTTACTGCTATTAATAATTATATTCGGTGTCATTGCATACATAAAAATCCCTTTAAAAATGCTTCCAGACGACTTTTCCGGGTACTTTATGTGGATATATATTCCATACTCGTCATCAAGCCCGGATGAGGTGTTAAATCAAATAACAATACCGGTCGAAGACGAACTATCAACAATACAGGGGATAAAAACATTGAACTCAAACTCAAGTACCGATGGAGCATTCTTTTGGATTGAATTTAACCAGAGCATTGATATGGCAATTGCTTACCAGGAAGTCTCTGACAGAATAGAGAGGGTAAGACCAAAACTTCCAGATGAAATTGACAAAATTTTCATAAAAAGATGGAACCCGAACGACATGGCTGTTTTTGTTTTTGTAATAAAACCACCAAAATATAGTCAGAACACTTATTTCCTCCTTAACAATGTTTTAAAGCCATATATTCAGAGGATAGATGGAGTTGCAAAGATTGAGTTTGAGGGATTAAAAGAAAGATTTATATACATAGACATAGACGCTAACAAATTAAAGCAACACAGAGTTAACCTTTACACCCTTGTAAACAGATTAAAAAAGGATAACTTTCTTATGTCCTGCGGATATACCATCAACAATGGAAAGAAGAAAAACATCATTGTAAATGCAAGGTTTAACTCGTTGAAAGAGATAGAAAACCTCCCCCTGGGAGTAAACAATCTAAAACTAAAAGATATAGCAAAAATCAGTTACAAAGAACCCCCAACAAACTCTATATTCAGAGTGAATGGTGAAAAGGGAATTATTTTAAACATATACAAAGAATCTGGGAGCAACACTGTCAAACTATGCAGAAAATTAAATAAAAGTGTAAAAAATCTCTTATTAAATGACAGAAGGTTTAAAGGTTTCGTGATCTTTCCACTATGGGATCAGGGAAAAACAATTGAGACATCCTTAAATGACCTGAAAAATTCAGGCATAATTGGTGGCCTTCTTGCAATGTTAATTGTATTTTTCTTTATAAGAAGGTTTAGACTTACAATAGTTGTATCCCTTTCAATACCCTTTTCTCTTTTTATGGCAATACTCTGGCTTTATTTTACAGGAAGCTCCCTCAATCTTCTGTCGCTAATGGGACTAATGCTCGCAGTAGGGATGCTCGTTGACAATTCAATAGTTATTTCAGAAAACATAGACAGATTAAAAGGTCTGGGAGTTGACACAATAACAGCCTCAATTAAAGGAACAAATGAAGTTGGTCTCGCAATTACCCTTGCAACATTAACCACTATAGTGGTGTTCCTTCCTGTAATGTTAATGGGCAGTGATAACATGTTGAGGCTTTTTATGAAGCACGTGGGCTTGTCTATAATTTATGCCCTCCTTTCCTCACTCTTTGTGGCATTGGTCCTTATTCCATTTACATCTGCCAGATTTCTGAAATCTAATGGCAAGGATAAAAACTCCATATTTATAGAAGGAATAAGGACCATATACAGCAAAACCCTATCTTACACCCTCAACCACAAGGCCGTTCTTTTTATTATAGTTTTTTTGCTTTTGATCTCCACTGCATATCCATTGAAAAAGATGAAAAAAACGGGTAATATGGAAGGTGGTCCCAGATCCGTAAGGCTCAGAATAAATTTCCCCAGAAACTATACCTTAAAACAAAAAGATGATTTTTTACAATCATTAACAAAACTTTTTAACAAAAGAAAAAAATATCTTGAAATAAAATCAATTACCACAAGAGCAGGCATAAACAGGTCAAATCTCTCGTTATGGCTTAAAGATTCATCGGATGCAAAAAAGGATGTTGCTCAGGTTATGAAAGAGGCAAAGGGAATGCTTCCTGAACTGCCCGGTATAACTTACAGATTTAGAGGGGATTACTCATCTTCAAAAGGAGCAACAGTAACCATATATTTTTACGGGAAAGATCAAAATACTTTAATGATGCTCGCAAAAGAATTCAAAATGAGATTAAAAGGTACCAGAGGCATTATTAACATAGACATAGATGTTGACAACAGAAATGAGCAGATAATCGCCAGAGTAAAGAGGGAAACAGCCATGAAAAAGGGGATACTTCCCATTGAAATTGAATCCTCAATAAGCTGGCTTTTAAGGGAGATCCCCCTTCAGAAGTTTCAAACAAAAGATAGAATGATAGACATCAGGCTTTCATTTCTTGAAAGAAACAAAAACTCTTTATCAAAATTGAAAACAATAACAATCCCTGTAAAAGGTAAACAACTGCCTGTTGAAGCATTCACAAGGTTTCAAAAGGGTGAGGCATGGCCACAGATTCGCAGAAGAAACAAAAACACAATGCTTGGCGTTAAAATCACATATTCAAACACAAACTTTTACAGACTGTCAAAAAAGATCGAAAGTGTAATCTCATCAATGAGATTCCCACCCGGATACACATGGAGCAAGGGGAGAAGGTTCCAGGATGTTGAAGAATCTGACAACTCCACATTTTATGCAGCCATACTTGCAGCCACATTTGTTCTCCTTTTAATGGGGGTACTTTTCGAATCGTTCATCCTCCCATTTTCAATAATAATCTCTGTCCCCCTTGCATTTGTTGGTTCTTACTGGTTGATTTATCTAACTGACACTGTTTTCAACCCTATGGCTGCAACCGGTGTTTTAATACTTGTTGGGATCGTCGTAAACAACGGCATTGTCCTGATTGACCACATAAACAGGTTAAGGAAAAGTGGGCTGACAGTTGAAAAAGCAATTGTTCAGGGAAGCACGGATCGGTTAAGACCTGTCTTAATGACAGCAATGACAACAATTATCGGACTTATCCCACTCGCATTAGGTAATGCAAACCTCGTGGGGATTCCCTATTCTCCCCTTGCAATTACAGTAATAGGCGGGTTAACCACCTCAACCCTCCTAACATTATTTGTTGTCCCGGCATTTTACTTTCTTCTTGAAAAACTCAAAGATTACTTTTACTCTATAACTGAAACAGTGCTTTCTATCGTTAAGGGGTAATCACATTGACCAAACAAACCTGCAAAGGAGCAAAAGAACTGGCATGGAGATAACAAACAAAAAAGAAGAAACAATCCTGATTAAAAACATATTAAAAAAGGTAAAATCAAAATATGTTCTTGACATTGGATGCGGAAACGGCGAATTGGTAAAATACCTGAACAAACACGGCATTAAAGCATTCGGATTTGACATAAAGATAGAAAAACCTTTATCAAACAGGGTTTTTATAGCATCGGCAAAGGATTTACCCGTTAAACTCTTTAAATTTGATACCTTTGTTTTCAAGCAATCAATGCACCATATACCAGAAAACTATCAGAAAGAATTAATTGAAAAACTGCTTGAAAAAGATTATCAAAAGGTGATTATAATTGAGGCAACTATTGGAGAAGGCACTTACGAAAAAATAAAATCCATTGTCTTTCCCGAAAGGGAAATGAGGTTATCTGTACTTGAAACACTGTATTCGCTTAAAAGAAAATTTCACATTGAAAAAATCAAAACCTACGGAAAAGAAAAAACATTCAACAACTTTGAGCACTTTTTTCAGGAAACAATTGCTGAAAACGAAAGGACTGTGTGGAACAAAAGCATTGAAAAGATGGTGCATTCAATATTTGAGTTTTACAAAGGAAAATTTTATCAGCAAATGGATGTTTACCTTATTGAGAGGGGTTTTTAAGAATCACTCTTTTAAAATCTATCCCCTGTAAACAGAAGGAGTTTATATTCTCAAAAATCTCTTTTGCTATCTCTTCAGGACCAAACATGGGCAATCCTTTTTCTTCCCCGCTTACATTATCCCACAAAGGGGTTTTAACCCTTCCTGTATTGAAAATCAACAATCTGAACCCTTCCTCTTTTGAAAAGATCTGCAAAGCCTTTTCCATTGCAATCTTTGAGGAAGAATAAAGCCCCCAGTTTTTAAAATTGTTTTCAGGAAATATTGCAATAGAAGAGATGAACACAACAATTGAATCTTTTTTAAAATTTTTCAAAACACTCTTTAGCACAAAGAGATTTCCCCACACATTTACATTGAAAATTTTTAAACAATCTTTAACTTCAACATCTTTCATTCTTTTGTAAAGGGTAATACCTGAATTTAAAACCACAATATCAATACTTTTGTCTATCTCAATATTTTCAAAATCTTCAAAATCATTTCTATAAAACAAAAAGTTTGAGTTATTTATATCAGTGTATTTTCTCCCAACCCCGTAAACAAACCAGTTTTTTTCAAGAAAAATATCAAGCAGAGCCCTGCCAATCCCTGTTGAAACTCCGGTAATCAATACCCTTTTCATCAATCTATCAAACTGAACTTCCGGCCAATGTGGGAGAAAAACTCTTCCCTTGTTTTCTGATGCTTTCTGAAAGCGCCTCTAACCTCAGATGTTATCATCTTATTCCTCGGCTTTCTGACCCCTCTCATAACAGAGCAAAGGTGTATGGCCTCAACAACAACCGCAACACCCTTTGGTTCAAGCAACTCTTCAAGGGTTTTTGCAATCTGAACAGTCATCTGCTCCTGAATCTGCAACCTTCTTGCAAACATATCAACAAGTCGGGGAATTTTACTTAAACCGATCAACTTCCCGTCAGGGATATACCCCACATGAACCACCCCGAAAAACGGGATTAAATGATGCTCACACATTGAGTAAAAATCTATGTCTTTAACAATTACCATCTCTTCGTAATCTGAATGAAAGACAGCATTGTTCAAAATTTCTTTTGGCGATTGCCTGTACCCCTCAAAAATCTCGGAAAGGTACATCTTTGCAACCCTTTTAGGGGTATCAACAAGCCCCTCTCTATCAGGGTCTTCCCCGATAAGTTTTAAAATTTCTTTAATGTGATGCTCTATCTTCGCATTTCTCTCATCCATCTTTATCCTCCAGATATTCAAAAAAATTGTTTCTTGTTTCAGAAATCTCAAGTTTTTTAACATTCTCCCCCAGCAACTTTGATAACCCCTGTTTTACAAAGATCAAAAGGTTTTCACTTGTTGCTGGCTTATCCTTAAAAAACTCAATATCCTTGTCAAGCCTTTTGCCTGAAAGTGTTTTCAAAAATCCCTTAACCCTTCTGTCAAGCTCGCTTAGAGGTATTGTCATTCCTGTTTTTTCATCTATTTCGGAAAAATAACACACCTTTAAATAATAATTGTGCCCGTGCCCGTAAAAATTATTGCACTTCCCGTAAACTTTTTTATTTTCCTCTTCACTTAATTTTTCTGAAAAAAGCCTGTGGCCTGCTGAAAACCTGTACTTTTTACAAAAAACCCCAATCCCGTCTCCATAGTATTCTGCAAAAACCTTTTCAGTTGCTTTCAATCTGATTCTGTGAAGAAAAACACCGTCAGGTAACTTATCCTCAATCAATTCCCAGAAAAGTTTTGAAAGATTCTCCACTGTGGGTTGCATACTCTGAAAATATGGTAAATCTTTGTTTAAAAATGTGTGGTCAAACCTTTCAACAATGGGGGTAACTATCCTCTTTAAATCAGTGAGGTTTATAATCATTCCCGTCACAGGGTCAATCTCCCCCTTTACAGACACATCAAGGACAAAGTTATGCCCATGCCCTGTGGGGTTTGAGTGAATACCGAAAACCTCTCTGTTTTTCTCATCACTCCACTCTTCAACCCTGTAATAGTGCGCTGCACAGAAGTAAAAACGCCTTGTTAAAACCACACTATTTTTATTCACCTTTTTTGCACCCCTTTCTAAAATAAAAGGCAGTCAACAACAATCCATTATACGGGAAAATAAAGAACAATGGAATTAAATAGGCATTTCCAGCAGTGAAAAACAGCATAATAAAAAGGTACTGAAACCCGGGTCCGAAAATAGAAACAAAGGCAAGGAAATTTCTATCAGGCTTTTTTCTCCCACAGTTTAAAACTTTAACATCAACAAAATCAATAAATTTATCCTGCCATCCGTAAAAAATTGCATAGAAAAAATAAAGGATTTTAACAATACAGGGGTTGTCATAGGAAAACTCGCTTTTCCCATTTTCGTTTAACTTGCTGGTTCTATCACCATTATCGTAATGCCTGAACAAAACAAAGTAATAATTGAAGACAGAGCCCTGAAAAACAAAAGAAAAAAAGCCTGCCAACTTCAAAATGAAAGAAATATCCCTGATAGCAAAAAAGAGGAAAATGTGCCCCAGAAAATCAAGGTTGCTGTCAAGAAACCTTCCAACCTTGCTCGGCCTTTTCTGGATCCTTGCAATTGAGCCATCAACAGCATCAAAGATGTTTTTTAACATTAAAAATATTGAAGCAAGTGCCAGGGAAGATAGTGTGTTTTTATATACAAGAAAACAACAGTAAATCATTAACAAAAAGTGAAAAACAGTAACATGCCACGCCCTTACTTTCCACTTTGCAAGAGGCTTTGCTATAACAATTGCAATTTCCCTTCCGTAATCGGAAAGGTCAACAATATCCTCTCTCAATATTTTCTTTCCATCCATAAAGTTAATTTTACAACAGAAAAATCAGGTATGATAAAATTAGTTAGAAATAAACATAAACCAAAGGGGAATTTATGAGTTTTGGGTTTGTGCATATATACACCGGGAATGGCAAAGGGAAAACAACGGCGGCGTTCGGGCTTGCAATAAGGGCAGCGGGTAACGGATACAGAACATTTATCGGGCAGTTTCTAAAGGGGGTAAAGTACGGAGAATTAGAGATTGAAAAATTTACGAACGGTCTTGTAAAGGTAAAGCAGTTTGGGAAACCCTCTTTTGTGCATGAGATTACAGAGGAAGATAAAAAACTTGCTCAAAACGGGTTTAAAGAGTGTAAAAATGCAATTTTTTCAGGAGATTACAATATAGTTATCCTTGATGAGATAAATGTTGCTCTTTACTTTAAACTTATTGAACTTAATGAGGTTGTTGAATTGATAAAAAAAAGGCCTCAAAATGTTGAAATTGTGTTAACGGGAAGGTATGCACCGAAAGAGTTAATTGAATTGGCAGACCTTGTAACAGAGATGAAAGAGGTCAAACATTACTATAAAAAAGGAATTGAAGCAAGGGCAGGAATAGAGAGATGAGGGTTTTTGCAATTTTTTTAAAACAAAAGGGTTTGCCTCTATACATATTCAAGATAAAGGCTTCCGAACTTTTAAAACTTACAATTATTGAACCGAGGACAAGCGAAAACAAAACCGCATTGCAAAGAATATTGGACAAAAAAAGGCTTAAACAGATTGCAACATACCTTTTAAACAACGATGCAGCAATTCCAAACAATATAATTGTCAACTTCAATGAAAAGGTGAAGTTTTTGCCTGAAAAGATCAACGGTATTGAATGCGGTTATCTTGAAATACCCGATGAGAAGTGTGCCTACATTCTTGATGGACAGCACAGGCTTATGGCATTCAATTATCTTGATAACCTTGACTTTGAGGTGCCTGTTGTAGGGTTTTTAAACCTTGACTTAAAAACCGCCGCCCATCTTTTCACAGTTATAAACACCACTCAAAAGCCTTTAAGCAAATCCCTTCTCCTTGATATAAGGCATTACATAGGGGATACAAAGCAGGCTGAAAGAAAAGCCACGGATACTGCCTTGAAACTTTCCAAAAGCAATACCTCCCCCTTATACAGAAAGATAAAAGTCTCGAAAGCGGAAAAAGGTGTAATATCCCTTGAGCAACTTGTAAAACTAATACTTCCTTTTGTTGATATTGGAGGGATTTTAGAAAGAAGCAAGCAGCCAGAAAGGGTTTTAGAAAATTATTTAACCGCATTTTTTGAAAACTTTGACATTCCGGTAACTAATCACTCCCTTCAAATTGCCCTCTCCCCTATATTCGAAAGGGTGATTAGAAGGGGAAAAAATGAAAACCTCAACCTGAACTCAAAAGAAGGTTTTAAAGAGGTTTTCAACTTTGCAAGGGACTTCAAAATAAAGCTGGAAAGTATAAAAACAAAAAAAGAAAGGGATTTGATTGTAAGAGAGTTTTTAAGTTACCTCCCGGAAACCACATCTCAAAAGCTTGACGACTGGCTTCTCTAATTGAGAAAAATAACCCTCCCATCCAGAATATAAAAACGCCTGTTCACAGGTGTAATCATCACCGCCACTTTTCCACTTTCCTCTCTGTAAAAAAACACCCGTTTCCCCACAATGGTGAACACAACAACTCCCTCTAACTGGCTAAAAAAGGGGACACCAACATTCAGCATATTTTCTTCATTTATTGCGAACCTCTCATTAAGCGTTTTGTCTAAAAGCACTCTGCCCATTTGACTTACTTTCACCTTTAATTTAAAACTCATCTCCAATCCTTTGTGCAACAAACTGATTTCAATTTTAACATTATTTAAACATCTTATTCTTCCATTAAAAACCATATAATCGCTTTTTCTGTCTCTTTTTTCCTTTCTGAATACTTTATCCTTCAAATCAAAACTCAAACAATTCTCTCCGTAATCAAAAAAAAGTCTTACTCTGTCTCCCTTTTTTTCAGCATAAGAAAGGAAAAGATCAGGCACAAACTTCCGTGCAATAATTTCGTTTGAATTTAAAGAAAAAGCGTACACCGTTCTATTTGACAGAAAAAACATGTACCCATCAAATAGATACAAATACTCAGGTCTTACAAGAAAAAGAGAGTTTTCAAACTTGTAACACAATCCTTTTAAAGAAACTTTTTTCTTTTTTGAAAGAGAGTAAAGGTACGGTGACGAATCTGCCACATACACAGTATTATTATTAACAAAAAAATTTTCATAACAGGGAAAAGAATTTAAGTAAAAAACGGAAGGATTAATTAAAAGATCAATCCTTTTACCCTTAAAAAATACAATCTGTTTCCCATCAGTTAAAAAACAAACACAATCTTTGCCATTCGAACCGTAAGCATAAAGTTTTTTAAAATCAACAATCGCTTTCCCCTTGCGGTAAACCCTGTAAACACCCTCTTCCTTTTTTATTAAGAAAACCCCTTTTTCAAGACAGTACCCACCGCACACTTCAGAAAAAGCGGGGAAACAAACCACAATTAAACCTAACAGGAATATACCTGTCACCATCCTCTTCAAAAAATATTCCACCCTTCTTCCCCCGTAAAAAATCATACTCATAATAAAATCTGCCATTTAATTTCACCCTTTTGTCCTTATTAAGATCCAGAAGAAATACCTTCCC
Organism: Acidobacteriota bacterium; assembly: GCA_026986725.1. Lineage (GTDB taxonomy): Bacteria > Acidobacteriota > Holophagae > Thermotomaculales > Thermotomaculaceae > Thermotomaculum. Next base: position 21,891 of record JALSOA010000101.1, read on the forward strand.
ATCCTTACATTGTGCAAGAACACAGATTTTGTTTTTAATACGCAAAAAATAAAGATGTCTTCTTTTGCTTGAAAGAGAAAAAGAATAATCTTTCACCCTTCCTCTTTTCATAAATGTTCTTTCAAAATATATCTTCTTACCTCCAAAAAGAGAGAATATTGAAACATCCTTTTTATCGTAAACAAAATCACCATTTAAAGGAAAAACATGTATGGCAAAACAGTCTCTTTTCAATTCTTTTACTTTATTAAACTCATAATCGTAGGAAATAACTCTTGTAAATATTGAAAAAACACCCCCCGGTTTTTCAACCGTTAAAATTGAAAAAAAATCCTCTCCCACAGACAGAAAGAATTGAATGGAATGGGGTGATGGGAAAATGGTTTTTATTTTTTTAAAATTTTTAAAGACCTCAACATACCCTCTGTGTTTTAAAAAAGTAAAATCGTTTTTTAAAAAAATCCGGGGAAATACCAGAATATTCCCGGTGATCTCAAATGAAGTTTTTAGAAAGCCACATCTCCCAAACTGTCCTATTCTGTAAACCGCAAAACCATCTTTCTCGGGCAAAAAAAGAAAATCTCTCAACACAAAATTCTGGATAGAAACCAAATCATCAGTATCAGGAAGCAAAATTTTTTCTCTATTAAAATCCAGGGTCCACTTTCTCTCCTCACATGAAACAACATTCCCTTTTAAACAATAAAGTTCTTTCCCATAAACGAACAGGTATCCTTTAAATGGCATTTTTTTTAGTGAAAAAGATCTGTGGTCACACAATAAAACTCTTCTATCCAGATCAATCAGGTAATCACATTTCAACCCTTTTAAGGGCAAAACCCTGGCATTGCAAAATAATGAAAAAAACAAAAAAATTAAGAAAAAAAACCTCATAATATATATGGTATCAAAAAATCAAAAAGGCTTACGAAATATAATTGCATTTTTATACAGAATCCGCGCAAAACTATCAGGCACATTGTAGCACTCAGAAGGCGCAACAAACAAAAAACCTCCCGGTTGAAGAACAGAAAAAAGGTTTTCAAGCACTCTTTTTTTCGCATTCTCATCAAGGTAAATTAAAACATACCTGCAAAAAATAGCATCAAAAAAACCTGAAGAAAGAATCTCGCTCCTTTCAATCAGATTCCCTCTTTTGAAAAAGACCCTTCTTTTTAAAATATCATTAACAAAAAAGGCCTCTTTTTGCTTCCAGAAATATCTGTCAAATCTTTCATCATCAATAAAGCCATTCAGCTGAGGATACATTCCATTATTTGCAAATTTAATGGCCTTTTCTGAAATATCAATCCCCACAACATTAAAATCAAAATCAGGGGCAAACCTCCGCAAACATTCAAAAACAGAGATCGCAATTGAATAGGTCTCTTCCCCGGTTGAACAACCGGCGCTTAAAAAAGATAGGCTTCTGGACTGAATGTTTCTTTTCCTTTCAAGCAAGTCAGGAATCACATACTCTTCAAAAGCCCTGAATTGAGAACTTATCCGAAAAAAAGAGGTTTCATTGGTTACTATTTCATCAATAAGTTTTCCAAACTCCTGATCAAGAAGATCTGATTCCAGAAGCATAAGATAACTTAAAAAATCATTTACTCCCATTATCTTCATTCGTTTTTTCAACTTTGTCTCAAGAAAATACATCTTTGAAACATCAAAAAAAATACCAGTTTTTTCTTTTATCATCTTTGCAAATCTATTAAAAAGTTCTCTGTTTAATTTTAAGCCATCCACTCTATCAAACCCATCAGTCATAAAAAGATTATAATTAAAAGAATCAAACAAAACAACAAAATTTAAAAACAATTGTGTTATGATTTTTCAGGGGATTTATGTTTTTAGGAAAGGGTAAATTTCCACCTGTAAAAAACTTTGTTTCCGTAATACACTCGGATGAAAAATTATTTGAGAATTTTAAACAAAAAATCTCAAAACACTTCGGAGAGATAGACACAATTTCAGAACCATTCCCCTTTGACTTTACAGACTACTACAAACCTGAAATGGGGGAAAATCTGAAAAGGCAATTTTTTTCATTTAAAAAACTAACAGAAGGAGACTTTATAGTTAATATAAAGAAAAAATGCCTTGAATATGAAGAGAATTTTTCTGAAAACGGGAAAAGAAGATTAAACATTGACCCGGGATACATTGACCTCTACAAACTTGTGCTTGTATCCGAAAAGTATATGGGGCACAAAATATATTTAAGAGAGGGGATATGTGCAGACCTCGTGCTTCTTCTGGGAAAGAAAAAACTCACCCCCTTTATATGGACATTCCCCGATTTCCGCTCTGGAAGGTACGACGAATACTTTTTAAAATTAAGAGAAATTTACAAAAATCAGTTAAAAAGTTTAAAAATTATCCCATAGTTTAAGGAGCATTTTATGAACAGGGAAGAGGCAAAGAGGGAGATTGAGAGATTAACAGAGGAGTTGCTAAGGCACAATTACCTTTACTATGTAAAAAACCAGCCTGAGATATCCGATTACGAATACGATATGCTTTTGAAAAAACTTCAAAAACTTGAAGATCAATTCCCTGAATTTAAACTGCCATACTCCCCCACATCAAGGGTTGGCGGAGAGCCTGTTGAGGGTTTTGAAACAGTAAAACACTCCATCCCGATGATATCCCTTGACAATGCCTATTCGGAAGGGGAGCTTTTAAACTTCAATGAAAGGGTGGAAAAACTCCTTGGCCACAGCGTCGAGTACACTGTTGAGCCAAAGATAGACGGGATAGGGCTTGCACTTATTTACAAAAACGGGGTTCTTTCAATGGCAATAACAAGGGGAGACGGAGTTCAGGGGGACAATGTTATTGAAAATGCAAAAACAATTAAAAACATACCCTTAAAGATTTTTTCAAAAATCCCCGATTACTTTGAGGTGAGGGGAGAGGTTTTTCTTCCCTTTGAAACATTCAGAAAGATCAACGAAGAAAAGGAACAAAACGGGGAAGAGTTGTTTGCAAACCCGAGAAATGCAGTTGCAGGCACAATAAGGCTGAAAGACCCCAAAATTGCATCAAAAAGGGGAATGCAGATGTACTGTTATCAAATAATCACAGACGAATCATTCCTTCCCCGCTCTCACTTTGAAAGGCTTAAACTTTTAAACTCACTTGGATTTGATACCCCACCACACACATTAAAGTTAAAGGAGATAAAAGAGGTTGTTGAATACTGCAAAAAATTTGAAGAGGTTATTAAACCTTCTTTAACCTTCCCTGTTGACGGTATGGTTATAAAGGTTGACAATGTAAGTCTCTGGGAAAAGTTAGGGACAACCGCAAAGTTTCCAAGGTATGCAATAGCATTTAAATTCAAACCTGAGCAGGCAACAACAAGGATCCTCAATGTAACCTTTCAGGTTGGAAGAACAGGGGTAATTACCCCTGTTGCAGAGCTTGAGCCTGTGAAGCTTGCAGGCACAACGGTTAAAAGGGCAACCCTTCACAACTTTGACGAGATAAAGAGGCTTGATATACGAATCGGGGATACTGTTTTTGTTGAAAAGGCAGGAGAGATAATCCCAAAGGTTGTAAAGGTTGTAAAGTCTAAGAGAAGCGGCATTGAAAAAGAGATTACTCCCCCGGAAAAGTGTCCTGTTTGCGGAGAGAAAACAGTGCAACTTGAGGGAGAGGTTGCAGTAAGGTGCATTAACCCTTCCTGCCCTGCCATTTTGAAAAACTCAATACTTCACTTTGTTTCAAGGGATGCAATGGATATAAGGGGCATGGGGGAATCCCTTGTTGACAGACTTCTTGAAAAAAACCTTTTAAAAGACTTTGCAAGCATCTATCAATTAAAAAAGGAAGATATAGCATCCCTTGAGAGAATGGGGGATAAATCAGCGGAAAACCTCTTAAAAGAGATTGAAAAATCAAAGCAAAAGCCCTTCCCGAATGTTCTTTACGCACTTGGTATAAGGTATGTTGGACAGAAGGCAGCAAAACTCCTTGCCGCTCACTTCAAAAGCATAGACAGAATAATCAATGCAAATGAGGAAGAGATTGCAGAGATTGAGGGAATAGGGAAAAAGATTGCAGAATCAATAAAAAAGTACTTCTCCTTGAAGCACAACCTTGAACTTATTGAAAAGTTAAAAAAGCACAACCTTCAGTTTGAGATAAAAGATGAGAAGAATAAGCCACAGCCTTTAAAGGGGCTTACCTTTGTTTTAACAGGGGAGATGGAAAACTTCACAAGAAAAGAGGCAACAGAGTTTCTTGAAAATCTCGGGGCAAAGGTGTCTTCCTCTGTTTCAAGGAAAACAGACTATGTAATTGTGGGAAAAAACCCCGGCTCAAAGTTCAGAAAAGCGGTTGAACTTGGGGTCAAAACCGTTGACGAGCAGTTTTTGTTGAATTTTAAAGAAAAATTAGAGAAAAAAAACTAAAAAGCAATAGTAACTTATTCCTGTACATTGTTTTGGAATAAGGCTTAAAATACGGTATAATCCTTTGAGTAAAAAAACTTAAAGGAGAGGTGCATTGAATTTTCAGGAATTGATATTAGCCTTGCAGAATTACTGGTCAAATAAAGGGTGCATTATATCCCAGCCTTACGATATTGAAACAGGGGCAGGGACAATGAATCCCCACACCTTTTTAAAGGTTTTAGGGGAAAAACCATGGAATGTTGCCTATGTCGAACCGTCAAGAAGGCCCACAGACGGAAGGTACGGGGAAAATCCATTCAGGGTTTACAAGCATTACCAGTTTCAGGTTATTATGAAACCGTCTCCGGATAACATTATTGACCTTTACATTGATTCATTGAAGGCTTTTGGAATCAATCCGGATGAGCACGACATAAGGTTTGAGGAAGACAACTGGGAATCCCCCACCCTTGGCGCATGGGGAGTGGGATGGCAGGTATTATTAGACGGAATGGAAATAACCCAGTTCACATACTTTCAGCAGGCAGGGGGGATTGATTTAAGCCCTGTCTCCGTTGAGATCACCTACGGAATTGAGAGAATATGTATGTTTATAAACAGAGTTGACAACATATTTGACCTTGAATGGGCGCATGGGGTGAAATACGGGGATGTTAGAAAAAGGGAAGAGTACGAATTTTCAGTTTACTCATTTGAAAAAGCAGACATTGACCTTCACTTTAAACTCTTTGACCTTTATGAAAAAGAGTGTAAAAAGATGCTTGATGAAAAACTACCAATGGTTGCATTTGACTGGGCATTGAAGTGCTCCCACACATTCAATATGCTTGATGCAAAGAATGCAATATCGGTAACCGAAAGGGCAGGTTACATTGCAAGGGTTAGAAACCTTGCGGTTCAATGTGCAAAAGTATATCTGGAGGAAATAAATGGCTGAATTCTTCTTTGAAATAGGTTGCGAAGAGATACCTGCAAGGTTTATAGAGCCGTCATTAAACGAGGGCAAAGAGATTTTGAAAAAACTTCTGTCAGGTTATTCAATAAACTTCTCAGAGATAAAAACCCTTGCATCCCCGACAAGGCTTGTTTTTTACATAGAAAAGATAGACGAAAGGGAAGAGGACAAAACGGTAAAGGTTCAGGGGCCTCCAAAAAGGATCTGCTTTGACAATGAAGGGAACCCAACAAAGGCACTTGAAGGGTTTATCAGAAAGAACAGCATATCAATTGAGGATGTGAAATTTGAAGATGGGAAAACAGGGGAGATAGCGGTTGCCGAAAAGTTTGTAAAGGGAAGAGAAACAGTTGACATTCTAAAAGAGGTGCTCCCTGAATTGCTTAAAAAAATCCCGTTCAGAAAGAATATGAAATGGGGAAGCCTCAATGTAAGGTTTGTTCGGCCTATAAGATGGATGGTTGCTTTGCTTGACGGCAGGGTTATTGAGTTTGAGTACGCAAATGTCAGGTCCTCAAACAAAACAAACGGCCACAGAATACTTGGCAAAAGAGAGATTGAGGTCTCATCCTTTTCAGATTACATTGAAAAACTTGAAGAAAATGCAGTTATCGTTGATTACTCAAAAAGAAAAGAGATTATCTCAAAAAAAATAAAGTCATTTGAAGAAAAAACAGGCCACAAAGTTATAAAAGACAATGATCTCCTGAATGAGGTAACCCACCTTGTTGAGATACCCTTTGTTGTTGAAGGGGAGTTTGACAAAAAGTTTCTTGAAATACCTGAAGAGGTGTTAATAACCTCAATGAAAGAGCATCAAAAGTACTTTGCAGTCAGGGACAAAAACGGGAAACTCGCAAACAAATTCCTGGCAATAGCATCAATAAGGGAAGACAAAAAGGGGTATGTTAAGCAGGGAAACGAGAGAGTGCTTGCAGCAAGACTTTACGATGCAAAGTTTTTCTGGGACGAAGACAGAAAAAAACCGCTTTTTTCACGAATGGAAAAGCTGGAAAAAATGACATTTCAATCCGATCTGGGAACATACGCAGATAAAATAGTCAGAATGATTGCATTGGCGGAGGTTTTGAAAAAACACATTGAGTTTAACTTTTACACAGCAAAGGAAA
>JALSOA010000102.1 GCA_026986725.1 Acidobacteriota bacterium
TCTTATCTTTTTTCCTCAAATAATACTCCCCAAGAAAACTGTCTCTATCAACAAAACCGATCACAATATTTCCATAAGGCTTTAAAACCCTCTTTGCCTCTCTCAGGGCTTTTAGAGGATTATCAAAAAAGCAAATGGAAACGACTATTAAAACAAAATCAAAAACTCCATCTTTAAAAGGGAGTTTTTCTCCCACTCCAGCAATAACCTCAACCCCTCTCTTTTTAGCAACAGCAGCCATATTAAAAGACGGCTCAACCCCAAACTTAACACCAAGGGGAATGGCAAACCTTCCAGTCCCTGTCCCGATATCAAGCCCCTTACCCTTCCCATTTACAAACAATTTCAAAGCCTCTATTTCAGAAAGATAAACAGACCTATTTTTCTCATACCACTCATCGTATTTTCTAAAATACCTGTTAAAAACCTCTTCCCCTGCCATAGTTTTTTATCCCACAATCTCCGAACATTTTTGAAACAAAAGGCAAAAAATAGCCTTTTACAACCACTTTGCAAAAAAGTCAAGACTATTTTTCATTATACTGCAAAATAGTCGCAAAAACATTTATTGCTATCTTCCGTATAAAAGAAAGAAAGTAAATACGGAGGATAAAGTATGAAAAAGGTTCTGTTTTTGTTTATTTTCTTTTTGCCACTGGTTTCCTTTTCACTTGAATACAGCATTTCAGTTAAATTAAATCCGGATACAAAAAAAATAAAAGGCAGGGAAACAATTGTATGGGAGAACAAATATGACAACCCCACATCCATAATCCCTCTCCACCTTTATATGAACGCATTTCAAAACAACAAAACCGTTTTTATGGCTGAATCCGGCGGGAAACACAGGAATTTCAGATTTAAAGGGAAAAACATTGAAAAATTCGGCTATTGCAAGGTGTTGAAGGTAAAAATAAACGAAAAGGATGCAACGAAAAACTTTAAATACTTAACCGGGATAAAAGAGCCTGAAAAACTCAACCTTTACTGGAAAGACGAAACAACAGATATTTTAGTTAAGCCGGACAACTCAATCGGGGTAATCTTTTTAAACAGGGAAGTAAAAAAGGGTGAAACAATAAAGATTGAAATTGAATTTGAAACAAAGTTTCCAAGGGTATTCGCAAGAACAGGCTACTGGAAAACCTTTTTTATGGCTGGCCAATGGTTTCCAAAGATTGCGGTTTATCAGGGAGAAAGGGGATGGAACTGCCACCTGTTTCACCTTAACTCAGAGTTTTTTGCAGATTTTGCCGATTACAGAGTTAGCATAACAGCACCTGAAAAATTCATTGTGGGAGCAACCGGGGTAAAGATAAACGAAGCAACAAAAAACGGATTTAAAACAACCACATTTGAAGCGAAAAATGTAATAGACTTTGCATGGACAGCATGGGATCACTGGCAGGTTGCCAAAGACAAATGGCACAATGTCCCTTTAACTTTGCTCTATCCTCCCGGACTTGAACACACTGTAAAAAGGCAATTTAAGGCATTGAAAAACGCTTTAAAGTGGTACGGCGAACTTTGCGGTCACAACTACCCTTACCCTCATTTCACCCTTGTATGCCCTCCCCCACAGGCTCAGGGTGCAGGGGGGATGGAGTACCCAATGCTTGTAACAGGGGGTTACCCATCTTACAAAATACCAGAGGGAATGAGGTTTCCTGAAATGCTCATAATCCACGAATTTGGCCACAATTACTTCTACGCAATATTTGCAACTAACGAGTTTGAAAACGCATGGATGGACGAGGGGATAAATTCATTTGCAACAGCATACGGGATTGAAAAGGGGTACGGAATGCA
>JALSOA010000103.1 GCA_026986725.1 Acidobacteriota bacterium
CTTTGAGACAGTTGCCTCATGGCTTATCTTTGTGGTTGGTTCGTATATCTCCATCCTTGGATAGGTATCGCTTCTTGAGCCTTTGCCAAAGAGGAGAGCATCGCATTTTACATCGCTTTTACAGTTCTTGCACCCTTTGTTGACCTTTACCCATCCCCTGTAAGATGCCCTTCCTGTCCCCTTTGATATTGACTTTGAGACAATCCTTGATGTTGTGTTTGACGCAAGGTGAAAAACCTTTGCTCCGCTGTCCTGATGTTGTCCCTCTCCCGCAAGTGCAACGGAAAGCACCTCTGCGTGTGCTCCCTCCCCTTTAAGGAATATTGCCGGATACTTCATGGTGAACTTTGCCCCTATGTTTCCGTCAACCCATTCAACCTTTGCATTTTCGTAAGCAACAGCCCTCTTTGTTACAAGGTTGTACACATTGTTTGACCAGTTTTGAATGGTTGAATACCTTATCCTTGCACCCTTTAAAGCGATTACCTCAACAACAGCTGCGTGCAGAGAGTCGGATGAGTAAACAGGCGCAGAGCAACCTTCAATGTAATGAACATCTGAATCTTCGTCTGCAATTATAAGTGTTCTTTCAAATTGCCCCATATTCTGGGCATTTATTCTGAAATAAGCCTGTAAGGGGGTATCAACCTTGACCCCTTTTGGCACATAGATAAAACTTCCCCCAGACCATACGGCAGAATTTAATGCCGCAAACTTGTTGTCGTGTATGGGTATAACAGTCCCGAAGTACTTTTTTACAAGTTCAGGGTACTCTTTTAAGGCTGAATCCATATCAAGAAAAACTATGCCTAACTTTTCAAATTCTTTCTTTATTGAATGGTAAACAACCTCTGATTCATACTGGGCTGTTACCCCTGCAAGGAACTTTCTCTCAACCTCGGGGATTCCCAGTTTGTCAAAGGTTTCTTTTATCTCTTCAGGGACATCGTCCCATGACTTTTCATGGTCTTTTTCAGGTTTAATGTAATAGTGAATGTTGTTAAAATCCACGGTGTTTAATAATTCTGTATTTCCCCACCATGGCATTGGCATCTTTTTGAAAGCATGATAGGCTTTAAGCCTGAATTCAAGCATCCATTCAGGCTCTCTTTTAAATTCTGATATTGCCCTTACTATTTCTTCTGTAAGCCCTTTCCCCGATTTGAATTTGTATTTTTCCTCCGTTTTGAAACCGTATTTGTACTCTTCGCTTATTGATTTTAGGTCTTTATTGTTGTTTTTTGTCATATCCCGCTCCTTTTAAGCGTTTGCAAGTATGCTGTCATAACCGTTTTTCTCAATCTTTTCAGCTAACTTTATATCTCCCTCAATTGCAATTCTGCCCTTATCCATAACAAAGACCTTATCCACATTAAGGTAGTTTAACAGTTTCTGATAGTGGGTGATAAGCAAAACTGTTGTTCCGTTCTCTTTTGCTTTTTTAATCCCCTGTCCCACTATTTTCAATGCGTCAACATCAAGCCCTGAGTCTGGCTCGTCTAAAATTGCAAGTTTTGGATTGAATAAAAGCAGCTGCAATGTCTCCAATTTCTTCTTTTCTCCCCCGGAAAAGCCCTCGTTGAGGTACCTGTAAAGGAATGACCTGTCTATACCTAAAAACTTCATCCACTCTGTAAGGGATTTTTGAAATTCTGTATAATCAATACTCCCCTTTAAGGATTTGTAAGCCTGCTGTAAAAACTTGACAACGGTTACTCCAGGCACCTCAATTGGGTGCTGGAAGCCTAAAAATATACCCTGCT
>JALSOA010000104.1 GCA_026986725.1 Acidobacteriota bacterium
GACCGAACTTTGTCATTATCTTTACACTTTTTCTATCTATATGTTTTAATACCTCTCCTATCAGTTTTTCAGCCTTACCAAAGCCGTAAACGGGGGCAGAGTCAATGAACCTGTATTTTTCAAGAAAGTATTGGCACACCTCTTTTACATCTTTTTCTTCAACCCTTCCCCAGTGCCATTCTCCTATTGTCCATGTGCCCCCGATCAATTGTGTCATTTTCACAGATTCTTTAAAAAGTATTCGGTAATTGTTCTGTAAACATAATCCCTTGTGTTTTTACCCCTTAAACTGTGCTTTTTGCCGGGAAAGACCATTAAGTCTATATGCTTGCCTTTATCAATCACCTTTTTTAAAAACAATTCTGTGTTTTGAAAGTGGACATTGTCATCTGAAACCCCGTGAAGGATGAGGAGTTTGCCTGAAAGTCTGTCAACAAAGTTTAAGGCGGAAGAATTTTTGTACCCCTTTTTGTTGTTTTCCGGCAGGTCCATATACCTTTCTGTGTAGCCTGAATCGTATAGGTGCCAGTCTGACACAGGGGCAACTGCAACACCAACCTTGAAGAATGGTGCAAACTTTGTCATTGCCATTAAAGTCATATAACCACCGTAAGACCAGCCCCAGATTCCGACCCTGTTTTTGTCAATGAAGTGAAACCTTGAACAGATATAATTTACCCCCTCAATCTGGTCTTTCAACTCAATATCACCCATATCTCTGTAAATGGGGGACTCAAACTTATGCCCCCTCCCTGCTGATCCCCTATTGTCCATTTTGAAGACCACATACCCCTTTGATGCAAAGTATCTGAACCAGTAATAATCCCATGGGTTGAACATGTTTGCGCAGACCTGTGCATGAGGGCCACCATAGGTGTAAACTATTAGAGGGAGTTTGCACTTTATCTTTTCTGCATTCTTTGGATAGAAAAGCACCCCGAAGAATTTTGTTCCGTCTTTTGATTTAAACCTTATTTCTCTTATCCTGCAGTTTTCCAACCCCTTTATTTTTTCAACCTTCCCCTTTTCAATGATTCTTCTATCCCCTGTTTTAAGGTTGACAAGGATTTTTTCAAATGGTGTTGTCCTGTTTGAGTAGGTGTCAATGTAGTAATTACAGTCTGGCGACATTGAAATTATGTGATAGCCCTTTTTCTTTGTAATAACCTTGATTGACTTTGTTTTTAAGTTATAACAGGCAAGGTCGCAATTGTTGGGATGGGTTATGTTTGCGGTGAAGTACACATTCTCTCCGTCAAATCCTGCAAACCTCTTTATCTCCCATTCCCCTTTTGTCAGCTGCTCAACGGTTGTTTTTTCTCTGTAAAGAAAAAGGTGTTTATACCCTGATGGTGTGTTTTCAGAGGTAAACAAAAAGCCTTTTCCATCTTTTAATGGGTAGAAATTGCTGTCAAGATTCACCCAGTCGGGGGATTCCTCTGTAAAAACCTCTTCCATACCATTTTTGTTTACAAGGTATCTGTAAAGTCTGTTCTGTTTTCTGTTTATAAGGTGGATTAATGGTTTGTTCTTTAAAAAGTAAACCCTTGCAAGATAAACCTCTTCCTTTACCGGAAAATCAAGTTTTTTAACAGTGGATTCTTCTCTGTGAAAGGTTGCCATAAAGAGCTGAACATCTGCATTTTTACCCCCGGCAAAGGGATAGTTTTGAAGGGTATAATGTGGCTTAAATGAGGTATTAATTGTTATAGGGTATTTGTCCATTTTGGTTTCGTCAACAGATGTGAATAGAAGTTTGTCTCCTTCCGGGGAAAACCATAACCCTCTGAACCTGTCCAGTTCTTCGGAGGCAACAAACTCTGCCATACCATAGTATTTTTCTTTCGTTGCATCTTTTGTTAATTGAATTGTCTTTTTTGAATTAACAAGATAAACATAAACATTTCCCTTTGACACAAATGCAATCTTTCGGTCATCTTTTGAGATTATCGGGAATAAAACAGGTTTAACCCCGATTTCAAGTTTTTCGATATCCCCCTTATCAACATCAATTATGTAAATATTTCCTGAAAGGTTAAACATTATTGCATCTTTATTGTGAAGCCAGTGGAAGAAAATTATTCCCCCTGCCCCTATCCTCATTCTCTCCTTTAACTGCTTTTCAGCCGCACTTTCTTTGATGTTAAATTTATTCGAGTTAACGATCTCTCTCTCTTTACCGTTTTTTATGTCAAATATCCACAGATCAAGTTTTCCGTCTTTGTCCTTATCAGAAAGAAATCCTATGTATTTTGAAGATGGAGACCATTTTGCCGCCATTAATCTTGTTCTGGGAATGGTTAATTTTTTCAAAACAACATTAAAAAGTTTGTCTGAAAAGCAATTTAAAGAAATCAGTACAAAAGTAAAAAAAAGTATAATTTTTCTCATATTTTACTCCCCTTTATCAATCATTGCCAGGCAGGGTTCAAGCAAAAGAGGTTTCAGGCTAACTCTTTTGATTGCCTTAATCTGGTTTTCAATCAGGCTGTTTAGATCTGTTTTTGTGTTGAAATCTTCCTGAAGCATCTCCCAGAATGACTTTCTTGCTGTGAACACCGTGTAATCTGTTGATTTTAAGCCTGCCCTTTTACTGGCTTCAACCAGTGCTTCATGGAGTCCTCCTATTCTGTCAACCAGTTTTAATTCAAGCCCTTTTCTACCGGAGTAAAACCTTCCCTGGGCTATTGATTCAACATATTTTAAATCGAGTTTTCTTCCCTCAGCAACCCTCTGTTTAAATAGAGAATATATTTCAAGCATAGATTTTTTGAGTAATTGTTTCTCTTCATCTGTTGGGGATTTGAATGGGGAAAAGAAATCAGAAAACTTACCCCTTTTAATCTCTTCAAAGTTTATGCCTATTCTTTTTGATAGTTCTGTTATTTCAGGTACAAGTGATACAACTCCTATTGACCCAACAATGGATGTTCTGTCTGCTATTATCTCGTCTCCTGCACTTGAGATGTAATACCCACCTGATGCTGCAAGGTGCCCGACAGAGATGATAACCGGCTTCTTCTTTGCCGCTTTTTTTAATTCCCTGTTTATCAATTCTGATGCCAGTGCTGAGCCACCGGGGGAATCAATCCTGAATACTATTGCCTTTACACTGTTATTATCTGCTGCTCTTCTAATTATTTCACACATGGTTTCGGACGCTATAACGCTTTTTGTTGAGCCAAAAACGGATGGCTCTTCCTTTCCCATAACAACTTCACCTTCTCCTATTATCAAGGCGATCGGTTTTGTTTCTAATGAAGATAAGGTTTTTGAATAAGATGAGATTGAGATTGTACTGTTAAACCTGCTTTCAATATTTTCAGGAAGATCAAATGTATCAACAAACCCTGATTTTTTTGCATCCTCCTTTTTCAAGAAAAAGTATTTGCCATCGTAAAGGTTTTTTTCAAACTCATTTTTATTGAATCCTCTTGCTTTTGATATCATTTCGCACATAGAATCCCAGTCAGATTCATACAGTTCAATCAATTCCTTTTTCAGGTACTGTGACATTTTGTCCCTTACAAATGGTTCACCTGCGCCTTTATAGTTACCGATATGGGTAACGGTGAACTTTATGCCTAATTTCTCTTCAAGCAGAGTTTTAAACATTGGTTGCACGGTGTAATAACCGCTTAATGCAACATACCTTCCTGGAGTGGGGTGCATTATTACCTCGCCTCCTTTTGGTACGACACAGTAGTTTGTTCCTATTTCATCAAAATAAACAAACACCTTTTTGCCATTTTTGACAATGTAATCGAGGGCATCTCTCAACTCTTCGATCTGTGCTATGTTTAATGGGAGTTTGTTCCCGAATACGAGAACCGCTTTTACATTTTTGTCTTCAGGTATATGGTAAAGCGCCTTTATAACCCTGTGAAAAGGGGTTACATTTCTAAACGGTATAAGTGGTGGCCTTTCAACCACAGGCTTATCAAAGTAAACCTCAACGAGGGTATTTGAGGAAATTGATGGGATACCCGCGTAAAGTTTTCCTATCTTTTTCCCTGTAAAATACACTATTCCAAGGAAAAGGAAAAACACTATAAGAAAACTAATGAGAAATCTGAGTGATTTTTTTGACATAAAACCTCCTTAAAACCTCCTTTCACTCTTTTTACGCATTTAATTATAAATTGTTAAAGGGGATATTTGTAATTTTATTGTAAAATAAATAGGAAAAAACAAAGGAGAAGTGATATTAAACCAAGGAATATTTTTATTGCACTGCTTATTTTCAATGTGGTTTTGATCACCATTCAATTAAAGGATGAGAAGGGGACTTATTTAATTGAAAAGGTAATTGCATCTGTGACTCTTCCATTTCTCGAGTTTTCCAAAAAAACCTCTTATTTTGTGGAAAGAGGTGTGAACACATATATCTTGAATGTTAATTCAGCCAAAAGGTACTATAAATTGCTTGAAAAGGTTAAACGGCTTGAGAGTGAGCACATTACATGCCGCTATTTGAAAAGGGAAAATATTAGATTGAAATCCTTATTGAACTTAAAGTACACTTACGATTATTTTTTTCTGGGTACAAGGGTAATTGATACCTCCGTTTTTACAGGCTTAAGCATAATAACAATTGATAAGGGTAAAAATTCAGGGGTCAGAGAGAACTGCGCAGTTATTGATAGCAAAGGTGTTGTTGGCAGGGTATGGAAGGTTTTTCCAAATCAAAGTCAGGTTCAGTTGATCTCAGATAAATCAAGTGGTGTTGGAGTAATTATTGAAGAAAGAGGTGTTGGGGGAATACTTATTGGAACAGGAGACCTTTATTATGGTGAATTGGATTATGTTCCCCGTGGTGTAATGGTTAAAGAGGGGGATTCTATAGTAACTTCGGGGACTGACGGTATATACCCTCCAAATATTTTTGTTGGAAGAGTTGTTAACGTAAAGGATAAAGGAGAGTTTTTTCTTAATATTAAGGTAAAGTATGCTGCAAGTCTTTCAAGTTTGAGAGAACTTGTCGTTATTTTAAATGGGGAAAAAGGAAATGGAAAATAACAAAAAAGGTGTTTTAAAAAAAATTTTGCGGTTTTTTTCCTTTGTAGTTCTGGCAATTTTTACTCAATTTTTGATTTTAAATATACTTCCTCTCCACCTGAACAATGTTGATATTTTTCTCATTCTATCGGCAATTTTTGTTTTAAAAGGAGATTATAGAGAGTCTCTTCCCTTTTTGTTTTTTTCCATGTATGTTGATGAGATTATTTTCCCCATAGCAAAGATAAACGGAGTGAAAACTCTCTCAGCCCTTATTTTTGGATACATTTTTTATCAGATCTTTAAAAGGATAGTTTTGAAGGGTTGGCTTTTGTGCTTTACTGTTGCAGTTTATTGTTTTGTTGTTTTTGTTTTTACAAAGCTGTTTCTTTATTTTTTAGGCTATGCTTCTATGGTTTTTGATATGGTTGATTATGTTTTTTTGTTTTTAAACAGTTTTTTGTTAACCTGTTTTATTAACAGGAAGTTAAATGTTTGGTGAGAATAATCCCATTGTAAGGTTCAGAATTCTGTTTTTCTCGGTCGTGGTTGTTTCTGTATTTGTAATACTGTTTTTAAGATACTGGTACCTTCAGGTGTTTAAAGGAGAGTTTTATTACAGGGCCTCAATAGAAAACAGTTTAAGGGTTGTATCGATAATTGCAAAGAGGGGAGAGATTACTGCTCTATCAGGGGAAAAGATTGCAACATACAAACCGGCTTTCAACATAATGCTCGACAGAAACAGGTTTTCATACAGGAGGATAAGAGATATTGCCAGATTTTTGAGTATAAAACCTGATGATTTAAAAAACAGAATCAAAAGGTATTCAAGTATTCCAAGGTACACCCCTGTTCCCATTAAGGAGAATGTTTCCCTTGATTTTCTTGCTTACTTTGAAGCAAGAAAGGCCGATTATCCTGAACTGTTTGTGGAGATAGAGCCATTGAGATATTACCCTTACAGGGGTCTTTTTGCCCACATAGTTGGTTTTATAGGGGAGCCTACATTAAAAGAGTTAAAGAGGTTGAAAGAATACACTTTTGTTGGAAAGAGTGGCATTGAGAAGGAGTACGATGAGATTTTAAGGGGAAGGAATGGTATAAAAAGATTGATAGTTGATTCAGGAAACAGAAAAAAAGAGGAAAAGATAATAAAAGAACCGGTGGACGGGAAAAACATAACCCTCTCGGTAATTGTTCCTTTGCAAAAACTTGCAAGATCACTTCTCGGAAAATACAAGGGTTGTATTATTGTTAACAATGTTAAAACAGGAGAAATATATGCACTTTATTCAAATCCTGTTTTTGACCCTAACATCTTTTCCTCAAGGTTTGAGAGAAAAAAGTGGAAAGAGGTAAGAAATGCAAAAGGAAACCCTCTTTTAAACAGAGCCATCAGGGGGAGGTACTCTCCTGGTTCAATATTCAAGGTTGTTGTTGCAATTTCTGCTCTTGAAAAGGGTGTCTCTCCCGAGACCACATTCTTTTGCCCTGGCTATTTCAGGTATGGGAACCTTGAATTTAAGTGCTGGTTTAAACCTGGGCACGGGAGATTGAATATGTATGGAGGCATAGCCCATTCATGCAATGTTTATTTTTACAATCTGGGATTAAAGGTTGGGGTGCAACAGATTGATCTTATTGGGGAAAAAATTGGGTTCTGTGAAAAAACGGGGATAGACATTCCAGGGGAAAAAGAGGGTCTCCTTCCAACTCCTGAATGGAAAAGGTTGAAAACAGGAAACCCCTGGTTTCCCGGGGATACTATCAACCTTTCAATAGGACAGGGGTATCTCCTTGTTACCCCAATTGAGGTTGCAAGATTTACCTCTTTTGTGGCAAATGGTGGGACTTTAATAACCCCTCACTTTTTGATTTCCCCTTCTTTTAACTTTCCTTCAAGAAAAATAGATATTAAATCCACTGTTTTGAAGGATATTAGAAAGGCTATGCGCCTTGTGGTTACCATGGGAACAGGTGTAAAACTTTCTTTTCTTAAGATCAAAGTTGCAGGTAAAACAGGAACTGCCCAAACAATAACTGGGGGAGAAGGAAAGGAAAACAATTCATGGTTTTCAGGCTTTGCCCCTTACAAAGATCCTGAGATATGTGTGACGGTGATAGCAGAAAGGGGTGGACACAGTACGGATCTTGCAGTTCCTATTGCTTACAGGATATTTAAGTTCTACTCTGAACACAGGGAGTTATTTAAATGAAACGGCAGATTGACTGGTTTTTGATTTTTGAGGTTGTTTTACTGGTCATTGCGGGATTTATAACTTTGAAGTCGGCTGTTTTAACCGTTAACGGCGGAGATGTAATTGTAAAAAAACAGATGGTTTTTCTTTCGTTTGGGTTTGTTCTTTCGCTTTTTTTGTTTTTTTACGATTACAGGAAACTACTTGATCTTGTCCCAGTGCTATACCTTGCGACTGTTGTGCTTTTGATAATAACACTTATCTCTGGAAGGGTGGTTCATGGCTCCAAATCCTGGCTGAATCTCGGGTTGTTTATGCTTCAACCATCTGAACCCGCAAAGATTATTGCAATTCTTACAGTTGGTTACATAGTGAAAAAT
>JALSOA010000105.1 GCA_026986725.1 Acidobacteriota bacterium
ACAAAGAGTAAGTACAACTTTGAGGAAACATGCAAAAAGTTAGAAGAGGTTGTACCGAAGGGAGAGGGCTGGGGCTTCCCCATACCTGCATGGGAGTTTTATCAGTCTCAAATAAAGAAAAACTTACAGTACGACAATATTAAAAACTGCAAAATATACTTTGTCTGCAAGTCTGTTTATGCAAACAGGGTTGTAAACGATGATCCGAAATGGTCGGGGATAATGCCATGCTCCTGGTCAGTCTATGAAGTGACAAACGGGGATGTTTATGTTGCAAAGATGAACATACCTTTAATGTCAAAGATGTTCACAGGTGTGTTGGGCACTGTAATGAAAAAGGTTGCAAAGGAAGAAGAGGAATTTTTAAAAGCAATTTCAGAATGATTATTAGGTGTTAAATACTGGGTATTAGGTATTGGGTGTTGGGTTTTGAAAACTATTTGTTCAAATTAAAAAGATTTCTTCATCTATATTAACACCTAACACACAACACCTAACACCCAACACTTTTTATTAACTTTTCCTTTAAAAATAAAAATTTTGTGTTAAAAAATAAGTGTATTTTTACAAAAAGTAAGGGGAGGATGTTGTGGCAATACCTGTTGATATAAAACTTTTTAAAAAAAGGCTTGAAGAGAGTTCAATAAATACTCTTTCAACAGCGTCAATCAGGGAGATAAAGAAACTGGCAGACACCCTTGAAAAGGATACAGGGGAAAGATTTATCAGAATGGAGATGGGGATTCCCGGGCTTCCTCCTGTAAAAGAGGGGGTAGATGCCCAGATAGAGGCATTGAAGAGAGGGGTTGCTGCAATTTATCCTGATATTCAGGGTGTTCCTGAATTAAAGAATGAGATTTCAAGTTTTGTTAAACTTTTTTTGGATATTGATGTGGATCCTGAGCACTGTGTCCCGACGGTTGGTTCAATGATGGGGGGTTTTGTTGTTTTTATGACAATAAACAGGATGTGGCCGGATAGAGAGGGCACACTTTTCATAGACCCCGGTTTTCCTGTTCAAAAGCAGCAGTGCCGGGTATTAGGGCAGGATTATATGAGTTTTGATGTTTACCATTACAGGGGAAAGAAATTAGAGGGTAAGTTGAGAGAGTTCCTTGATACAGGGAAGGTATCATCAATAATGTACTCCAATCCAAACAACCCCACCTGGATCGCTTTTACAGAGGAAGAGCTTGAAATTATTGGAAGCCTTGCAAATGAGTACGATGTTGTTGTTATAGAAGACCTTGCTTACTTTGGAATGGATTTCAGAAAGGATTACTCAAAACCCGGTGAGCCTCCCTATCAGCCAACAGTGGCAAGATACACGGATAACTATGTTCTTTTGATCTCTTCATCAAAGTTTTTTTCATACGCGGGGGAGAGGATTGCAATGATAATTGTTTCCGATTACCTGTGGGATAGAAGAGAGAAAGGGCTTTTAAGGTATTTTTCTTCCGATAGAGTGGGAGATGCACTTATCTTTGGCTCGGTTTATTCCCTTTCCGCCGGTACATCTCATTCTGCTCAATACGCACTTGCGGCAATGTTGAAGGCTGCAAACGACGGAAGGCTTAATTTTGTTGAGTATGTAAAGGAGTACGGGGAAAAGGCAAAGATAATGAAAAAGCTGTTTACAAAGTATGGGTTTAAAATAGTTTACGACAAAGACCTTGATGAGCCTATTGCAGACGGTTTTTACTTTACCTTATCTTATCCCGGTATGGATGCGGATAAGTTGCTGGAGCAATTGCTGTTACACGGAATTAGTGCAATTTCCCTTGTCATTACGGGAAGTGAGAGAAAAGAGGGGATTAGAGCCTGCACCTCTCTTATCCAGATGGAGGATATGCCTTTGCTTGAAGAGAGATTGAAGATTTTTGCAAAAAATAATCCTGTTTAAATTAGTTTGTAAGAAAGTCAAATATGTTTCCAAGTGTGCTTCAGTCTGTTGCATAAAGTTCGGTGTATTTGCACCTCTCACAGGTGATTGTTGTAAATCTTTTTGTTTGTACATCAAATATCTTGCTTAAAAATCCCCCTGTTGTCCTGAGTTCTCCTGTTTTGAATGTTGTATTTCCGTATTTTGTACAAACATAACCTTTATTCATAACCACCTCCTTTTCTTTTGTTACGATTTATACCACTGTTTGTTTGACCATTTTCTCAGATTTGTTATTATCATTTTGTGTTTTTTGAAGCCAAAAAGGGGGTGGAGTGAAGATACTTTTATTCCCGATTGATTACAAAAATGTGCTTGCAGGGGTAAGTTTCTGTACAAAAAAAGAAAAGAAATCATTTGCAAAGGATATAGGTGTTTTTTTAGGATTTAAAGATTACTCTTTTTTAAATCAGGTTCATTCAGGTAAAGTGATAGAGGTTGTAAACAGTGTTAATGGAGAAGAAGGAGATGCACTTTTCACTTTTGAAAAAGGGATAATGCTTTCCGTTTTTACAGCGGATTGTGTCCCTGTTTACATTTACGGTGAGAATTTTGTGGGTATAATCCATGCAGGGTGGAGAGGCTTTGTCAACGGGATTTTTGAAAATTTCTTTAACACAATAAAAGGTACGGGGTTGAAAACAAATTCTTTAAAAGCAATTGTCGGGGTTTCAATATGCGGGGATTGTTATGAGGTGGGGGAGGATGTTGCTATCCATTTTTCCAGATCTTTTTTAAGGAAAAAATCAGACGGTAAATTCCTCCTTGATTTAAAGGCTGCTTCAGTTGATAGATTGATTGAAAACGGATTGAAAATGGAGAATATACAGATTTCACCTTATTGCACAAAGCATCATTCTTACTTTCACTCTTATAGAAGGGATAAAACAGATTTTAGAAATGTGAACTTTATAGGGTTAAAGGGGGATTAATCCCCCTTTTTTGTTAATGCAAGTTTAAAGACATCGTCAACAGATTTTACATAGTGTATCTTTAACCCTTCAAGGTACTGTTGTTCGATTTCCTCAATCTCGTTTCTGTTTTCCTTTGGCGCAATTATCTCTTTTATGCCAGCCCTTTTTGCCGCAAGTATCTTTTCCTTCAATCCGCCTACAGCAAGGACATCTCCCCTCAAAGTAATCTCCCCTGTCATTGCAACGCTTGCTTTAACAGGTTTTTCGGTTAATGCCGATAAAAGTGAGGTTGCAAGTGTTATACCTGCTGAGGGGCCGTCTTTTGGCACCGCCCCTGCCGGGACATGGATGTGAATGTCTTTCTTGTCAAAGGGGAATTTCTCAAGTTTGTATTTTTTCTCATTTGCCCTTAAAAAACTCAATGCAGCCTGTGCAGACTCTTTCATAACTTCACCTAACTGGCCTGTTAGAATGAGTTTTCCGTTTCCCCTCATAACAGAGGTTTCTATGAAAAGAATGTCTCCCCCGAATGGTGTCCAGGCAAGCCCCGTTGCAACCCCGACCCTGTTTTCTTTCAGCCTTCTGTCTTCAAGCACTCTTTCCACACCAAGGTATTTTCTGACATCCGATGCTTTTATGGTGTATTTTACATCAGGGTTTTCAAATTCGTTGTTTTCAACCATTTTGAATATAATCTTTCTAATAAGTTTGTTTATAAGCCTCTCTAAATTTCTAACCCCAGCTTCCCTTGTGTACCCTTCAACAATTTTCTTTATTGCACCCTTTGTTATTGTTATTTTGCCTTTTGGTACCCCGTTTTCCTTCATCTGTTTTGGTATAAGGTGCCTTTTTGCAATCTCGGTTTTTTCTTCAAGAGTGTAGCCTGGTATTCTGATTATCTCCATTCTGTCTAAAAAAGCAGGCTGAATTGTGTCAAGCTGGTTTGCGGTTGTAATAAACATAACCTTTGAAAGGTCAAAGGATACTCCAAGGTAATGGTCTCTGAATGAGTTGTTCTGTTCAGGGTCTAATGCCTCTAAAAGTGCATTTGAAGGGTCTCCCCTGAAATCTGCCCCTATTTTGTCAACCTCGTCAAGCATAAAAACAGGGTTCATGGTGCCTGCCTGCTTTATTCCCTGAATTATTCTGCCTGGCATTGCCCCCACATAGGTTCTTCTGTGTCCCCTTATCTCCGCTTCGTCTTTTACTCCGCCTATGGACATTCTGATAAATTTTCTGTTTAATGCGTGAGCAATAGACCTTCCAAGTGATGTTTTTCCAACCCCGGGAGGTCCAACAAAGCATAGGATTGGGCCTTTCATCTCTTTTTTTATCTTTCTTACGGCAAGGTATTCAAGTATTCTCTCTTTAACCTCTTTCAATCCGTAATGTTCTTTATCAAGTATCTTTTTTGCTTTTAAAATATCAAGGTTGTCTTCAGTGAAATTTCCCCATGGCAGTTCAAACAGCCAGTCAAGGTATGTTCTGACAACGCTTGCCTCTGCCGAATCTCCGTGCATCCTTGCAAGCCTTTTTATCTGTTTTTCAGCCTCTTTCTTCGCTTCTTCATTTAATGGGGTTTTCTTTAACTTTTCCCTGTACTCTTCAAGCTCCTGCTCAAAGTCTTCCGATTCCCCCAATTCGTGTAAAATGGCCTTTAACTGTTGCCTTAAAAAGTATTCCCTTTGGGATTTGTCTATTTCGTCTTTTGCTTCAAGTGTTATCTTCTTCTGTAATTCCAGTACCGCTATCTCTTTTGCAAGGTGGTTGTTTATCTTTTCAAGCCTTTTTACAGGGTTTGTTTCTTCAAGAAGCTCTATCATCTCTTCAATTTTCAGGTTAAGGTGATTGGTGATAAAGTCAGAGAGTTTCCCAGGTTCCTGTATTGTTGAAAGAAGACTTAAAAACTCTGGAGGCACACTCTTTCCAAGATTGACCGCTTTCTCAATCTGTTCTAACACAGTTCTCATTAAAGCCTCAACCCTGAGGTCTTTTTCTATTGTTGCATCATGAATTTTCTCAATAGCCGCTTTGTAGTACGGCTTTCCGTCATTTAGACTTTTTATTTTTGCCCTGTGTATTCCCTGAACAAGTATTCTCAGTGTCCCGTCCGGCATCTTCAGCATTTTTATAATTACTGCCACCGTGCCTATTGGGTAAAGTTGATCAATAGTTGGTTTTTCAATCTCAGGGTCTTTCTGGGTGGCAAGGAATATAAACCTCTGCCCTTCAAGGGCGGCATTTACAGCCTCAATAGATGACGGCCTGCCAACTGATAGTGGGATTAGAAAATAAGGGAATACCACAACATCCCTTAAAGGGAGCACCGGCAGAATATCGGGGGTATTTATCTCTGGTTCATTTATTCCTTCACCAACTATCTTTTCCATAATCACTCCTCTTCTTTGATTTTGATTTCAACCGGTTTAAGTTCACTATTCTGAAATGGTACGGTTATTTTTAAAACTCCGTTTGATAGCGATGCCTTCACTCTTTCAATATCAGGTATTTTCCCGATAAGGATTATTCGTTTAAATGTACCAAACTTCCTTTCAAGGCACAGAAAATTTAATCCTTTTTCTTTGCTTTTGTCAATATTTTTTGTTCCTTCAACGATTAGATGTTTCCCTTCAAAAAGCACTTTCAGGTCCTGTTTCTTTATTCCCGGAACATCAAGGTAAATAATTAACTCTTTTTCGGACTCAAAGATGTCAACCGGTGGGAAAAAAACCGGAACCCGGTTTTTTGAAAGGGAGTTTAAAAACGAAATCAATTCCTTTTCTATGTGTTTTAATTCGTAAAAGATGTCACCTATCACTTCTTTCCCCCTTTTTTCATAAGTTGATTGATCTCTTTCAGGAATTCTTCAACATCCTTGAAATCCCTGTAAACTGATGCAAAACGCACATAGGCGACAGAATCAAGTTGTTTTAGCCTTTCCATTACCATTTCACCTATTTCTGTTACCGGGATCTCTCTCTCACCTTTCTGATGAATGGTTGAAATAATGTTGTCAATGATGTTTTCAACCTCTTCGATTTTTACAGGTCTTTTTTCACATGCTTTTAAAATCCCGTTTAAAAGTTTCTCCCTTGAAAAACTCTCAATTCTTCCGTCTCTTTTTATAACTCTTATGGGAGTGTCTTCAACCCTCTCATAGGTTGTGAATCTTTTTTTGCAGTTAAGACATTCTCTTCTCCTTCTTATAACCTTTCCATCATTTATCTCTCTTGAATCTATTACTCTGTCATTATTTTCCTTGCAAAAAGGACACTTCATACAATACATTATATGTTGTTGGTGATAAAAATCAAATTTATAGGGTTTTTTAATCACGGTTTTTTTATGATGGTAAAATAAAACATAGAAAAATAAAATTAGAGGGGGAAGTCATGAAAAGGCTAATGCTTTTAATAATTCTGTTTTTTGCAGTAAATGTTTTTGCCGGGTACTATAAGGTTTATTTTAAGAATGGTGGTTTTGTTTTGCTTTCTAAAAAACCAGATTTTTCAAAGCAAAAGATAGTGGGTTACACCCTTGATGGCAGAAAGATACTCTTTTCAAAGAGGATGGTTGATTTTGAAAAAACAAAGAAAGCCAATGCCAAGGTTAAGGTTAAAAAGAATAAAAAAACAGCGAGGGTTACAAAAAATAAGAAATCGATTTATAGGATTGACAAAAGGACTGGAAAAAGAACATTGATAATAACGGATGAGACAATAGGCAGAAATACCTATAAAAGTAAAGAACCAGAAAAGAAGAATGAGGAATTGCCTCCATACTTTCAGTGGAAAAATGAAAAGGCGGAAAAAGAACATCCAGTTAGGGAATTTGATTATGAAAAGTACGATGAAGCAATGGAAGAGGGAAAAATTTTAAACGAGGATAAGGGAAATGTTCAGGAAGGTGACGAAGAAATGGGGGAGGCTTACTGGAGAAACAGGTTTAAAAACATAAACAATGCTATTAAAAAAACCGAAGACAAGATAAAGAAGATCGATAGTGAATTGAACAGGCTTTTAACGGATAAACTTGTAACAGATGACAACATTTACATAATGAAGATTAATAAGCAGATGAATGAATTGAGAGAAAAAAAGAAAAAGCTTGAAAAAAAACTCAAAGAATATAAAAAAGCAAAAAAAGATCTGATTGAAGAGGCAAGGAGATCAGGTGCACTCCCGGGCTGGTACAGAGATCTTATTTAACAATGAATAGAGATTTTCACAAAAGATTACTGAAAGTATGGGAAAGGCTTAACTCTGAGCTTAACATAGATTTTGTACTCAAAAATGCTATTGATTTTCTGGAAAAAGAAATAGATGCAGAGAGAAGTTCAATCTGGGAGATAGACACGGAAAAAGAAGAGGTTTTTTTCAGGGTTTTAAGTGGGGAAAATAGCGATAAGGTTAAGGAAATAAGACTTAAAATCGGAGAAGGTGTCGTAGGTCACACTATCAAAGAGAAGAAACCCGTTATAATAAATAATGTGAAAAACTCTTCATACTGGTCCAAAAAGGTGGATAGTGTGAGTAATTTCAGAACCCGCTCTATCCTGTCAGTTCCCCTTGAATACAAGGGTGAGATTATAGGTGTGGTTCAATTGTTGAACAAAAGGTCTGAATATGGGTTTAATGATGAGGATGTTAACAAGGTTAAAGCAATGGCAATACCGATATCAACTGCATTGATAAATGCAAGAATGTACAACGAATTGAGCAATATATTCTTTGAGACATCTCTTGCTCTTGCAGAGGCAATTGAAAAGAGGGATTACTATACTGCAGGGCATACCAAAAGGGTTATGGAGTATTCCCTTATGGTTGCTGATGAACTGGGGTTTTCAGAGGAGGACAGGTATTGGTTGTCTCTTTCTGCAATACTCCATGATATTGGCAAGATAGGTATTCCAGATTCAATATTGAACAAAAAAGCCCCCTTGAGCCCGGAAGAAAGAGAGGAAATGAAAAAGCATCCGGTTTTTGGATATGAAATAGTGAGGAATATCAGAGGATTAAAAAAGGTTTTAAAGGGGATTCTTTATCACCATGAGTTTGAAAATGGACAGGGATACCCTGAGGGATTAAAAGATGGAGAAATCCCTGTTTTTGCAAAGATAATCGCTGTTTGCGACACATTCGATGCCATCACAACTGACAGGCCTTACCGCAGGGCACTATCTACAAAAGAGGCCATAGAAGAGCTAAAAAGGTTTTCAGGGATGCAGTTTGACCCTGACATTGTTAGTGCATTTATAAGGGCATACTGTTCAAAAACTAAAGAAGGTTGTGATGAAGATTGAAGTGCTGGGGTGTTCCGGGGGGAAAATAAACTCTTCAAACCTTCCTGCTTTTCTTGTGGATGAAAAAATACTGCTTGATTGTGGTACTGTTTGCTCTGTTTTATCCCTTGAAAGGCAGACAAATATTGAGGGGGTTTTTATCTCCCATTCCCATTTTGATCATATAAACGATCTTCCTTTTTTGATTGATAATCTATCTATTGCAGGTAAAACATTGAAGATATTTGCTTCAGGAGATACCAATCAGGTGTTGAAAGAGCACATATTCAACGATAGAATATGGCCTGACTTCACAAAAATACCTGATGAAAAAAAACCTGTACTCTCATTCAATAATGTTTTTGAGGAAAGAACCATTACTTTTCACGGTTATAGAATAACCCCCTTTTCTGTATTCCACATACAGGGTAGTCTTGGATTTGTTTTTGAAAAAAATGGAAGTGTTTTTGCTTATACATCTGATATGTCAAGGACAGATGGTCTCTGGGAGAAATTAATAAATTTGGGTGTTAAAACTGTTATTACTGAGTGCTCCTTTCCTGAGGGAAAAGATTGGCTTGCCCGTGTTAGCAGTCATCTGTCTGTTAAGGAGTTAAGGGCGGAGATAGAACGGATGGAAAGATTTGAAAATGTTTACATATTTCATGCAAAGCCTCATTTCAGAAACCTTATTGAGAAAGAAGTATCGGGGCTAAATGTTTATGTTTTAAATGACGGAGATATTTTAGAGGTGTAGGTGGAACTTAAGGGTTTTGTGCTCTCCGCTGGTTTGGGAACCAGATTAAGGCCTATTACGGATTTTGTTCCTAAAGCACTTGTAAAAGTTGGTTCAAAAAGGTTAATTGAATATTCCATTGATCTTTTAAGGGATAGTGGGATTGAATCCATAGGAGTGAATGCTCACTATAAATGGGAGATGCTTGAGGAATTTTGCAAGGACAATGGGTTTGTCCTTTTCAAAGAAGAGGATTTGCTTGGTACAGGAGGATATCTTAAAAACATTGAGTCCTTTTTTGATTGTACGCTTGTAACTGTCAACTGTGATACGGTTTTCTTCAATTCAGGTAAAATTGTTGAAGAGGCGGTTTCATTACACATTGAAAAAAATAATTTAATTACCCTTGTTTTAAAAAGATTGGAAAACAATGGGCTTACCCCTATAGGGGTAAAGAACAGATCCGTTGTGTCAATAGGGGAGGGGGATTACTTTTTTACAGGTCTTCAGATTATCTCTCCAGAGGTTTTGGGTTTGGTTGAGAGGTCAATTGTGGATGTGTTCAAAAAATTGATAAAACTGGGGAAGATCGGTTTTGTTGAGTATAAGGGCGATTGGTTTGACTGTGGAACTTTGTCAGGGTTGATCTCTGTGAATAGATTTTTGTTTAAATCTAACGACAATGTTGTTTACCCCGGGGCGATGGTTTCGGACAGGGTGTGCATTTCCAATTCAGTTATTTACCCCTCAGAGATTATGGGTAATGGGGTTATTGAAGATTCAATTGTTTATGAGGGTGCAAGTCTGAACTTGAATGGTGAGAAAATAAAATGTAAAATCATTGTATGAAACCAAGGGAAAAATTACTTGAATGTGGTGCAAAAAATCTAAAAGACGAAGAACTCCTTGCAATACTTCTCCGTACAGGGGTTAAAGGTAAGAATGTGATTGATTTTTCAAGGCAATTATTGAATGACTCAGGTGGTTTTAGCGGTTTGCTTGATATGGAGATCAATGATCTTTTGAAGATAAAGGGTATAAATATATCCAAGGCAACCCTTCTTAAAGCCATTCTTGAGGTTGTTCAGAGGTATTTTAAAGAGAAGATAGATGTGCCTGATTTTGTTCTGAACAACCCGGAGGTTGTTTACAGGTTTTTAATGACCGGTATAAAGTGGGAAGATAGGGAGAAGTTTGTGGTAATGTTTTTAAACAATGCCTCTGACCTGATGGATTTAGAGACAATGTTTCTTGGAAATATTAACTCTGTGCCGCTATTTATTTCTGAGATTCTTAAAAAAGCATTAAGAAAGGGAGCAAGGGGGATAATAGTTGCGCACAATCACATAACAGGTAATCTCTCTCCAAGCAAAGAAGATATGGCTTTTACCACAAAATTGAAAAAGGCGTGTGAATTGGTTGAAATTGTTTTTGTTGATCATTTGATATTCAATCATTTCGGTTTTTTTTCTTTTAAACAACAAGGCTTCATTTAACATTTCCACCATATTTTGATAAACTTAATCTTTGAGATTCAACTTATGGGAGTGGGATATGAAAACATTTCTTGACCTTGTTGGGAATACTCCCCTTGTGGAGTTAAAGAGTTTTTCAGATTACAGTAAAAATGTGCGAGTATTTGCAAAACTTGAATTGTTTAATCCCTCAGGTTCTTTGAAGGACAGAATTGTTAAACACATGATAGAGAAGGCTGAAAGGGAAGGAAAACTGAAAAAGGACATGGTAATAGTGGAAGCATCAAGTGGAAATACAGGTATAGCACTGTCCATGGTTTGTAATCTTAAAGGGTATAAATGCAGAATTTATATGCCTGAGAGCAAAAGCATGGAGAGAAGGGTTATGATAAGGGCATGGGGAGGAGAGTTGATTCTGACAGACCCTACCAATCAAAACAGCCACATTGAGGCCGCCGAAGAATTGTGTGCAAAAGACCCTGAGAAGTACTATTATTTTAATCAAAATGGAGATGAGGGTAATTCTGAGGCACATTATATTACGGGAAAAGAGATTGCGAGGGAATTAAAAGAAGAGGGTGTTGATTACTTTGTTGCAGGGCTTGGAACTGGTGGCACCTTGATGGGTGTTTCAAAAGCTTTAAAAGAAGAATTTGGTGATAAAGTAAGGATTATCGGGGTTCATCCTGCAACTGCCATAAGCAGGATTGAGGGGTTACTGCACCTTGACGGCAGTTATGTCCCCCCCATCTGGCACGGTGATAAAATTGATTCCCTTGAAGCAATAACGGACGAAGAGGCTTTTGATTATACCAGACAACTTGCTTTAAAAGAGGGTATATTTGCAGGGATTTCAAGTGGTGCAAACCTTGCCCAGGTTGTACGGATTGTGGAAAAAGAAGAAAATGCAAACATAGTTTTTATCTGTGGAGACAGGGGGGAAAGGTACCTTTCCACAAAGCTGTGTGATGTTTATCGTTATTAAATAATATTCTTTTTTGAAACTGAATTTGATACCTTTAAAAAATTACAATTAATGTAATTATAAAAATTGTTGCAAAAAAAGATAAAAATATTATGATAATAGATAGGATAATTGAATAATGCGGTGGGGTTTGCAGTTATTAACCTTCTTAAATTTTTAAAGAATGGAGAGGTTATGAGGAGGTTAATTTTAATCTGCCTGACGGTTGGGTTTGTGTTATTTTTCCCAAGCCTGAGCATGTCAGCCGACAGGGGTCTTGTCGGAGAGGAAACATGTTCTGGTTGTCATGAGGAGGTGGTGAATTCTTTTGATAAATCGTTTCATGCCACCTACTTTAAAAAGGGCGACCAGTTTAAGTGCGAGAAGTGTCATGGTCCAGGTTCTAAACATGCTGAAGAAGAGGACCCGTCTCTCATCTATGGCCCGGAAAACAACAAGTTTAAACTTGAAAAGCAATGTTTGACCTGCCATTCAAATGTTCTTCACGGGCTAAAAGAAAAGCATGTTATTGAATTCGGAGTTGGTTGTACAGATTGTCACAGGGTTCATCAGTCAGGGTACAAAGGGAACTTGAAAATGGAGGAGGACAAACTCTGTACTTCATGCCATGCAAAGGAAAGGGCACAGTTTTTGCTTCCCTCCCATCACCCTGTTATCAAAGAACACAAGATGACCTGCACCGACTGTCACAACTTTGATGGCACGGAAGAAAACAAACTTGATGAAAGGGTAAATGCAAAGTGTTTAAAGTGTCACCCTCAGTACAGGGGACCATTTGTGTTTGAACATGCTCCTGTTGCTGAGAACTGCACGATCTGTCACAACCCGCATGGTGCAGTTGCCAACAATCTCTTAAAGAAGAATGAACCTTTTTTATGTTTACAGTGCCATCAGATGCACTTTCATGCAACTTTACCGGGATTCAACGGTGTCTCTCATTCACCGAACCATCCTGACAGACCAACTGTATCTGATAGGTATTCATTTAAGAGAGCCTTTACAACAAAGTGCACTCAATGTCATACAAGGATCCATGGAACTGACCTGCCGTCCGAAGGTTTAAGTGGACAGGGCAAGGCATTAACCAGGTAAGGGGAGGGAATTATGAAGAGGTTACTTGTTATACTTTTGATTTTTACTCTTTCTGCCTGGTGTTTTGCCGGTGAGCCAAAGAAGGAGAATGCAAACTATGCAATTATAGGGGCTCATGGGAGTTCTGTTACCAAGGACGGCACCAGGGCAGCAGAGTACGATGAGGCAACCACCCATGCCGAAGGTTCTTTGAAGTTCAGGTGGTTAAAAACAGATGGAGATGTAAAGGTTAGGTGGGAAGGTGAGGTTGAATCCCACTCAGATATGAGATTTAAACTGATTGTCAACAAGGGAAGGTGGTTTAAATCAACGACCACCTACAATAAGTTTCTTCACCGGCTTGGTCATGACAGGCTTAAAAACCTTGAGGGAAGGGAGTCTGTTAACCCTGATATAAACAAGCCAGGTGGAAAGTTTGTTACTCATGTCGATTATGAACCTGATCTGGAGTATTATACAGTATATGAGAACTTCAGGCAGGTTTTTGATTTCAACCCTGAAAACGGTGGTGTTTTCAAACATGTTCAGGCTGGTTTCAATGCCCTTTCAAGAAAGGGTTACCATCAGATTAACGGTTTGTCCCACTGTGATTCATGTCACATTCAAAGCAAAGGTGCAGAAACGGATGAGATAACCTACGATTTCTGGGTTAAGGCAGATGCAAAGATAGGAAACACTGATGTTTCATACAGTGCCACTTACTCCAAGTTTAACAATCAGGCAGGAAAATCTTACTTTTACTATGACATTCCAAGGCATCCGATAAAGGGAAACCTTATTGAAGAACTTGGTTCAAGAACACTGTTTGGTGGACAGATTCTTCCTGCAGATTACAACAATGACAATGAGATGTTTGAAAACAAACTCTCTATTGAGAGTGTGATTACCCCAAAAGACACCATTTATGCAAAACTCCTCTATTCGACCCAGAAAAACAAAGCACTTGATCTGCAACTTGATACAAAGGCTGGCTCGTTGCGTTATACCAGGAAGTTCTCCAAAGATTTCAGGTTTGATGCTTACTTCTCTTACTACACACTTGACAACGATGATTACTATGTGGATTTACCAGATTGGAGAGCAGGAAGGCCTGGTGGTGGACAGCCAATGTCATTTTTAAGACAGTCTGCATACAACAGGGATGTGTCTTACTTTAAATTGAGAGGGATTTACAAACTGGATCAAAATCAGAGATTGACCTTTATTTACAGGTATCAGCAGATTGACAGAGATTACCTCATAGTTAACTATGAGAATAACTCAACGGAGACCACTAAAAACCTGTTCAAGATCAGATATGATGCAAGGTTTGAGGGAGTAAAGGCATTTGTTCAGGCATCTTATGAGGATATTGACCATCCCTTTGAGGCTTACAATGGTATTTATGAGCCTTCCTTTCACAATTACCAGGGGACTTTGTGGTATTACAAAAGAGAGAGGACTGGAGAGGCAACATCACTGCCAAATCAGGATTTTAAGTTAAATGGGTCTTTCACTGTTGATTTAAACGAAAATTCCTCTCTCAACATGTATGCGTCATACAGGGATGGAGAAAACGACGAATTAAACACTTACAAGATGGATCTGAAGTACAAAAATGCAGGGCTTGATTACTTTGTTCAACTTGGTGAAACCACTGTTTTAACTTTAGGTTACGATTATTCAAACGGTTCTCAGACCACATTGTTTGCCGTCCCCATAATGGATGGGTGAGCAGGCGGGGTGAGCTCCGACGGTGTCGGAGGATGGTTACACTATGGCACTGCAACTTCTTTAACAGAGTATCACACCACTGCAAACACCTATTATTTCAGTTTAAACTCAATGCCTTTTGAGGATGTTGAGATAAACCTTACTGCATCACTGTCAAATGCAAAGGCTTCCTTTGACCCTGTAACTCACTGGAGTGGGGATGTTGATGCAATTCATCACCTGGATTTTGATGGTTATTCCCAGATGAACACCTATTCTGACCTTGATTTTGAGGTTCTTGAGTTTAAAGCAGAGGTTTATTACTATGTTACAAGAGACCTCTCCATTCTTGCCGAGATTGATTACAACAAATTCAACGATTATCAGCCCTATGTTTACGGTGACCAGACAGGTAAGTGGGTTTACGGTAAATTAGGCTTCAGGTACTTCTTTTAGACCTTTTTAAAGTACAATGAATGCCCCGGGGAACCGGGGCTTTTTTGTTGCCCGTGTGAGTTTTTTCTGTGTTATACTTTTTTTGAATGAGAAAAAGGGGCGATAATGGCTTTCCCACCTGATTTTATACACGAGTTAAAAAGCATTGTGAATATTGAAGAACTTATAGGTGAGTATGTGAAACTTGAAAGAAGCGGGACAAGGTTAAGAGCACTTTGCCCTTTTCACTCTGAAAAGACTCCTTCTTTCTATGTTAACCCTGATTCCGGTCTTTTTCATTGTTTTGGATGTAAGGCTTCGGGGGATGTTATTTCTTTTGTGGAAAGGATAGAGAACCTTGATTTTAACGAGGCTGTAAAGTTTCTTGCAGAAAAGTACAACATCCCTTTAAGGTACTCTTCCTCAGGGTACGACAAAAGTGAAAAGGATGCCATCTTTGAGGTTCTTGATCAGGCACAAAAATTTTTCAGAGAAAATCTAAAAAAAAATACAAAGCCATTCAACTATTTGTTGAACAGAGGGCTAAATGAAGAGACTATTGAATTTTTGAAACTTGGTTATTCTCCTTCGTCCGGATTGGTTGAATTTTTGAGATCAAAGGGGTTTGAGATAGATGAAATAAAGAAGGCAGGTCTTGTAACAGAAAGCGGTGTTGAAAGGTTTAAAAACAGAGTAATTTTCCCTATTTTTAATCTGTTTGACAGGGTTATTGGTTTTGGTGGAAGAATTGTTGAGAGCCGTTCTGATGCTCCAAAGTATTTGAATTCCCCATCCACTTTGGTTTTTGAAAAGAAAAATGTTTTGTATGGGTTGAACTTTACAAAGGGTTTTGTAAGAAAGAGAGATTTTATCATCCTTGTTGAAGGGTATATGGACTTTGCTTCCCTGTTTCAAAACGGTGTTTTTGAGGTTGCTGCTGCCCTTGGAACGGCCTTTACTGAAAACCATGCAAGGCTTATAAGACGTTTTGCATCAAAGGTTTTTTTAAGTTTTGATTCTGATGATGCAGGTTTAAAGGCTGCTATCAGGAGTTTTGAGATACTCGCAAACCAGGGGCTTTTTGTTTATGCGATAGATATGCCAGAGGGAGAGGATCCGGATACATTTGTCTCGAAGTACGGAAAAGAGAGTTTTTACATTTTGCTTGACAATGCTGTTGAGATACCCCTGTTTCTTACAAAACATGTTGTTGAAAAGAAGGGGTTTTCCTCAATGCCCTTGAAGGATAAGTTAGAGGCAGTGAGAATGATTCTTGAAAGTGTTTCAAAGGTTGAAGACAGGGTTAGAAAGGGTTATTACATAAGGGAGATATCTGTTCTTCTTGATATCCCAGAAAAAAACCTTCTCGCAGAACTTGGAGGGATTGAAAAGAAAGACAAACAACATTTCAGGCCTGCTTCTTTTACCGCAAAAGCCGATTTGTTTTCTCAGGAAGAAAAGGCTTTGCTATGCCTTATTGCTTTTAATCCTGAAGAGAAAAGAAGGGTCAATTCAATGCTTGAAGGCTATGTGGAGATTCTTCCCTGTTTTCCTTATTATAGCATTCTGATGGAAAGAGATTATCAGGTTATAGGGCATATAGCCCATGAACTTCCAGAGGAATTGAATCAGATCATTGCTTCTGTTGATTCTGTCACTGGTGAAGTTGAAAGAATTGTGAAGGAAATAAAAAGGCTATCTTTAAAAAAGAGGATAGGTCTTATTAACGAAAAATTGAAGGTTTATGCTGATTCATTGACAGATGAGGAGAGAGATAAACTTTTAAGGGAAAAATTTGCACTTCAAAAAGAGATTTACAGATTGTGATTTTTTCTTATTTCTTTTTTTGCTAATGAATCAACTAATTGATTTAAACTGTTTCCCGAATGACCTTTTACATGAATGAATTTAATGTGCTTGAAAGAGTTTATAAGTTTATCAAGTTCTATCCATAAATCGACATTTTTTACCTTTTTAAACCCCCTCTTTTTCCAGTTTTCAAGCCAGAGGTTAACTCCCTTTTGAACATAGGTTGAATCTGTGTAAATTTCAATCGGAATATTTTTCTTTTTTATTGCTTTTAAGGCCTCGATAACAGCCTTTAATTCCATTCTATTGTTTGTTGTAAAATCTTCGTGACCTGAAATTATCTTTTTTTTGTTTCCATAAATTAAAATAGCGGCATACCCGCCGTGCCCCGGGTTGCCGCTGCATGCACCATCTGTGTAAATTACTATTTTACTTTTTGATAACATAGGTTTTTGCAAGCATGTCATGCAGGGTGGTGTGCTCCTGGTTTAAAAAAGCCATTATGTACCCTATGAAGAATATTCCGCTTATCAGAAATTGAACCGCACTCCTGATTATAGCCTGCTGGGTGGTTGGTTTTACAAGTTTTTTCTGGTCAACAACATAGAGTTTGAACAATTTTTTACCTATTGATGTTCCATACTTTGAGTATGCAAGGGTAAAGTACCCTATCAGAGCACCGAGGTTTATAAGTACATTCAGTATGGGTATGAGGGCGAACAACCCTATTTTCATTAGAATAAAACCCAGTATCCAGTTTACAATAGCAGCAGGTATAAGAACGATGAGGCAGTCAACAAATAAAGCGATAAACCTTTCAAGTATTCCCCCGTAAACTATGTTGCCTCTGTAAGGTTCTTCTGTATAAGGAGGGTATGGTTGTTTGTAAGTTTGTTGTGGTTGATATTGTGGTTCAACAGGTGGTTGGGGTGGTAGAGGCTGGGTTTGTATTGGTTCATGCTCAACTGGAGGTACCGGAGGTTGCATCTGTGGTTCTGCCGGTTCAACAGGTGGTTGAGGTGGTTGCTCCTGAAGGTTTTGCCCCATTCCTTTTTCAAGTGTTTCTCTTATCTTAGAAGCATCAACCCTTACCGTTCCCTGGAAGTCTTCAGAGTCAATGGCCTCTATTATCATTGTGGCTTTCCCGAGGAGTATCTGATCGTTGGAGGTTACTGGTGTTTTTTCTTTTATTCTAATATTGTTGATGTAGGTGCCGTTTGAACTGTTCAGGTCTGTTAAGTAAAGTTTCCCTGTTTCGTCTTTTTCAAGGATAGCATGTTTTCTGGAAACGCTTAAGTCATCAATTATAATGTCGTTGTCTTTGCTTCTTCCTATTGAGATGTAATTCTTATCGACTTCATGCTCAAACCTTCCTTTTGCAGTTACCACCACAATCTTAATACTCATATATTCCTCCTGAATAAATTGGATTTTAAATATATTTTACTCTCCCATAACCTTTACGACAACCCTTTTTTTTCTTCTTCCGTCAAATTCTGCATAATAAACCTGTTGCCAGGGACCAAAATCAAGTTTTCCGTTTGTTATGGGAATGATTACCTGATGATGGACGAGAAGGCTTTTAAGGTGTGCGTCTCCGTTTGTTTCTCCTGTTCGATGATGTCTGTAATCGTGGCGATAAGGTGCAAGTCTTTCGAGCCATTCGTCTATATCCTGCAATAATCCATCTTCAGCATCGTTTACCCATACTCCGGCTGTTATGTGCATTGCTGAGACAAGCATCATTCCCTCTTTTATTTCGCTTTTTTTAAGTATTGTGTTTAAGGTGGATGTGATATTGATGTATTCTCTCTTTTTTTCAGTGTTAAACCAGAGGTATTCAGTGTAAAATTTCATAATTTTATCCTCCTTCCTTCGCTTATTATCAAAGAGAAAAGCTGTACAGGTTTAAGGTTGTAGTATAGCCCGCTTTCTATTTTTTTAACTATCTCAAGGAGTTCAAAGATGAAATCAGGTGAAAGTTTTTTTTCTATTTTTTCAAGTTTGTCTTTAAATTCGACATTTATGATTTTGCTGTTTGATTTAATTGAGAGAATGTCTCTGAGCATTGTAAATAGTATGAAGAAAAGCCTTGAATTGTCTTCCCGGGTATTACCCTCTAATTTTTCAGTTATTTTTTTTTCTATCTCAATGAAACTTGTTTTCTGGGTTATGCTTTCAAGTATAAGCATTGCAGATTCCCTTTCTTTCTTTATGTTTTTTACATCTTCCAAACCTGTCAGGAAACCACTGCCTGAATTAAGGTAAGCCTTAATTTCTTCTTTTGTTATTTCACTTAAGTTTATAAAGTTTTCAAGTCCTGCGGTTGAGAAGTATACCTGCTGGCATCTTGATAGAATTGTGGGTAACAGTGAATCAGGTTTTGAGGTTATAAGGAAGAAGTATGTGTTTGCAGGTGGCTCTTCAAGTGTTTTAAGAAGCATGTTTGCAGCGGTTTTGTTCATAAGGTGGCAGTTATCAATTATAAAGATCCTTGCTCGTCCCAGGTAAGGTGGAAAGTTTGTTGTTTTAAGTATCTCTTCTATTTCTTCAACGGTTATTTCATTTTTTCTTTCAGGGTTTCTAATTTCAATAAGGTCAAGGTGTGTTGTGGTTTCCGGATTTTCAATGTGATTTTTTATCTTTGTGCAATGTCGGCACTTTCCACATGGTGCATTTTCTCTGTTTTCACAGAGAATTGCTGCTGCAACTATTTTTGCAAATAGTCTTTTACCAATTCCTTCCCTTCCTTTGAACAAATAGGTTGTGTGCAATCTGTTTGTTTTTACCGCTGTTTTGAAAAACTCTTTGATCCTTTCATGGCCTTTTACAATTTTAAACAATCCTGAACCTCTTTTTGAATTCTTTTAAAACCATCTGATGTACCTCTTTTATTGTTGATCTTCCGTCAATTATTACAAAGTTATTCTCTTTTGCAAGGTTTAAGAAGCCTTCCCTTACCCTTTGATGGAATTCGTACTCTTCTATTTCAAACCTTGAAAGTTCAACATTCTGGGCGTTTGCTCTTTTTTTAACCCTTTCAAGAGATGTTTCAACATCAATGTCAATTAAAAAGGTGATGTCAGGCATTAGCCCCTGGACTGCATTTTTAAAAATCCAGTTTATAATGTTTGTATTTACCCCCCTTCCATAACCCTGATATGCAAGAGAGGAAAACTGGTATCTGTCGCATATTACCACATAGCCTTTCTCCAAATGAGGGATTATTTTCTCCTTCAGATGCTGGTTTCTATCAGCCTGGTAAAGCAGGGTTTCTGTTACTGGGTGAAGTTTACCTTTAAATTCCGGATTTATTAGAACTTCTCTTAACTTTTTTCCTATTTCCGTGCCACCTGGTTCAAAAGATATTATGGATTTTATGCCATTTTTGTTCAGTGTGGTATTAAGCAGATGTGCCTGTGTTGATTTCCCACAACCCTCGATTCCCTCAAATGCAATGAATATTCCATTGCCTGTTTTTTTACTCATTTAAAGCCTCTTTCACTGTATTTTCGTGTATTTTTTCTCCACCTGAGAATATCAGCAGCTTTTCGGTGAAGTTTTCAAGTTCCCTCACATTCCCTTTCCATTTGTGTTCTTTTAAAACCTCAATTGCTCTTTTGTCTATTTCAGGAACCGGAATTGAGTGTTTTAGACTGAATTTCTCAAGGAAGTGCTTGAACAGTATTTCAATGTCTTCTTTCCTTTCCCTTAAAGGTGGTATAAAGATTGGCACAACATTCAACCTGTAGTAAAGATCTTCTCTGAAAAGACCTTTTTTTACCATCTCTTCAAGGTTTTTGGCTGTTGCAGATACTATTCTGACATCAATTTTTATCGATTTGTTGCTTCCAAGTGGTACTATCTCTTTTTCCTGGATAGCCCTCAGTATCTTTGCCTGGAGGGATAAAGGCATATCTCCTATCTCGTCAAGGAAAAGGGTTCCTCTGTCTGCCTGATGAAACTTTCCTGTTCTGTCTGTATAGGCATCTGTGAATGCCCCTTTTTTGTGGCCAAACAGTTCCGCTTCGAGAAGGGTCTCAGGTATTGATGCACAGTTTACTGCGACAAAGTTTCTATCTTTCCTTTTACTGTAGGTGTGTATTGCTCTGGCAATCAATTCTTTCCCTGTACCACTTTCTCCCCTTATCATAACTGTCACATCTGTTTTAGCCACCTTTTTTGTCAGTTTCATTAGTTTGTCCATTTTCATGGAGGAGTAAACAATCTCTCTATCTTTAGAAATGGCAGATAGTTTGAGTCCCTTTTTCTCAAAGATCGTTTTCAGGTTTCTTTCTTCTTTTCTTAACACAATGAAAAAGGGGTTTTTTTCGCAGATCTCTCTTATCCTTTCAGGATCTTTGCAAATATCGACGCAATCAACTATCACCCTGTTTTCAGCAAAGATTTCTGCTTTTAATTGTTTTGCCTTTTCAAAGGACACTATTATTGCAATGTGTTCGCTTTTGACAGGAAGGTTGAACGGCTCCATGATTATTTGTTCAGGGAGTTTCCAGATGGTATTTTTCAGTTTTTCTTCTATTAAAACCTTAATCCCTTTCATTTAATCTTTATATTAAATTTTTTTATTTTGTTTGACAGGGTATTTCTATGGATATTTAGCAGTTTTGCAGTTTTTACTATGTTAAAGTTGTTTCTTTCGAGAGCTTTTTCAATGTAAATTGCCTCTACAAGTCTGGTGAAGTCATGTAATCCAATATTGTTATCAAGCATTTTTTCAAAGAGTTTTTCTAATTTTTCCCTCATCTTTTTATCCTTTTATATATGTTTTTCCCTTTTTCAGTTAATAGAGTTACCGAACTTTTTACAACCTCGTATGTTTTTGATCTTTTTAAGTCTTTTGGAGCAATTTTTGTTGTTTCCACTATTATTATGAAGATGTAGGCGATAATTAATCCCCTGATTATTCCGAATATAAGCCCTAATAACCTATCGTAAAAGTTTAAGCCTGCTTTTTTGAATATTATTTTTGCAAGATATGTTATTACTGCAACAATTCCGAGTAAAACAAGAAATATTATTATAAATGCGACAAATTCTCTCAATGGCTTTGCTGCTATTATTGATTTCAAATAAACGCTGAAATGCCTGTAAAATCTAAAGGAGAGTATTGTTGCAATGATAAGTCCAAGTATGGATAAAGCTTCTCTTATGAACCCTTTAAAAAAAGCAAATACACCTGAAATTGTTATAATTATGACCACTACAATATCTATCCAGTTCATAAAGAATATATTACCACAGTTTTGATTTAAATTCATTCTTCAGGTTATAAGATTATTTATTGATTTATCTTAAATCCCTGTTGTTGTTTTTTTGGTTATCCTGTTCAGTGGAGATTGTGATTAGTTTCAATCCTTCGCTTATAAATTTTTCTTTTAACTTTTTGAATTCTTCTGTAAGTAACTCTATTTTGCTTTTTTCTTCCTCAATTAAAAGCATGTTGTTAAGATCAGGAAATACATTTGTGCCAAGATGAAAGTCTGAATTTTTCCCCTTGCCCTTCACATTTTCAATTATTGTGTATCCATTTATTTTTGTTTTTGATATCACGCTGTTTATTTCTTCTTCCAGTATGTTGTTGTATATTACGA
This sequence comes from Acidobacteriota bacterium, assembly GCA_026986725.1. Lineage (GTDB taxonomy): Bacteria > Acidobacteriota > Holophagae > Thermotomaculales > Thermotomaculaceae > Thermotomaculum. The sequence goes on from JALSOA010000105.1 coordinate 21,977, forward strand.
TCAGTAGTTGTTTTCCCATGACTCACCTCTTTTTCTCAAATATAAAGTAAATGGCTGGTACGATTATCAATGTTATAAGGGTTGATATCGAGAGCCCGCCTATCAATGTTATTCCAAGTTGATTCCACATCTCACTTCCCTCTCCCCTGCTTAAAGCCATTGGTATTGTGCCGCCAATTGTGGTCAGAGTTGTCATTAGTACAGGTCTTAACCTTGATTTTCCCGCTTCTTTAATTGATTCCGTAAGTTCAAGCCCTCGTGCTCTGAGCAGGTTTATGTAATCAACAAGTACAATTGCATTGTTTACAACTATTCCCATCAGCATTACCACTCCTATAAATGATATTAGGGATAAAGGGGTGTTTGTAAACACAAAGGCTGCGATTACACCGGTGAAGGCAAATGGAACTGAGAACATTATGTAAAAAGGTTGTCTGTATGATTCAAACTGGGACGCCATAACCATGTAAACAAGTATTATGCCAAGTATTAGCAGAAGGGTAAGTGTTCTGAAAGCCTTTTTTTGTTCTTCCACATCCCCTCCGAATTTGTAATGGTATCCTGGGGGAAAGGAAATATTTTTCAATCTTTCTTTTATTTTCTCTGTTGCTTCTCCAAGTGTTATGCCGTAGGTACCTGCTTCAACTTTTACCACCCTTTCCCTGTTTATTCGTTCTATTTTTATTGGACCCGTATTTTCCTCAAATGTAACAAGATCTGCTAATGAAATGGTCTTTCCATTTTTTAGCGGAATTTTGATCTTTTCAAGGTCTTCAAGCCCCTTTTTGTATTTGTCCTGAAGTCTTACGAATATGTCAAAGTCTTTTGAACCGTCTCTGAATTTTGAGGCTGCATTGCCATAAAAGGATGTTCTCAAAATGTAAGCAATGTCCATTGGTGTTAACCCTGCTTTTGCAAGTTTTGTTCTATCAACCTTTATCCATACTTCCTGCCTTGGCTTTTCAAGGGATACGGTTACATCAACAATTCCTTTGACCCTTTCAAATTCCGATTTCACCTTTTCTGCAATGTTTCTCAGGGTCTGGAGGTTGTCTCCGTATATCTCAAGTGAAATTGGTTTTGACCCTCCTGAGAAGAATATTTTTTGATAAGCACTCATGGCTGTTACCGATAGTTTTTCAATACCCGGGATTTTCTCAAGGGCTTTTCTTAAAGAATTGGCAACCTCTTTTGCACTCCTTTTTCTATTTTCTTTATCAACAAGTTTGGCTCCCGACTGGATTATGTAATTTCCTTCTTCATACCCTAAAACATTTCCAACACCTTTTTTTGTTCTTCCGACAAAGGCATAATCTGTCTTTTTTTCAGGAACGAGTTTGTCGTACAGTTCCGACACCTTTTTAACCATTCTTTTTCCCTCTTCAAGCCTAACCCTTTCATTTAATCTTATTTCTATGTTTATCTCTCCGTTATCTGCTTCGGGAAGGAACTCGGTTCCTATCAGAGGGATAAAGAGTACAAAGAGGACAAATATTGAAAAAGCAATGGTTATTACTGTTTTGGGTTTTTCCATTGCAAGTGACAGGAGTTTTTTGTACCCATTTTCAATTGATGAGTATATCTTTTCTGTTTTTATGAACACTTTGGAGTGAGCAAATCTTCCCTTTCCCCTCATCCATTTTGACGCAAGCATTGGAGTGAGTGTTAATGAGGTGAAAAGTGAGCCTAAAAGTGTAATGGTTACCAGTATTGCAAGTTGGCCGAATATTATCTTTGTTATCCCTTTTGCAAATATCATCGGCAGAAATACAACCACTGTTGTCAGGGTTGATGCTGTTATTGCAAGTCCCATCTCCGAAGTGCCTGCAATTGCTGCTTTTTTTATGAACTGCTCTCCTTTTTCAAGTTTTTTGCTTATGTTTTCGGTTACCACTATGGCATTGTCAACAACCATGCCTATTGCTATTATTAGAGACATTAAAGATATCACATTTATTGTGTAACCCAATAGGTACATTCCGCTAAATCCAATTATTAGCGAAAAGGGTATTGTCAACGATACAATGAGAGAGGTTTTGAAACTCCTCAAAAAAATATAGGTTATCAGTATTACCAGTAAGCCTCCAAGTATAAGGCTCTGTTTCAGGTTTTTTATCATTTTAACAATAGAATCCCTTGTGTTTATTATCTCTGTTATCTGAACATCTGCTGGAAGCATTTTTCGTATTTCGTTTAACTTTTCTTCAGCCCTGTTAACCACATCTACAGTGTTTGCTCCGGATTGTTTCTGTACATACATTACCAGTGATGGTTTACCAAGGGATAATGAGTACCCTATCTCTTCTTCCATTCCATCTTTGACTTTTGCAACATCTTTGAGATAGATAACTTTCCTGTTCAGGATTGCAACAGGCATGTTTGCAAGTTCTTTTGCCGATTTAAACCTTGCGGGTATCCTTAACATGTATTCGCTTATCCCTGTTTTAATCGATCCTAACGGAAGGTCTATGTTTTGTTTTTTTATTGCCTGTATGATCTGGATGGTTGTGAGGTGATAACCTGCCAGTTTCTCAGGATCAAAGAACACATTTATCTGCCTGTCCCTTTCTCCCTCAATTACAACAGTACCAACTCCAGGAACTTTTTTTAGATTGTCTGCTATAACATCCTTTGCAAGCCTTGCAAGTTGTGGGTAACTTTCCTTTGCATTTATAGAGAGTATCAAAACCGGTGCCATTGCTGAGTTGAATTTGAATATCATTGGTCTGTCTATGTCTTTTGGCAATTCTTTCATTGCAAGGTCGATTTTGTCTCTAACATCGTTGGCTGCCACATCGAGGTTTGTCCCCCAGTTGAATTTGCAGGTTACGAGGGAGATGTTGTCTTTTGATGTTGAGATAAGTTTATCAAGGTTGTTTACCGAACTCAATTTGTCTTCAAGTTTCTTTGTCACATCGTTTTCAACATCGGTTGCACTTGCTCCTGGATAGCTGGTTATAACAGATATTGCAGGAGGGTCAATTTTCGGGAGAAGATCAATGCTTAAAAAGAATATGGAAACCAAACCAAGTATGAATACTCCGAGAAAAAGCATTGTTGTTGTTACAGGTTTGTTTACTGCAAGTTCTGGTAACCTCATGGTTTTTCAATCTCCTTTATTTCAACCCTGTAACCTGATTTCAGTATCCCCTGCCCTTTAACAACCACCCTGTCTCCTTTTTTAAGTCCGGATATAACTTCCTGATAGTTACCGTTTATTCTCCCGAGTTGAAGGTTTACCTTTTGAACCGTGTTGTCTTTTTTAACCACGAATACATAGTAAACACCGGTTGCCGGTAGTTTCATTAATGCGTCCCTGTCTATTGCTGGTGCTTTGTATGTTCCAGTCACCACCTTTACTTTTACATACATGCCAGGTTTTATTTTCCTGTCTCTATTCTGGATTGTTGCCTCAATTTTTCCACTTCTTGTAAGATAGTCTATTGAAGAGGAGACCCTTGTTATACCTGCTTTTATCTTTTTGTTGATTGCCGGTATGGTTGCAATAAGGTAACTTTTGTCTGTAAGTTTGTTGAACAGGTTTTCAGGCACACTTGATTGTATTTTGATCCAGTTCAGGTCATCAATGATATAAATGGGTTTTCCGGCAGCAATGTTTCCGGTATCGCAGAGTTTGTCCGCAATTGTTCCGTTTATTGGTGATTTTACAAAGTAATCTTTCAGTCTTTCTTTTAGTGAATTTAAATCTGAAATCAGGGCTTTTTCCTGTGAGAGTGTGGCAGTGTACTCCGCTTTAACCTCTTCGTATCTGTGTTTAGAAACCGCATCTTTTTTATAGAGCCTTTCAAACCTTTCTGTATCCTTTTGAAGGAGAAGCCTTTTGGCTTTAATTGCCCTTATCTGTTCACTTAATGCTTTGATTTTGTCGTCAATAACTCTGTGATCAACAATGGCGACTATTTCACCTTTTTTAACCATATCTCCTATCTTTTTTCTCATTTCGACTATTGTTCCTGTTACAGTGGGGATTAGATAAACCCTTTTTTGAGGCAGTATTTCACCGTCTCGCTCACTTGAAGAGAGGAAGGTTTTTTCCTTTACGGTGTAAATTGAAACAGGTATGATGCTTTTTGTTCTTTTTTGTTCATCTGTTTTGTGAGTGCAAAAGATCTGAAGTAAAGAAATTGTGATCAATGCAATTAGGATATGCTTTTTCATATTACTCCCCCTCAACTTTTCTGGTGAGCCAAAGTATTTTTAATTTTTGGGCCTTTAGTTTTTCACGGGTTACTTTAAGCTGTGTTTCGTCCCTCTGGAGTGATGTCAAGGCATCTTTAAGATCAATGCTTGAAACTATGTGTTCTTTAAATTGCAGTTCAACAACACGATAGTTTTCTTTTGAAGCCTGATATGCCTGTTCCCTGAATTTAACCTGCTTTTCTAATGATTCAAGTTTTTTTAATTCGTTTTGTATTTGAATTGAGATTCTTTTCTTCGTGTTTTCCAAAATGTTTTCACTTTTTTTGGCAAGTGAAAGGTAACTTTTCTTTTTGTAATGGCTTTTCATTCCATCAAAAAGTTTTAATTTTATGCCCACATAGTAAATGGTGTTTGACTTTACAGGGTTTAAGTTATTTGTTGTGTTTGAGTACTCAACTCTTGCCACAAGTTGAGGCAGCGACAGTGATCTTTCTATCTTTGCCTGCAGTGTATTTACCTGTTTGTTGATGGTGATAAGTTTTATCTCTTCTCTGTTGTTTAAAGCCTGATTGCCCGCATTTTTTCTGTCAATTTCTATGTCTGGCAATGGGGAAAGGGTTCTGGAATCCACCGATGTTAAAGTAATCCTTTCTATCTCTTTTAAAACTATGTCAAGTTTCCCTTTGAGGTCTGCCCTTTTTGATTCAAGGTTTAGTTTCATCGCCTCAAGCCTTAATATATCGCTTTTGGGG
>JALSOA010000106.1 GCA_026986725.1 Acidobacteriota bacterium
AAATAGCTCTTAACCTGTTAAAGAATGAAAAAACGCTCAAAATAGGTGTAAAGGGCAGGAGGCTTAAAGCAGGTTGGGATGACAATTATCTTTTGAAAGTCTTAAATTTATGATGCGTTTGCCCTGAAGCGGACGCTCATATCTTTGCACAAAAATCAAAATATGATTACTTTTAGAGAATAAAATAGTTGAGGCTAGAGGTGGTAAACCGAGCTGGACGCAAAGTGCCAATATGGACACAGAGTGCTAGGAATAACCACCTTTAGTTACTCTTTTAGAGACAGAACAGTACCTAATGACTTACCTACTAACCGGTAAGATCAAGTATAACTATGAGTGAAGTCGGTGAAGGGGTTTCCCAACTTTTTTTAAGCAGTTTAACTAAAAATTATCATCATGGACACTAAAGTTTTAAAGTATTCTGTCGGCATTGACATTTCTAAAGATGAGCTGGAGATATGTTTTAAATCTCTGCAAAAGGGTCAGGAGACAAAGGTTAAAGGAACGCGAAAATTTCCCAATACCAAAAAAGGTTTTCTTCAAGTCAACAATTGGATTGGCAAACGCTACAAAGATAAAACCATTCCTTTGGTAGTGGTAGTGGAAGCTACCGGCGTTTATCATGAGAAAGTCTCTTATTATCTACACAAGTCAGGGTATTGTGTGGTAATTATTTTACCCAATCAATCAAACAGCTATCTTAAAAGCTTGGGGATAAAATCGAAGACAGACTCCATTGATAGTAAAGGTTTAGCTCAAATGGGTATAGAACGTAAACTTCGTATTTGGACACCTCCTAATGCGGAATTGATGGAATTGCGTTCTTTGACCAGACATAAAAACAATCTTCAGAAAACGAAAACAGAGCTTAAAAACCGCTTGCATGCTCAACAAAATTCAGAACATCCAAGTAAGATGGTTGTGAAGCAATTGAAAAGTCAAATCAGGACGATGGACAATCATCTAAACAGCATCGATAAATCAATAAAAGCCTTACTGGAAAATCAATCCCTATTCAATGATAAAATTAAAAAGATTTCGAGTTCTATCAAAGGGATAGGGGTGGATACTGTTGTTTCGATTGTTGCTGAAACCAATGGTTTTGAATTGTTCAGGTCACAGGGCCAGTTAATATCATATTCAGGGTATGATATTGTAGAAAATCAAAGTGGGAAAAGAAATGGGAAAACCAAAATCTCAAAAAAAGGGAATAGCCATATTCGTAAGTCATTGTATTTCCCGGCACTCAACATGGTGCGTTATAATGTTGAACCCTTTACGAGCCTCTATAACAGAGTTTTTGAACGAACAAAAATTAAAATGAAAGGCTATGTTGCTGTGCAAAGAAAACTCCTTTGCATGGTCTATACACTGTGGAAGAAAGATCAGACATTTGATCCGGAAATATTTAAGGAGCAACAAAAATCCACCCTATATGAAATTTCGATTGAAAAGTGTTTAAGTTCCTCTTTCTGTGTTTCTCTATAATATAAATACAATGAAAAACCTTGAACATAAAAAAATAGCCCTGAATATCAGGGCTACCCTAGATGAACTTCCGCATATTAAAGTGCACGAAGTCCTCTTTCTGAGTGAACAAAATTAATAAAAAAAATGAAAATAAATTTGTTTTTTATGACAGTACCTTGCGCCAGTAGTGGCAAGC
>JALSOA010000107.1 GCA_026986725.1 Acidobacteriota bacterium
AAACAGATTGAATTAAACGGGAATGAAAGGTGGAAAGCGGTTGTTTCAGATGTGTTTGGAAATGATATGGTTGAGAACGGTGACACAATTACCTATGTTTCGTCGAAGCCTGTTGTTGGGTTGAAGGTATCAGGAGATTACGATAACAATGTAATGAGTGCTTTATCTTCAACAAGATAACTGCATTGTTGTTTTTAATTTGGCGGCTTTAAGCCGCCTTTTTTTGTGCCTTATTTTTTAAACTTTAAGTTATAATTAAACCAAAGACAAATTGGGAGATTGCTATGCTATACAGATATAAGGATTTTATCCCTGAGATTTCTGAGAAAGCCTTTGTTGCCCCCACTGCTTCAATAATCGGAGATGTTATTGTTGAAGATGGAGCGTCGATATGGTTCGGGGCGGTGTTGAGAGGAGATATTGATAAGATAAGAATAGGAAAAAACTCTTCAATCCAGGACAATACGGTAATTCATGTGACAGGGGGGAAGTACCCGACAATAGTGGGCGAAAATGTTATAGTGGGACACGGCTGTATCCTTCACGGCTGCACAATAAAAGACGGTGCTTTGATAGGCATGGGTGCAATTATTATGGATGATGTTGAGATAGGGAAAAACTCAATAGTTGCGGCAGGCTCTGTTGTCCCACCGCACACAAAGGTACCTGATTTTTCCGTTGTTGCAGGAGTGCCTGCAAAGGTAAAAAGAAAGGTTAATGAAAGTGATTTAAAAGAGATGGAGCGTATTTTAGGGAATTACAAAAGGGTGGCGAACAATTACCTTTCAGGTGATTTTGATGCTTTAAAATAGGAGGGGATATGGAGTACGGTTTGATTATCGGAAGTAAAAATGTAAAAACGGAAAAAAGAAAAAAGGTTTTTGATAAATTTACTGGAGAGATAATAGCAGAGGTTTCGATTGCAACTGAAAAAGAGGTTGAACTTGCCCTTGATAGTGCACTCAGGGCTAAAAAAACAATGGCTGAACTCCCTGCACACAGAAGGGCAGAGATAATCTTTAAGGCTGTTGAGATTATAAAAGGAAAAAGAGAATTTCTTGGAAAGCTTATTGCAATGGAGGCTGGAAAGCCAATAAAGTATGCGCTTGGAGAGGTTGACAGGTGCATTGAAAACCTTACCTTTGCGGGGGAAGAGGCAAAAAGGATTCACGGGGAGACATTCCCTGTTGATGCTTCAAAGGCCGGGGAAAACAGATACGGGTTTTACGAGAGGTTTCCTGTTGGAATTGTTGTAGCAATATCACCCTTTAATTTCCCTTTAAATCTTGCTGCCCACAAGGTGGGTCCTGCAATTGCAGCAGGTTGTCCCGTTATATTAAAGCCTGCCGGGTTAACTCCTTTAAGCGGAATTGAGTTGATAAAAGCGTTTGTGGAGGCTGGTGTACCGGAAGGCGGGGTGTCTGTTATTGCCGGAAGCGGGTCTGTTGTTGGTGAGATGCTGATTAAGGATAAAAGGGTTTCGAAAATAAGTTTCACCGGGAGCAGAGAGGTTGGAGAGCATATTACTAAAACCGCCGGGCTGAAAAAGATTACAATGGAGCTGGGCTCAAATTCAGCTGTTGTAATTGACAGAGAGGTGTACGATTTAAATTATACCGTAAAAAGGTGTGTGCTTGGTGCTTACTACAATCAGGGGCAGGTTTGTATATCTGTCCAGAGAATCTATGTACACAGAGATGTTTTTGATGATTTTTTGGAATTGTTTGTCAATGAAACGAAAAAACAGGTGATTGGCAATCCCCTTGATGAAAAAACGGATATAGGTCCGATGATTTCCGAGGCAGAGGCTATAAGGGTTGAATCCTGGATAGATGAAGCAAAAGATGAAGGTGCAAGGGTTTTAACAGGTGGGAAGAGGGAAGGTGTTGTTTATCACCCGACAGTTATCATCGATGCAAAAGAGGATATGAGAATTGTAAAGGATGAATTGTTTGCCCCTGCTGTTGTAATAATGCCTGTAAATTCCTTTGAAGAGGGTGTTGAAAGGGCTGATAATTCGGAGTACGGGTTGCAGGCAGGTGTTTTTACAAAGGATGTTGAAAAGGCAATGTTTGCTTTTAGAAGTATAAACACAGGGGGAATTATGATAAACGACATACCCTCATTCAGGGTTGACCAGATGCCTTACGGCGGAAACAAGGGAAGCGGGCTTGGAAGAGAGGGGGCAAGGTTTGCAATTGAGGATATGACTGTTTTAAAGGCCGTTATATTTAATTTCAACAGATAGAGGTGATTATGGAAGGGTTGCTTGGAAAGATTGACTCATTTGTATGGGGTTTGCCTCTTATTATACTACTTTTAGGTACAGGTATTTACCTTACGGTAAGGCTAAGAGGGATTCAGTTTACAAAACTTCTCCACTCTCTGTACCTTGCTTTCATAAAGAGAAAAGAAAAAGGGGATGCAGAGGGGGATATAAGCCACTTTGAGGCTTTGATGACCGCTCTTTCTGCAACCGTTGGCACGGGAAACATTGCTGGTGTTGCAACGGCTATAATTGCAGGGGGTCCCGGGGCACTTTTCTGGATGTGGATTACAGGCCTTTTTGGTATGGCAACAAAGTACTCTGAGGCTGTTTTGGCGGTGCATTACAGGGTTATGGATGAAAACGGGCAAATGGCAGGCGGCCCCATGTACTATCTTAAAAACGGGCTGAAATCTCCGTTACTTGCCTTTCTATTTGCATTGTTTACAAGTATTGCAGCCTTTGGCATAGGCAATATGGTTCAGTCAAACTCTGTTGCAGACGCGGTAAGCTCTTCTTTTGGCGTTCCTGTTTACATCACGGGGATTGTGCTTGCGATTGCAACTGCAATTGTTATTCTCGGAGGGATAAAATCAATTGGTAAGGTTACCTCTTTCCTTGTTCCCTTTATGATAGTTGTTTATATGGGGGCGGGAATTATTGTTATTGTCCTTAATTTTTCAAAGATACCCGAGGTTTTCAGTCTTATTATCTCGTCTGCATTTTCAGGCCATGCTGCTGTTGGTGGGTTTGCAGGTGCAACGGTTAGAGAGGCAATGAGGTTCGGGGTTGCAAGGGGTATATTCTCAAATGAGTCAGGCCTTGGAAGCTCCCCCATAGCAGCGGCTGCTGCTCAAACAAAGCACCCTGTAACCCAGGCTCTTGTTTCAATGACTCAAACATTTATAGACACAATTGTTGTTTGCTCAATGACAGGCTTTGTTATTATTGTTACGGATTCATGGAAGTTAAAAGGGATAAACGGTGCAAGTTTGACATCTGTTGCATTCTCAAATGCACTTGGAGAAAAGGCAGGAAGTTTCATAGTGGCATTGGGGCTTATTCTTTTTGCGTATTCAACCATTCTGGGGTGGTCTTATTACGGGGAAAAGGCTATTGAATATCTGCTTGGAGTGAAGGCAATCAAGCCATACAGAATAGCATTTGTTATTGTTGTACTTATTGGAAGTGTTTTAAAGATAGATGTTGTGTGGACCCTTGCAGACATCTTCAACGGTTTGATGGCTGTTCCAAATTTAATAGGATTGCTGGGCTTATCAGGGGTTATTGTAAAGGTTACATTTGATTATTTTAAGAGGGAGGGGGTGGAATCAGGTGAATAATTTTTTGAAACTTGATTATGTCCCGAAATTCAGCAACTTCTATGAATTGATGAAGTTCAGGGTAACGGAGATACTTCTTGTTTCCTCTCTCTACGATGCCTTTGTTCTTGAGGAAGATGGAAGTATTGCAGACAGGCTTTTTACAGAGTTCATTGATTTGAATTTAAGGTTTATTCCAAGGATTACAAGGGTTTCTTCCTCCGATGAGGCTTTTAAATTGCTTCAGGAAAAGAGGTTTGACCTTGTTTTAATGACTCCTCACATACCTGATATGGGGATATTTGAGTTTGCGGAAAAAGTAAAGAAAATAAAAAAGAAAATTCCGGTTATTCTTTTAAGTTACGAACCTGTTACTGAGGAGTTTCTGATAAAGGTCAGGAATAGTAAGAGCATTGACAGGGTTTTTTACTGGTTTGGAGACAAAAAGATCCTCCTTGCAATAGTGAAGTACATTGAAGATAAAAAGAACCTTAAAAACGATACAAAGTATGGGGTGAGTTACATACTCTTAATTGAAGATTCACCATGGTACTATTCCTATTTTTTCCCCATACTTTACAGTGAGATACTGGAGCAGACAAGAAGGCTTTTAAAGGACAGCGCAAATGATTTGCAGAGGTTTTTAAGGATAAGGGCAAGGCCCAAAATAATCCTTGTCGATTCATTTGAAGAGGCTAAAAGGGTTTTTATAAAGTACAAAAGGAACCTTTTGGGGGTTATAAGCGATGTGAGGTTCCCTGTAAGAGGGGTTAAGGATGAAGAAGCGGGCTTTAAATTTGCAAAAATTGTTAAAAGTAAGTACCCTGATGTTCCGTACCTTATTCAATCAGACGAGGAAAAAAACAGAGAAAAGGCTTATTCGAGAAACCTTGGTTTTTTAAACAAAAATTCAGAAAACCTTGAAAAAGAGCTTGAATTGTTTTTATTAAATCACTTTGGTTTTGGAGACTTTGTTTTCAAACTTCCGGATGGAACGGTTGTTGGCAGGGCATCGTCTTTGAAAGAGATGGTTGATGTTGTTCAGGATATTCCAGATGAGTCATTTAAATATCATGCCGAACGGAATCACTTTTCAATCTGGTTAAGGGCAAGGACTGAGTTTGAGCTTGCAGAAAGGTTAAGGCCCAAAAAATTAACTGATTTTTCTACAATTGGAGAAGTTAAAGAGTTTCTTGTGAAAGAGATAAAGAGGTTTCTTGACATCAGGGATGCCGGGGTAATTGCAGACTTTACATTTTCCCACTTTGACGAAGAGCACAACTTTATCAGGGTGGGTGGGGGCTCTCTTGGTGGCAAAGGAAGAAGCATTGCCTTTTTAAACACCATTGTCTCTCAATCTCAGGAATTGAAGAGTTTTGAGGATGTTAGAATCAGGGTACCTGACACCCTTGTAATTTGCACCGAAGTATTTGAAAGGTTTATAAAGGACAACAACCTGTTTGACAAAGCGGTGGAACTTGATAATGACGAAGATGTTGTGAGGTTGTTTTTAGATGCAAGATTTCCCGAGGCATTTGTAAACAGTTTGAAAGAGTTTTTAAAGGATTTTAAATGCCCTATCGCTGTTAGATCCTCAAGTTTGCTTGAAGATTCCCAGAGTTTGCCCTTTGCAGGGCTTTACAAGACATTTATGCTTCCAAACAACAGTGATGATTTTACGCAGAGGTTCAGGCAGTTGATTGAGGCTATAAAGATAGTTTATGCTTCAGTTTTTTTTCAGGCTCCTAAAAGGTATTCAAGGAATTCAAATTACAGGATTGAAGAGGAAAAGATGGCTGTCATTGTCCAGAGGATTGTTGGAAGTAATAGAAATGGGTTGTTTTACCCTGTGATTTCAGGAGTTGCCCAGAGTTATAATTACTATCCATTTTCTCCTTTGAAATCAGAAGACGGTGTTGCAAACATAGTTTTAGGCCTTGGGAAGATGGTTGTTGATGGTGGAGAGTGCTATTCATTTAGCCCGAAGTACCCGGATATTACTCCTCCGTATTCCTCCCCTTCAGAGTTTTTAAGGAATTCTCAAAAAAAGTTCTATGCTCTTGACCTTTCAAAGAATGAGATAGATGTAATAAACAACGAGGATTTTGACCTTACCCTCTGTGATTTAAAAAGGGCAGAGCAAGACGGCACTCTTTTTTATGTTGGAAGCACCTATGTTCCGGAAGATGGTGTGATAAGGGACAATGTTTTTATTGACGGTTACAGGCTTGTAACCTTTTCTCATATTTTAAAATACAAAAGGTTTCCCCTTGCTCCAATATTGGAAAAGTTGTTGGATGTTTGCAGGCAGGCAATGGGCACAGAGGTTGAGATAGAGTTCGCTGTTGATTTTAAAGGGGAAAGGAATTTTAAAGGGAATTTTTATCTCCTTCAGGTAAGACCCATGGTTAAGGGTAAAGAGTTTTCGCAGGTTGAAATTAAGAAAGAGGAAAGGGATAATGCAATTCTTTCCTCAACAACAGTGCTTGGAAATGGATTGCATACTGGCTTGGATTACATTGTGTATTTAAAACCTGAATGTTTTTCAACCACAAAGACTGTTGAAATTGCTGCCGAAGTAAGCGATGTTAACGAGTTTTTTGAAAAGGAGGATAAAAATTACATACTTATTGGTTTCGGCAGATGGGCAACATCTGACAGGTTTTTAGGTGTTCCTGTTAAATGGGAGAATATTTCAAAAGCGAGGGTTATTGTTGAATCATCTCTTGGTTCTTTCAAGGTTGAACCTTCACAGGGAAGCCACTTTTTCCACAATATGGTTACATTGAATATTGGGTACTTTTACATTGCAGAGGAGGATGAGAAGAATTTTGTAAAATGGAATTATCTGAATTCTCTGCCTGCTTTAATTGAAAAAAAGTATGTGAGAGTTGTTAAAAGTGAAAGAGCTATTGTTGCAAAATTGAATGCAAGGGATTCGGAAGGGATAGTTTTTGTTTCTGATTAGGATTTTAAAAAAGAAAAAACTCTGTTCATTTCCTCTATATCCTCTTTTGCAATAACCCTGGAGAACCCTTTAAAATTTTCTTCTGCCTGTTTTTTGTTTCTTGCTCCAGCGATTATTCCGTCAATGTTTTTTTCTTTAAGGTAGGCGAGGATAAGGCCTGGAATTGAAATTGAGTATCTGTTTGCAATCGGGGTCAATCTTTCTTTTAACACTCTTGCTATTTCAAACCTTTGATTTTTCCAGAACCTTCTCCCGTCTTCTTTATGAAATTCGTTTTTACTGTACTTACAGGTTAAAAGCCCGTTTTCAAATGGGGAGTAACCGAAAAACTTTATTTTATACTTTTTGCAATAGGGGATAACTGATTTTTCTGCCTTTTTAAAAAGAGGATTGTACTTAAATTGAAGGCAGTATGGTTTTAACCCTTTCAAAACAAGTTTGTGGATCTCCCCTGTGTTTACATTGCATATTCCCCATTGCTTTATAACCCCTGTTTCTTTCAATTCTTCAAGCCCTTCTCCAATTTCAACAATTGAAGGGGAAGATGGCTTGAAATGAAGAAGGTATATGTCAATGTAATCTGTATTTAATCTTTCAAGTGATTTAATACACTCTTCTTTTATTGTTTTTTTATCAGCCTTTTTGTAAACTCTTATGCTTTTTCCTCTGTAAACAGTTTCAAAGAAAAACTCTCCGCCTTCAGTGTTGAGACCGAACTTTGTCATTATTTTTACACTTTTTCTATCTATATGTTTTAATACCTCTCCTATCAGTTTTTCAGCCTTACCAAAGCCGTAAACGGGGGCAGAGTCAATGAACCTGTATTTTTCAAGAAAGTATTGGCACACCTCTTTTGCATCTTTTTCTT
>JALSOA010000108.1 GCA_026986725.1 Acidobacteriota bacterium
AAAAAGGGTCTCCTGAATGAGGTTAAATCTCTTTATTCAGTGTATGGAGACAGGCAGTTGCATCCATTTAAGGCAATTGGGTACAGGGAGTTGATAGCATATATTGAGGGAGAGATTACTTTATCAAAGGCAATTGAAGAGATAAAAAAGAATACGAGAAGGTTTGCAAAAAGGCAGATGACATGGTTTAAAAATAAACCAATAAAATGGTTTGAGGTTGACCCTGTAAATAGAAAAATACCTTTTGAGGAAATAAAAGATTATATTAAAATTAAATTAGAAAAATTTAAGGAGTAACCATGAATGAGAAAGGGATCAATATTCAGGATGATTTTTTAAACAGGGTTAGAAGGGAAAAATTTTTAATTCACATATTTCTTGTTAGTGGTAAAAGGCTTATAGGCAAGATAAAATCATTTGATAAATTCACGATCCTTCTTGTAAACAAAGGGGTTGAACAGCTTGTTTTTAAACATGCAATACAGACAATTGTAATAGCAGGCAGGGATGAGAGCCATGAACCTGAAGAGTAAACTTGAATTATTGAAAGGGGTTTACATCTTTGCCGAGGTAAATGAGAAACACCTTGAAGATATACTTTCCCATTGCCATGAGAGGAGATATCCAAAGGGAGAAATCATAGTTAGTGAGAATGAAAAAGGCGATTCAATGTTTCTTATTTTAGAGGGTGAGGTCAAGGTAAGCCTTGTTTCCGAGGATGGGAAGGAGATAATTTTATCAACTTTAATTAAGGGTGACTTTTTTGGGGAGATGAGCCTTTTAGATGGAGAACCGAGATCAGCGAATGTTATTGCATTAAGCGATGTTGACCTTCTTGAACTTTCAAGGGAGGATTTTCTGGTTGAAATTGTATCAAACAGGCACATAGCGAGTGCAATATTGAAGGTTTTAAGTAAAAGGTTGAGAGAGGCAAATGATAGAATTCTCGGGTTAATGAGCAAAGATGTTTTTGACAGGCTTGCAGAGTATTTTCAAAAGGAGGCTAAATTAAAAGGGAGAGAACTTATTGATGGAAGTGTTGTTTTTGAGAGACTTCCTCAAAGTGAAATAGCCGCAATTGTTGGAAGTTCAAGGGAAACTGTTACAAGGGCTATGAAGGAGATGGTTGACAGAGGTATGATAATAACTTCCGGTAAGCAGATCATTTTAAAAAAAAATTTTCAAAAGAGGTTAATAGAAAGACATAAGGAAAAGTATGGATGAAGCCTTTTTGAAGGGGTTAAAACCGTTAAAAATACCAATATCCGTTGAATATTCCCTTGATACCGATGTTGAGATATTCCCTGCCACAATGCTTGGACCCGATGGTATGTTTGTTGAAACAACTGTTGTTTATCCACCTGGTATAAATGTTGTTGTAAGATTTTACATTCCCGAGTTTGACAAGGTTATTGAGGTGGTTGGAGAGGTTGTTGAGGTGGTAAGCGATGGTATTGAAGAGACAAACTTTGTTCCGGGTATATTTTTGAGGTTTAAAGCGATAGAAAAGGATGACCTGAATTATTTAAAGAATTTTGTGGAAAAGGTTTAATCCTTTAGCACAGCATATATGCTGGATCTCTCTATTTTTTCTTTTTCTTTTCTTTCTTTCCAGAATTTAAAGAAGTTAATCAGTCGCTGTCCAAAGGGTTGTTTTTTCAATTTATTTTTATAGAAATCCTTTGGATACTTTGTTACAAGGACAACCTGATAGCAAAGGTATCCTTTACCTTTTTTAATTCTTTTAACAGGACGATTGAATATGTAAAAGTCAGATTTAAAGATTATAGTGTGTTCCCCATCTTTCATATTGTAAATGTAAAGTTTGTCTCCTTTTTTGTTTACAATTGGGATGCTTTTCCCGTCAATTAGAAGATGGAATGGATACTTTATCTTTTTGTTAAAAAGAAAGATAAAGGTATTTGACTCTTTGCATTGCTTATCGAATTTGGATAAATGAACCCTGCAGGAAGAAAACATAATTGTGAATATAAAAAGAATAAAAAACAAATATCTCTTCATTTTAACCCCTTAAACGAAAATATCATAACTGTAACGATTAGTAAATAAAAAGATTGAGTTGCAAAAGTTTTTTCTAACCTTATAATTTAAATAAGGTTAAGTAATTATTAAAGGGGTGTGAACATGAAAAAAGTAAAAGATGTTTTAAAAAGGAAATCTTTTGATGGAGTTATAACCGTGTCAAGTGGTAAGACAATAAGGGAGGCAGCAAAGATCATGGCAGAAAATAAGGTTGGTAGTATCCTTATTGTTAATGGTAAAGAGATAAAGGGTATATTTACTGAGAGGGATGTTTTGAACAAGGTTGTTGCAAAGGGGCTTGACCCTGATAAAACAAAGGTTGACGATGTTATGACAAAAGATCTTCTTGTTTGTTCTCCAGATGATACCATTGAAGAGGTTTCAAGAATGATTACCTCAGCAAAGAAAAGGCATATCCCTGTTATAGAGAAAGGCAAATTAGTAGGATTGATAACCGGTGGAGATATTATGGCAACAGTACTTGAAGATAGAAAGATTGAAATAGAGCATTTACAAAATTATATTCAGGGAAATATTCAGACCTGATACGGTTTTTATGAGTTATAAAATTACATTATATTTTTAAATGCTTTGAAAAAATTGTGTATTGTTTTTGCAGCCTGATATTCGGCTTTTCCACCATGTTTTAGAAAGATGGCAAATGAGTAATTGCCATTTTTGTACTCTGCAAATCCTATAATAAAAGAGTTATAGGGTTTGTTTCCCGCCGTTCCGGTTTTCAAAAGTATCTTTATGCCTTCAACCCTTGCCCTTTTCCCTGTTCCTGTATCAAATTCACAGGCTTTTTCCATTCCTTTTAACACAGGTTTTGTTTTTTTCAGGTCAAATACATAGTCGTTACTGTTTTTGAATACCATATTAAAGATTGCTTTGTCAGAAAGATTAACTCCAAGCACTTTTATTGCCCTTATGCAGTTTGGAAAACTGTCTCTTCCATTTCTTGCGAAAGTACTTGCTGTTTTAATAAGCCAGTATGGGGTTACAATTACATGTTCAAGCCCGATCCCTGCCTTTGCAAGTGAATACCTGTCTGTAATCTCTCCTTTTAATTTCCCAATGTTAAAGTTGTTCTCACAGATGTTTACCCTTTTACTCCCATCAATGTAAAATTTTGAATACCATCTCAATAGTGCGTTTTTACCAAGTGAAAGGGCACATTCTCCAAAGACGAGATTGCAAGAGCATGCAAGTGCATCTTCCATGGCAGGTATTTCCCCATGTTTTTTCCAGTCGTAAAATGCTTTCCCATCAATGTTCAGTGGTTTTGTGCACATAAAAGGAAAGGTTACATCATTCCTGTTTTCGGATAAGTAAGCGGTCATTGTTATTAGTTTTATTACGGAACCAGGCTCATAATACTCTGTGAATGGATTTACATTGTTGGATACTATTGCCAGTATTTCACCCTGTCTTGCTATTGCAAAGAATCCCTCCCTGTTTCCAAGGGTTGTTTCGGCAAGGTCCTGTACTTTTGGTTTGATTGTTGATGAGTATGTTATAAGAAAGTTTCTATCAGGTCTGAATGTTGATTCAAGGAATTTCATTCCCCTGTACTTTGTTTCAAAGGTTTTTTTATTCATGTTGTACCATAATATCCCTTCAATAACGGGGATTTTTTTGGTTTTGTATATTGTTTCAAAGCATTTTTTAGTCTGAAGGTATTTTTCTGCCTTTTTGAATTCTCCTTTATTAAACAGGTAAAGCCCTTTGTAATAAGGCAAACTGTCAATTTTACCCTCTTCTTCAAGGTGATTGATTATGAGGTTGAATTTATCAAAGTCCTGATTTCTTAGAACGATATTTAGAACCTTTTTGTATGTGGAGTTGAAAAGCCAGCCTTTCCTTCCGCTGCTTTTCCCGCCTTCAAAAATATTCCCTAAATTGTTTAGTTCTGCAGTATAGGATGGGAAAAATCTTATAATGTTTAAAATCTTTATTTCCTTCGCAGGTTTTTTGCCATTTTCAATTGTTCTGGTTGCTTTATAAGATGTGTACAGGCCTGTGACAGACCACACTATAACTATGAACACAACTATTTTCAGAAATCTTGTTTTTTTCTTTTTTCTTTTTCTTATTAAAGACATTATTCCCTCCTTTTGACATTTATTTTATCTCCTATTTTTGCTTTTAAAACTTCTGAAGCCTTTTTCTTAAAACACGCTATTTCAATTAAACCCCTGCTTCCTGGTACTGTAAAAACTCCTTTATCCTTACCTGCTTCAAAGTTTTGATAATATTTGTCTATTTTTATCCCATTTAATATCAGAACCACTTTATCTAATAGGTTGGCGGTTATGTTTGTTACTATATTTCCAAATCTGTCAATGTGGAGAACCTCTCCATCTTTATCAGGTTCTGTTATTTCGTTTATCTGATTCTCTGTGTTTATATTCTCAATTCTTTCAAAGAATTCTCCCTTTCCCTGATACAGATAGGCAGAGGCTGGAGCAAATATATCTCTTCCGTGGAATGTATTTGAAATAGAGTTTGTTATCGGGTTTGTAACTCCCTTTATTTTAAAAAATGATCCTTCTTTTGCAAACGAAAGCAATCCATTGTCAGGGCCGATAAACCATCTGTCATGAAAGTTAACCGCTATTCCCTGTCTGTTACCGCCCACTCCAGGGTCAACCACACCGACAAATATGGTGTTTTTAGGGAAGAAATTACAGGAATATTTCAAGAAAAATTGTCCATGTTTTATGTTACCAGGTTCAACTTCATGGGTAAGATCAATTATATGAACGGAAGGTTCAATATAATGAATAACAGCCTTCATTTCACCAATATACTGGTCTTTTGTCCCGAAGTCCGTTAGCAGTACGATCAAAAAAACCCCCTTTATAGGGGGATTATATCAGAATTTTTGTTGAAGAAATAGTTACATTGATACCATTATCCCGAAAAGATAGTCTATCTCTGAGTCTGAGGTAACCCCTATAACCAATGGGTCCTCTTCTGTGATGGTGTAAGGTGATTGCACTATCAGGAGTTTTCTTAAAAAATCCCTGTTATTTTTTTCAGGGAGTAATTGCCAGATGGTGAACGGGTTTAGAGATATTGAGATTCCTTTAAAGTTAGCAAATAGAGATATTTTGTACATCGACCCGTTTTCTTTGTCTTTTATTATCACCGAGGTTTCTGATTGATTCGAAACTGTAACAAAAGCCTTGGATACAACTGCAACATTGTTGATACCCAGTTTTTTGATTTTTTTCATTAAAATGGGCGGGATTGGGTCTGATTTGCCATTTTTTTCCTTTAATAGATAAACAGTGAGTATGGCAGAGTTCTGTGTTTTAACATCTATTTTATTTAAAAACCTTTTTACCCGTTCAATGGTTACATTTGTGGCTGTTATTAGAATTGAATTTGTTTTGTGGTCATATACAAATGTTGCCTTTCCTGAATAATCATCATCAACAATGGATTTTATAATCTCTGCGATCTGGTTTGAAACGGTTATATATTTCAATTTTATAACCTCTGTTTTAACCCTTGCAGGGATTTTTCCTTCCGGAGATGCAACAATTATCATGGAAAACAACAGTAAGAAAATCGGTAAAACCTTTTTAATCATTTCTTCCTCCTTGTATGTTAACTAAAAAAATGTTGTTTCCTATCTTTTTTACCTTTGTTTTTAATTTTTCGTCTATAAATTTTATATCTTTGATCTTTGTTTCCTTAATTGAGACATTTGTTATTTTTGTGTCTATAAAATAGGGGTTGTTTCTGGATGCACCAGTTCTTAATATTGCCAGTGAGATGGTAAGGAGGATCGTTGCTGCAATAGCAAGTCCAAGTCGGAAAAAAATTCCCTTTGTCTCTGTTTTTTTGAACAGTCTGCCACTGTGAGTGTTTTGTTTTGCTTTAATATACTCTTCTTTAAAAAGCATCTCTAAATCGTTCTGTATTTCTTTTTCTATTGCAAGTTCCCTCTGGCAGACGGGACAGTTTTTAAGGTGTTGTTCAACCTCATTTTTTTCTGTGTCTGATAATAAGTTGTTAAGATAAAGGGATAATATTTCTTTTACATGTTTACATTTCATAATGACCTCGCATAATCAGGATAGTTTTTCAAAATAAAATTTTTAATCTTTTTCCTCCCATTCATAAAATGATTTCTTATCGTTGAATCCGATAAATTCATAATCTCTCCTGCCTCTTTTGAAGTAAACCCTTCAAACATCAACAAACCTATTATCATTCTCTCCTGAGTTGTTAATATGTTCATTGCCTCTTTTATTATTTGCTTTCTATCAAGTTCCGTTTCTCTACTGTTGTTGATTTTAATAGTTGTATTTTCAATTTCTTGGGTGTTCCTTTTTGATCTTAATATATCAAAGCAAACATTTTTGATTATTTGAAACAGATAGGCTTTAATATTTTTATTTTTGTCAAGTTTCTCTTTTGAACGATACAGTTTTAAAAATCCCTCCTGCACGGCGTCTTTTGCGTCTTCCGAATTTAAAACAATTGAATATGCAAAGTTAAAAGCCATTTTTTCCAACTCCATAAAAAGTTTTTCGAACTCTAATTCGCTCAGCCCTGTATCTGTTTTAACCCTCATTTAACACCTTGTTGTTTGTCTTTCATTCTTTATACCTTTTTTCTTTAATTTTTGTCTATGTACTTTCCCTGATAGGAGTCCCTTTTTTTTAGTTCTTCTTCTATAAGTGTCGCAGGTTTGTGATGATACTTGCCCCAGTCAGGAGCGATAAGGGTGGAGTGGTCATCAGCCCTGGCTGAAAGCCTGTGCACAACAACCCTGTACGGTATCCTTTCAAGAAAGTCTGCAACAAGGTTTACATAGAATCCAAGTTCAACAGGTTTTACCTTTCCCTCTAAATAAAGCCTTTCCATTCCGGTGTTCTTTAAAATGTTTAACTGATGAAATTTTACTCCATCTAATTTGTAATCTGAAAAAAATCTGGTTGAATTAAGCATCTCTTTTTTTGTTTCGGTTGGTAAGCCAAAGATGAGATGTGCAACAATGTGAAGGTCAGGGTGCTTTTCTGCCATTTTTAAAAAATCAATTGTATCCTTAACAGTGTGCCCTCTTTTTATTATTTCAAGTACTCTGTCTGTTGTGCTCTGAATGCCAAGGTCTATAATTACCAGTTTATTTTTTGACAATTCCCCTAAATATTCCAACAATCTGTCTTCAACACAATCGGGCCTTGTCCCTATTGCAATTCCGACAGTGTCTGGAAGGTTTAGCACGCTTTCATACCTTTTTACACATGTTTCAAAATCTGCATAAGTGTTGGTGAAGGATTGAAAGTAAGGAATAAATTTGTTTATTTTAAGTTTTTCTCTAACAATTTTTTTGCCT
>JALSOA010000109.1 GCA_026986725.1 Acidobacteriota bacterium
TTGTGATAACAAGTTCTGGCGCCCTTACATTTATAGGTGCCGGAGTGAGGTCATTTGTTGCTATGTTTTCGCTGTTTTCCGCACTTGCCTCCAATATGTTTGTTAATTTAAGGTTGTCTGCAAACGGTTTATCAACTATCTTTATGTCAACCTCAACGCTAATTACAACCTGCTGGCTTGGATCTGTTTCAACATTATTCCACTGCATTTCAAGTAAATTTTGAGAACCTGAAACATTTATAGAGTCAGGTTGATGCCCCCAGGTGTCGTCAGATGCAAGCTTTATATCATTCCCCCAGGTTGTATCAATCGTTGTCACATCAAAAACCGGAAGGGGGAAGTAATCCTTGAACACAACATTCTTTGCATCACCTGACGGAATTGTCATTGTAAGTTTAAATTTAACCGTGTCGCCAGGGTAATAATACTGCTGCGGATTCAATATTGTCTTTTCAATTGTAATTGGTTTTACACTTACCCCTGCTGAAGAATCCTCTGTGCAGTCACTTGCACCCCCCTGAATTGAATAGGTTACATAACAACCGCTGCTCATAGAGTCGTTCTCGCGAATTGGAGTGCCATCATGGTATGTTTCAAGCACCTTAGCAGTGAAAGAAACAGTCCCTGTACTTGCAGGGGCAAGGTCTCCGGTAACAGCGTGAATATCATATACAACCGTGGTTGTTCCGTCTGCATTGTTTGTAAGGGTTGGTGTTATGTTGTAAGAATTACCGTTTACCACAAGTGATTGATGGGAATCAAACTGTAATCCATCAGGGATTGTATCTGTTAAAACAAGTGCAGTTGCTGTATCAAACTGGGTTACCTGAAAATTGAATGTATAAGTAACAGTGTCTCCAGGGGAAACTGTTGAAGGGGAAACAGACTTTTGAACACATACATGGTCTCCCTCAAACTGGGCGTTTGCAGTCAATTGAGGCAAGGATGTGCCCGCAGGATATTCACCGTCTGCGGTTGCTGTGTCAGGGAAGTTCCTGCTATCACAGGTTGAATGATCCAGAACATCCGTTAAATATGCAGTAAAAGTAATTACAACATCCTGCGATGAGGATGTGCCGTCAATGGAATCAAAGCTAACCTCAAGGTTGCCACCTGGTGTTGAAAGGTCCGGCTCCTCAACAACATTTGAATTATTGCCCCCTGTTATATTTAAATTCCCTGTGTACTGGGATTCGCTCCCCAAAACATCATGAATTGAAACATTGGAGACCGTTTTCCCGTCAGCAACATCAACCACAAGCATTACGGTGTAAGGAAAATTGCTGCCAGGCACGCTCTCTGTTTCAGGTGCAATAATCTGTTTTGAAAAAGTCCACAACTGAGGGGTTATGTAAGAGCCGTCAGACTGGGTCAATTCGTCTCCAACAATAGGCCCGTTTTCCCCGGTAGGGCTATCCCCCAACTCGTAAACAGGCTGGGTTCTAACCTCAAGGGGAGTGCCTATCTGGGCATTGGGGTCTATTGTAACGCAAACAGTTATTACAACTGTGGGGCCATTCTCAACAAGGGTGCCGATAGGGGGTTCAAGAAGGTAAAAACTTCCCCCATCGGGGCCAGTTATAACATCCCCTGTTTTCGGGTCTGTCAATTGGTCACTGTTTGAACTTGTAAATGTTCCCACATTTGTTACTGTCACTCCCATGCTCATATACTCTGCCGAAACAAAGTGAAGATCAGCAGGCAAAATCAATCTAATATAAGGGTTGTATCCGGGATCACCACTATTTGTCAGGGATAAATCAAAACATACTGTATTCCCTGCAAGATCGGATGCAGGAAGAGTGGTACTCAAATGCGGAGTTTGCCCATATAAGACCGAAAAATAAATGAGAAACATTACCCCAAAAATAAACTTTCTCATTTCCAAGGCTCCTTTCAATTTTTTTCACAATTATCTTTTTAAGAACATAGAATATTAGAAAAAAAATACAATTTTTTTTGATAAAAATCAAAAAATTTTTCACAAATTTTTTATATCCACGGTGATAATATCCGATGCACCATCTGATGTCTGAGCAACAATAATGTGCTTTCCTTTTTTTATTTTCTTCACAAATTTTTCTGATGAATTCGTTTTAAAAACAAAATTTCCATCAATGAACCAGAATATCTCCTTTTTTGAAGAAGTAATGGCCTGAAATGTTACTGATTTAAAGGTGGAATCAGATAGTAGATAAGTTGAATGATTTATTGGTGATATTATTTTTACACCTGAGTTCCCCTGACCGGTATCACATCCCGGTGGGTATGAGGGGGGGAATCCTCTTTTAAGTATCTCTGCAACAAGGGGAGGAAATACAGGCATTACCTTTACCTCTAATTCCCCTTTCCTGTAAATCTTTTCAGGGCACGCCCTTTTACCAGTTTTTCTCTCAATCAAAAATGCCCTGTGAAAAGGGCATTCACGGTAGGGAACAATCCCTTTAACTATTTGAACCTTTACAGTATCAGGGCAGAATTCACCGGGTCTGTACCCTGAGAGAGAACAAACTTCGGTGTACTCTGTATCCGCCTCACCCTTCCACAACCAATCAATACCATCGCTTCCCTTATCTATTGCCTTTATTGTGTCAAACATAATCGGGGCAGCAAGATTTGAACCCACTATCCCCATTGTCCCCCTGCCATTGAAATTTCCACACCACACCCCAACCGTGTACCTGCTCTTAAAACCAATACTCCAGGCATCCCTTCTGCCCCATGATGTACCGGTTTTCCAGTAAATTTTCCCTTCCGGAATGGTAAAATCCTTTAAAAGTGGGGCATCAGGCCTACCACGCTTTGAAAGTGCATTCAGGGTTAAAAAACATGCTCCGTATCTGAGCAATTGTTGCTTCTTTGATATGTTTCCTTTAACAATGCTCCAGTCCATATAGATGCCACCCCTTGCAAGACAGGCGTACAAGTTTGCAAGGTTAATCAATCTTGTTTCAATACCCCCTGTAATTATTGCAAGGCCATAAGCATCAGGCGATAATAATCCCTTTATCTTGGCCTTTGAAAGGAGATTGACGAAGTTCATATAACCTGTTCTCTTTAAAAGTATCGCAAAAGGCATGTTTAAAGAAAGGGAGAGGGCATCCTCAGCCTTAACAAGTCCATGCCATTTGCCGGAAAAGTTTTTTGGCATAAAACCATTGAGATTATAGGGAGCATCCTCTATAAGGCTTTTTGTGGTTATAACCCCGCTCTGTAAAGCAAGTGCATAGAGAAATGGTTTAAGCGCGGAACCGGGAGAGCGATAGGAAAAAAATCCGTTAACCTGCCCCTGATTCTCACCATCAAAGTAATCAAAAGAACCTATTGCTGCTATAAGTTCCGATGTTTTGTTGTCAATGACCACGACACTGGCATTTGTGGCCCCATTTGAAAGGCAATGGTATTTATAGGATCTTAAAATATTTTCACATTTCCTCTGGGTATTGAGGTCAATTGAGAGTGTTATTTCCCTTTTATTCGGATAAAGTTTTTTTGCAAGTTCACAGATGTGGGGAGCATAAAAGGGAAACTTTTTGACATTTTGTGGGACCGGTATTTCAAAAGCCATTCTGTAATCTTCTTTTGATATCAAATGGTATTTTAGCATCCTCTTTAATACTTTATCCCTTGCATCTTTTCTATTGCTGGAGCCAGGCCACCTTATGGCAGGAGATTGAGGTAGGGATACCAGAAATGCTATTTCACCGGGGCGAAGTTTATAAGGAAGTTTTCCGAAATAACTTAAAGAGGCTGCTCCAACACCCTCTATGTTGCCACCGTAAGGGGCAAGGTTTAAATACAGTTCAAGCGTTTTCTTTTTTCCAAGCCTTATCACATACTGAATTGCTCTGAAAGCCTCTATTATCTTGGACTTAAAGGTTCTTGGTCTGGGTTCCACTATCCTTGCAAGTTGCATGGGAATAGTTGATGCACCTGATACAATCCTTTTCTCTTTAATATCCAGCAATGCTGCTTTAACTATTGAAACAGGGTTTACCCCCGGATGATAGTAATAAAACCTGTCTTCGTAAACAATTGTGGTGTTTATTAGCAATGGGTCAATGTTTTTAATCGGCACATAAACCCTTCTCTTTTCATCTTTCGTAAGGAAAACCCTCAAAACCCTGCCATTCCTATCTTTTACAACGGTTGAATAATCAGGTGAGACAATCCTGCCAGGAAGTGGAACGAGGTATATTGCAATTATAAAGAGAAAAAGCGGGATTGCAATTCCCGCAAGAATAAACTTTAATCTTCTATTAAAACCCTTCATCTGACCTTTTTACTTCAATATTTCTCCCAAAAGCAATTGCATTCACAACAGGCCTGTACATCGCCTTTGCCACGGCAGGGGCCAGGTAAAATCTCCCCGGCGTCACTCCTCTTACGATAAGATAGTAGTTCTCTTTTGTAGAGGAATATAGCCAGGTAAAGATTATAACCATATTGTCTTTGATGTCAATGTAATCGTAAGACAATTCATCCTGATAATCATAACCCTCGTCATCTAAAACCCATTGCGGTAGATTTGCATTTTTCAACCTGGGATTTTCAACCTCAAGTCCCCCAGCAAGGGGCACCTCTATGGCACAATTTGGCATATTTGAACCATCATGCCATACGGAGACTTTTAAGATGGCAAGTTCTCCCTGCTTCAGTGAATCTATCGCCTCCCCGGTTCTGTAATCAAGGAGGGCTTCTTTAACATGCATTCCGTAAGCAGAATGTTTTACCTTCCCATTTGTTTTGTAGCCGTCATTCACTATATCCACAAAGTAAGGGATTTTGCTGGATGCAATTACAATGTCTTTACCAGGTAAATTGTAGGCATCAAAAACCCACACTCCTTTAATGCTTCTTCCTTTAATATCCTTCCCGTTTATCTTCAATGTTGCATTAAAGTCAACACCTTTAAGGTACTTTTCAGCGTATTTTCCGATGGCAAGCATTGACCAGGCTATCTCCTGAGTGTTGTAATAATCATGTGGAAACATTGACAGCGTCCCTGACAGGGCATTGAGCGTTTTTAAGGTGTATTGCCTGTCAAAGTTTATTACCTCCGAAATGTATGTAACCACTGAAAGGAATTTCACCGGAGAGTAAAAGTCTCCCTCATACCTCTCCTTAACATCTGGCTTTAAAGATATAGCCCTTTGAAAAAGCAATCTTGCAAGTTGTGCTTTCCCACAATTGTACAGTGCTCCTGAATACCACAGAAGAGATATTGGTTCCACCTTTTCGTTTTTAACATTTACCTCTATCTGTTGAACAAGTGCAGGTTTTTTTTGAAGCCTCCCACCAACAGATAACACATAGTATCCAAAGGGGTCAAGATAATCCCTGGACATAAGAAAATCAAGTGCAGCATTAATGGAATTATCTGGAACCTGAAAGCCTGATTTCTTTGCCTCAAGTAACACAAAGGTGGCGTAACCAGAGAGCCAGCCTTCGGGTTCAGATGATCCCGGCCAGTAAGCAAACCCCCCGGATATGGTTTGCATGGAGATTATTCTGTTTATCCCGCTTTGAACCATACTGTTGTATTTCTCAACACTTATCTTCGGGGCAATTGCAGGAAGAAGTTTCTGCAACTTCAACATAACGAGGGTTTTTGTTGAAACCTGTTCAAGACAACCGTACGGGTAATCAATGATATCCTTAGCAAAGTGAAGTTTGGATAGGCCAGGTACTGTAGAAACCATAATCGTTGCATGATGACCCCTGCTTTCCCAGTTTGAAAAGAGGTCCCTTAAATTTTTTCTTTTTACATCAATTTTCAATGTTGTAACCTCTCTTGTGCGGGGAGAAGAGGGATAGATTGGTATTGAAAACCTGTCTTTATAACTCATCTCCCCACTGGCAATACATTCAAGTGAGATCTCAAACTTCCCAGGTTTTTTTGAGGCTTTTAGAGGGATGTATATGAGTTTCTTACCCTTTGATGACAATTCAATCTCTTTTTTGAATTGAGAGGGAGAGCCCCCTGTAATGCTGGCCTTAAAAATCGCTTTTAAAGATTTTTTTGTGGTGTTTATAAGGGAAACAGGGATTTCAAATGTGTCTCCGGTAGAGAGAAACCTCGGAATTGTGGGCATAACAACCACATTGCTTTTAACCGTTATGAACTGCTCAGCGCTTCCAAGTTTTTCTCCAGAAACTCCTGTAACCATAACCCTTAATTTCCCGTTATATTGAGGGATCTTTGTTCTAAAAACCAGTCTGCCACTCTCATCCGATTCAAGTTTGCCGCTCCATATTGAAACCACTTTGGCAAAGTGCGGTTGTGCAAAACCCCTGTTCGGTTCAGACATTCCCCCACCTGTTGCAAGGTATTTTTTCATAAACCATCCAAAACCATCAGATGTTTGAAGGTCAAGCCATATCGGTTTTAAAACACCATTGAAAGGGTCAGGAGAGGGGAAATTGGTTATCTGAAGTATGCCCTCGTCAACCACAGAAATAGTACCCTCAAATTTTTTATCCGATTTTAATCTTATTTCAAGGGTTGAACCTGGTTTGATCTCCGTTTTTGCGTTTAATTTCAAATTTAGTTTCAACCTTGAGGGGGAAGCCTTTGCTCTCTTTATCCCGAATGCCCTCGTGATCAGATAATTTTTCCCCGTGTGAATCAGTAAAGCAGAGATGTAAACGCATTGATATCCGTCAGGCATGGTAAATTCAAAAGAAGATACCCTACCATCTGCCTTCTCCAGGTGGTGTTCAACAAGGTCATCTGCCTCAACACACCAGAGTATCTTTCCCTTAAACGGCAGGGAAACGGTTGCTTTAACCTTTTCACCCCAATCGTACTCTTTTTTATCAGTGTGTATTATCAAAGTTTCAGGGGTTTCAGCCCGCTCAGTTTCCCACCAGCCCCAACCGTTAATAAACAACTGTGTCCTGTTTCCCTCTCCCCAGACCTCAACAACAATGTCATCGTAAGATGAAGAAGGCGTATAAACTATCTCAAACCTGCCATTTTCTGTCGTTAAGGATTTCTCACCTGTCAACGGGATAAGGGTGGAGTTTGCCCTCCAGTTGAAGGTGTTGTAAAAATAGTAATCGTAATTGTAAGCAACCCTAAAAACCCTGTAACTCAATCTTGATTCCCCCTTTTTAAGGTGTGCATCCTTATCAAGCAAAACCCCTTTTATCTTCAACGGAACCCCGGATGTAACCTTTGAAGCCCCACAATTCAGGCCTATGTAATATCGTTTCGGGTAAATCGTTTTAGAAAAGCTCTTTGAGGTTGCCCTTCCACCTCCACCTTCCGAAACCTCAAGGTATGCAGTTAACCTCACGGGGTTAAAAAACTCAGGTAATTGAGAGAAAAAAACCTTTATATCTGTCCTCCCCTCTTTGTCAAGTGTCTGAGGCTCTATATCTTTAGAAACCCCTGCAGGGGGGAAATAATAGTTTAGAGGTCCAAAGGAATAATTCTGATAACCCTCAGGTTTAAATTCAAACTCTTTAAGTTCAATATTGCCTTTCAGTGTTTCTCCAGAAGCAGGTGCGCCGAAAAGGTAATAAGCCTTTGCTTTCAATGTGAAGGGTTTGTTAAGGTTTATAATGTCCGGAAACTTCAGATCGATACCCATTCTCTCTGGAGCAAAGGTCTCTATGAAAACATTTTCTGAACAAATAGTCTTTTTGCCCACCTCAACAGAAAATGTATATTGACCTGTCGGAGAAGAAGGGGATGTCTTAAAAACAAACTCTGCAAAACCGTTTTTATCGGTTAGTGCCGTCATCTTTTTTGCAAACCTCCCCCGTGGATCAAACACTTTTACATCAACAGGAATTGATACAGGTTGAAAGGTTTTGTTCTTCCTTAAAACAACGGCACAATGCACCTCTTCCCCGGGTCTGTAAAGGTCTCTTTCAAAGTATAGGTATGCAAGATACCTTTTACCGGGGTCTTCCCCTGTTATATCAAAATTGGAGGAAGGAAGAGTTGAATCGGAGAGTCTAAGGTAAGTCCAATCAGAACCTGTTGTTGCAACAATAATCGCAGGTTCTCTTTCCCCTTCGGTTTTTATCTTCACATACCCGTTTGAATTTGTTTCACCCTTTCCTATCACTATGTTTGCTCTATCCAGTACCTTTACCCTGGCGCCTTTTACAGGGGTTGCATCGTTTGAGTTTAAAACAAATATGTGACACAGACCTGTTTTAAACTTGGCAATTATAGAGAGGTTTGATACCACGAATTTTGCCGTATCTTCGTAAAATCTTTTGGTTTCTTTAGAATAAGCTTTTGCTTTGAGGACATAGATACCTTTTTCAGGATTTTTGATCAAATCTTTAAGGTCCAAAAAGTTCAAACCACCTGAGATGTTTTCAACTTTAACAATTTTATCTTCAAACATTACTTTTGAGTAATCCGGAACCGCCCAGTTCTCTCCATTGCTTTGCTGATACCATAAAGCGATGTTTTTTTCGGGAATAAAAAACAATGTCAACTTTACCTCTTTAAGCCTTTTAGCAACAAAAGGGAACTTCCATTCTCCCTTCGTCCCAAAGTACCTTCCCCTGTACAAAAACATCAATTTTGGTTTGTGATGCGGAATTTCTATGTACGCTTTATAATCGTTTTTCAGTATTTCTCCCCTTGTTCCTTTTAACCCAGAAAAAAGTAAAACAGTGTACTGTTTCCCTGCAACAAAATCTCCAGAAATACTTAAATGTCCCTTTGAGGAATACACCTCAAACCCAACAGAGGGAGAAATGGAAACAATGGTATCAAGATTATCAGTTTTCACAGTAACTGGGGTATTCTGTAATGTCACAAGGTTAAAATCAACCGAGAAGATATCTCCCAGGTCTCTTACCTTAACCCCTTTAACTATAATTGGAGGATTTATAAATCCTATTGAAAAATCAAGGTTGTAATCCTTAGAAGATACATCTCCGTAAACAGATTCAAATCCTTTTGCAAGTTTCAAGGTGTATATCCCTTTCCGTGCAATATTAAAGGTCACAATAACAACATCTTTTCTCTCACCCGATTTTGTTTTCAGGTAATCTATTTTTTTTATATCAACCTTTTCACCGTCTTTCAAAACCGTTAAACGGGGTATAACAGAAGAGAGTTTGACAGGAAGGTTAAATCTAACTTTTACGGTTGTCTTACCTTTAGAACTTTTCACAGGGATGACTGAAACAGGCTTAAAAAAAGGGGTTATCACCTCTATCTGTGCTTTTGTAAAACCTTTTTCAAAAACAGACTTAAGAGGTATCTTTTTTATAAAAAAGGTATATCTTGTTCCCGGTTTTATCCTCGTTAGGGGGGTTAACACAAAGGTCGTGGAATCCTCCCACTTTCCTTTGAACTTTATGTACGGCTTAGTTTCGACATAACTTACAATCTCTTTTTCATCAATCACAATACCGGGGGTTCGGCACACAGGGTCAGAGAAATACAGGGTAAAACTCTCCGGGAAAGACAACAAAGAACCTGATGGCTCAAGTTGAACAGAGATGGTACCGCGTTCAACCGAAGCCTTACCGCTTTTGTTTTTTTTCAGATTTATTTTTTTTTCACCTTTTGTTAAAAGGATCTTCAGCCCTGCCAGAACAATTATTAAAACAACAATGGCAATATAAGTCTTTTTCTTCATTTTTACCCCCATTTGATTTTCAATTTAGTTATATTATACATTCTTTTCAATCTCCTTTCACTTTTTTGATAACAATTTTTTTCGGGTTTTTATGATAGAATTTCTTTTGTATGAAAAGAGCAATATTTATGGATAGAGACGGGACCTTATCCCATGAAGTGGGGTATGTGAACCATATTTCAAGGTTTAAACTTTACCCTTTCACCCCTGAGGCTATAAAACTTATAAATCAATCAGATTTTCTTGCAATATGCGTTACAAATCAGGCAGGTGTTGCAAGGGGGTATTTTGACGAATCCCTTGTTAAAGAAGTTCATAAAAAGATGCAGATAGAGTTGAAAAAAAACGGGGCATACCTTGACGATATACTTTACTGCCCCCATCACCCTTCAGCAAACGGCAACCCTGAATACACGGTTGATTGCAATTGCAGGAAACCGAAACCGGGTATGTTGATCGAGGCTTCAGAAAGGTATAATATTGACTTAAAGCAATCCTTTGTGATTGGGGATAAGATAAGTGATGTTAAACTTGCAAAAAGCGTCGGGGCAAAGGGAATAATGGTAATGACAGGCTATGGAAGGGGGGAATACGAGTATCAAAGAGAAAAATGGGATATATTCCCCGATTTTATAGCGGAAAACCTTTTAGAGGCTGTTAAATGGATACTTCAAAATTCTTAAAAGCGATTGATAGGTTTAAGGAAATAAAACTTACAGTTATCGGGGACATAGTTCTTGACGAGTTTCAGTACACGGAGATCATGAGGATATCGAGAGAGGCTCCCGTTTTTATCTGCTCTTACCTCTATTCGGATTACTACCCCGGTTGCGGGGGAAATACAGTTTTAAATGTAAAAAGTATGGGGGGAACCCCATATCCGGTTTCCGTTCTCGGTAAAGATGAAGCGGGAAATGTTGTGTTTAATTCTTTCAGAAAATTGAATATTAATACTGATTTTATAAAATTTTCAAAAAAAGCAAGGACAAACAAAAAGACAAGGATACTTGCAGGAGGGATTCACAGGGCAAAACAGCACATGTTAAGGGTTGATTTTGAAAACAAAATGCCATCAGTCAGTTTTGGAAGCAAATTAAAAAACCTTATTGAAGAGTGTGACGGGCTTATAATAAGCGATTACGGATACAACACAATCAGTACAAAAACAGGAAATGCAATAATAAATTTTGCAAAAGCCAAAGGGAAACCTGTTTTTGTTGATTCAAGATATAATTTAAAAAGGTTTAGAAATGCAACCTTTATAACACCAAATGAAGAAGAGGCTGGAGAAATTATAGGTGAAAAGATTGCAGAAAAAGAAAAGCCATTGCTGGTGCAGTTAAAGAAACTTGTTCAACTTTGTTCCTGTGACTGCATTTTACTGACAAGGGGAAGCAAGGGTATGGTTGTTTACATTAGAGGGAATAATTTTTACACCTCAACAGGGATTTACGGAAACGACGAGCCTGTTGATGTTTCGGGGGCAGGAGACAGCGTTATATCCGCCTTTGCACTATCCTTCTGTTCAGGTTTAAACCACGAAGACAGTGCTTTGATATCCACTGTTGCAGGGGGAATCTCCGTTATGCACAAAGGGACTTATTCAGTTAAAAATGAAGAATTGAGAAAGGCTTTTGAAAATGGGAAAGGTTTACCGGAGAGAGAAACTTTCAGAGATAGTTAAAAAATTGAAAAAACAGGGGAAGACTGTTGGTTTCGCCAACGGGTGCTTTGACATACTCCATGTTGGCCACATAAGGTGTTTAAGGGATGCGAAGTCAAACTGCGATTTTCTGATAGTTGCATTAAACACAGATGAATCTGTAAAAAGGTTGAAGGGGGAAGGAAGGCCCCTAACCCCTTTGAATGAGAGGCTTGAGATTCTGGAAGCAATTGAGTATATTGATTACCTCACCTATTTTGATGAAAACACGGTTGAAAAAACTTTAAAGATTTTACAGCCTGACATACAGTTTAAAGGTACAGATTACACTGTTGAAACAGTGCCTGAAAGAAGGGTAATGGAGGAGTTGGGGGGAAAGGTGATGATTGTGGGAGACCCGAAAGACCACTCAACAACAGAGATTGTGGAGAAATTGAACAATGAGAAAAGATAAACTTTTAGTTGTTGCCACTCCCCTTGAAGCAGAGTTCGTTGTTCAGGGGTTTGGGTGCAGTTTTGAAAAGAAAAAGGTGGCAAGCGGGGTTGCTTTCTTTCCTGCAAGTGATGAAAAATACCCTGTTTTGACAACAGGTATAGGGAAAACAAACTCAGCCATTGTTTTAACCCACTTTTTCAACAATCACTTTATACCTCAGGAAGTTGTAAACACTGGAATATGCGGGGCTTTCCCTGGTGAGGGCATATCAATTGGCCACATTGCTGTTGCCTCAAAGGAGATCTATGCAGACGAAGGAGTAATGGCAGACAAATTCTATACCCTTGAAGATATAGCATTCCCGTCTTTAATTAAAGAAGACAAAATCTACTTTAACGAATTTGAGATAGAGCATTCAAAGTCTGTACAGTTGAAAATTCTCAAAAAAACAAAACTCTCTGTTTATAGAGGTGTATTTATAACTGTTTCAACAACCACCTCAAACCCAGAACTTGAAATTGAGAGGAGAGAGATTTTTAATCCCTTATGCGAATCAATGGAAGGGGCTGCCGTCTGTCACACCTGCTATGCCTTTGGAGTTAAATTCACAGAGATCAGAGGGGTTTCAAACTTTGTGGGAAGTTATAAAAAGGAAGGCTGGCAGATAGAAAGGGCAATGCAGCTTGCAGCAGGTTGTGTCTATGCCTACCTTGAAGATTAAACACCTCTTACTTATCTCTTTTTAAATTACTCATGTCATAAAAATCAAAACCTGTTTTAGATGACAAAAAACCAATTATCTGTTATGTTTATTGTGAAAAGATTGGGTTTTACGATG
Source organism: Acidobacteriota bacterium (assembly GCA_026986725.1). Lineage (GTDB taxonomy): Bacteria > Acidobacteriota > Holophagae > Thermotomaculales > Thermotomaculaceae > Thermotomaculum. Next base: position 12,558 of record JALSOA010000109.1, read on the forward strand.
AAAAAACACAGAAAACGGAGGAGATAGATGGCAAAAAAATTGGTTGAATGCGTACCAAACTTTTCCGAGGGCAGAAACAAAAAGGTGATTGATCAAATAGTTGAGGCTATAAAATCCGTTGAGGGGGTTGAACTCCTTGATGTTGACCCGGGATTTGACACAAACAGAACGGTTGTGACCTTTATCGGAGAGCCTGATGCGGTTTTAGAGGGAGCATTCAGGGGAATAAAAAAGGCGTCAGAACTGATAGATATGTCAAAGCATCACGGGGAGCACCCGAGGATGGGGGCAACAGATGTCTGCCCATTTGTCCCTGTAAACAACATAACTGTTGAAGAGTGTGTTGAACTTGCACACAAACTCGGGAAAAGGGTCGGCGAAGAATTAAATATTCCCGTTTACCTTTACGAGTATGCAGCAACAAAGCCTGAAAGAAAAAACCTTGCAAACATAAGAAAGGGTGAGTACGAAGGGTTGAAAGAGAAATTAAAAGACCCTGAATGGAAACCGGATTACGGGCCTGCTGAATTCAATCCGAAATCAGGTGCAACCGTTATAGGGGTTAGAGAATTTCTAATCGCCTACAACATAACCTTAAACACTAAAGAAAAACTATACGCAACAGACATTGCACTTGAGATAAGGGAAAAGGGAAGGCCAAAGAGAATCGGAAACATAAAGCCATTTTATACATACGGAACAATGGTAAAGCACAAAGAGGGAGAGTTTTACTGCGGAACATGTGATTTTACAGCAAAAACACAACAGGAATTGTTTGAACATTGCGAAAAAGAGCATGGATACGATTTAAAGGCAATATACAAAGAGCATGGGATTGATTACACGGACCTTGTTGGAAAACCTGCAATAAAGCCGGGAAAATTCAGGTTCTGCAAGGCAATAGGCTGGTATGTTGATGAGTACGAAAGGGCTCAAATATCAATAAACCTTACAAATTACAAGGTAACACCCCCCCATATAGTACTGGAAGAGGTTAGAAAACTTGCAGCAGAAAGGGGGCTTGTTGTAACCGGAAGCGAGGTGGTCGGGCTTATCCCCTTTGAAGCCCTTTATCAGGCAGGGGTCTATTACCTCAAACAGCAGGGAAAATCGGCAGGTGTCCCTCTTGACGATGTTTTAAAAACAGCGGTTTACTCGATGGGGTTAAACGATGTGTCCCGCTTCAACATAAAGGAAAAGGTTTTAGGCTACCCATCCCTTGATAACAGAAAACTTATAAACATGAGTGTGAAAGAGTTAATTGACGAGGTTTCAAGGGCAACCCCTGCACCTGGGGGAGGCTCTGTTTCAGCACTTGCTTCTGCACTTGGGGCAGGGTTATCTTCAATGGTTGCCGGGCTTACAATATCAAAGAAAAAATACCTGAAAGTAAAGGATTTAATGGCAGAAATAGGGGAAGAGGCACAGAAGATAAAGGACGAACTTGTAAGGGGAATAGACGATGACACAGACGCCTTCAACGAATACTTTGTTGCAATGAAGATGCCCAAAAATACAGAAGAGGAGAAAAAGGCAAGGGAAAAGGCAATGCTTGAAGGGTTAAAGAAGGCAATATCAGTGCCATTGAAAACAGCGGAAAACTCTCTTAAAGCAATTGAGGTTGCAATAAAGGTTGCGGAAAACGGAAACATTAACTCTGTAACAGATGCAGGCGTTGGGGGAGAGGTGGCTTATGCAGGTTTAAGGGGTGCTGTATTAAATGTTTTGATAAACCTTCCTGGAATTGAAGACAGAGAGTTTGTAAACGAGATGAAAGAGAAGTGTGAAAAACTTGTAGAAGAAGGAGCAGAGTTAATAGAAAATTTGAGAAAAACAGTCGAAGAAAAGATTAGAAAACTTGAAAAGTAAGCGGGAGCAAAAATGAAAAAACTTTCAAACCTTATTGATAAGGCAAAGGGCATAAAAAAGAAGAAGATAGTGGTTGTTGAAGGGCAGGATTTACCTGTACTTGAAGCAATAAAACAGGCTATTGAGCTTGAAATAATTGAGCCAATACTTGTGGGAGAAAAACAAAGCATTGAAAAAGCACTGAAAGAAACCGAAATTCCTTTAAACAAGGTTGAAATATTAAACTCCCATTCACCTGAAGAATCTGCAAAAAACGGGATCTCTCTTGTTTCAAAGAAATTGGGGGACATTGTGATGAAGGGGTTAATCCCCACAGACACCTTTTTAAAGGCAATTCTGAACAAAGAGTGGGGATTGAGGACAAACTCAATACTATCCCATGTTGCCCTTTTTGAAATACCCAATTATCACAAATTGCTTTTAATTACAGACGCTGCAATGAATATAGCGCCTGACATAAACCAGAAAATACACATTACAAAAAACGCAGTCAACTTTATGAAAAACATAGTTGAGGAAAAACCAAAGGTTGCATTTCTAACCCACAATGAAAAGGTAAAACCCGGCGTCCAGGCATCAGAGGATGCGGCAATACTGTCGGCAATGGCAAAAAGGGGTCAGTTAGGAGAGATAATTGCAGACGGGCCCCTTGCACTTGACAACATAATCTCAAAAGAGGCTGCGGAGCACAAAGGGATAAAATCAGAGGTATCAGGGGATACAGACATAATAATCTGCCCTGAGATTATGACAGGAAATGCGCTTTACAAATCCCTTACATACTTTGCAAAGGCAAAGGCTGCTGCTTTGATTGCAGGGGCAAAGGCACCCATTGTGCTTACTTCAAGGGCTGACAGTGCCGAAACAAAACTCTATTCAATAGTGTTTGCAGTGGTCAACTCATAAGGTGTTTTATGGCTTACAAAATACTGACAATAAACCCGGGCTCAACCTCAACAAAGATAGGCTTTTTTAAAAACACAAAGCCTATAAAGGTTGAAAACCTGAAACACAACCCGCAGGAAATACTCAAATACAAAAGTGTTTACGACCAGTACCCTTTCAGAAAAGAGGCTATTTTAAACTTTTTAAAGGAAAACAATATAAATTTAGATGAAATAGACGCATTTGCAGGGAGGGGTGGGCTTTTAAAACCCATACCCGGCGGGGTTTACAGGGTAAACAACCTGATGAAGCAGCATTTGAAGTACGCCAAATTCGGGGAGCATGCATCAAATTTAGGGGCAATTTTAGCAGACGAGCTTGGCAGAGAGGCAGGGGGAAAGCCTGCTTTCATTGTTGACCCACCTGTTGTTGACGAGATGATTGACATTGCAAGATACTCAGGAATGCCCGAAAATCCGAGAAAATCAGTGTTTCACGCACTTAATCAAAAAGCGGTTGCAAGAAGGTACGCAGATTCAATAGGGAAAAGGTATGAAGAGTTAAACCTTATAGTTGCCCACCTTGGAGGGGGGATAACCGTTGGGGCACACAGAAAGGGAATGGTAATTGATGTAAACAACGGATTATCGGGAGACGGCCCCTTTTCCCCTGAAAGAAGCGGTGGAGTGCCAACACTAAAACTTATTGAGCTTTGCTATTCAGGAAGGTATGAACCTGAAACAATGAAAAAAAAGGCTGTGGGAATGGGAGGCCTTATGGCTTACCTTAAAACAAGCGATGCAATAAAGATTGAAGAGTTGATAAAAAACGGCGACAAAAAGGCTGAAACAATATACAGGGCAATGGCATATCAGGTTGCAAAGGAGATCGGAGCATACCATGTTGCGCTATTCTGCAAAACAGATGCAATAATAATTACAGGGGGGCTTGCCCACTCCAAAATGCTTACAGACTGGATAAAAGAAAGGGTGGAGCCTCTTGCAAAGGTGGTAATTCATCCGGGAGAAGATGAATTGCTTGCCCTTGCCGAGGGGAGTTTAAAGGCTTTGAAAGGGGAAATAGAGATAAAAGAGTACCAGTAACTTCAAAAAATAAAAATTTTTGCTATATTAGTTATGAACGAATGTTCTTTTAGGAGATTAAATGGTAAGACCGAGAAAATTGAGGTTAATAGGGAAAAAACCGGAGGTTAAAGCATTTAAACCTGTTGGAATACCCTTCAGAATGATTGAAAACATAACTTTAACCCTTGACGAATATGAGGCTTTAAGGCTTTGTGATTACGAAGAACTGGAGCATTTAGAGGCAGCAGAGTTGATGAACATATCAAGGCCCACATTTACAAGGCTTATAGAGAGCGCAAGAAAGAAGATTGCAACTGCAATAATTGAAGGAAAGGCCATAACCGTCGAGGGGGGAAATGTCGCTTTTCAGGAGAGAGAAAGGTGCCGAAAGTGCAATAAAGAGATACCCCCCACAAAAAAACACAATTGCAAAGAACAAGGAGGATAAAATGGCAAACAGTTGTTCAACAGGTTCGTGCGGAACAAATCATAATAAAGACTTTGACAGAATGATAAAGGATGCAGAGATACAGGAAACCCTGTCAAAGATAAAAAACAAAATTGTAATACTTTCAGGAAAAGGGGGAGTGGGGAAAAGCACGGTTGCAGGTGCAATAGCAGTATCCCTTGCAATGGAGGGGTATGAAGTGGGACTGATGGATGTTGATGTGCACGGGCCAACTATCCCTAACCTCTTCGGGCTTACAAATTCAAGACCTGGATTAACCCCTGCCGAAAAACTTGTACCGCTAAAGGTGCTGCCCAACCTTAAAGTAATGTCAATAGGCTTTCTCCTTCAATCGCAAAAAGACGCACTTATTTGGAGAGGCCCTTTGAAAATCGGGTTAATAGAGCAGTTTATATACGATGTTGAATGGGAAAACCTTGATTACCTTATAGTTGACTGCCCTCCGGGAACCGGGGACGAGCCTTTAACCGTATTCCAGTTGATGAAGGAAGCAAAAGCAATACTTGTAACCACCCCGCAGAATGTATCTGTAATTGATGTTGAAAAATCCGTTACATTCTGTGAAAAAATGGGCATAAAGATAACGGGGGTTGTTGAGAATATGGCAAAAACAATCTGTCCCGATTGTGGAAAAGAATTCAGAATATTTCCCGGAAAGGGAGGGGAGAGGATTGCTGAAGAGTTTAAAATAAAATTGCTTGCAAGCCTTCCTTTAAGTCATAATCTAATGGATAAAGCGGACAATGGGAAACTTCACAAGGCTGTAAAAGAGATGGAAATGTTCAAACCTGTTATTGAAGAGATTATAAACTCATCAAAAGAGGAAGAATTTGAGATTGACAAAAGGATTATTAAAATTGCAATACCCCTTGATAAAAACGGCAATCCATCCGCCCACTTCGGCCATGCCCCATTGTTTGCATTTATAACAGCAGACAGGGAAAAGAAGGTTGTAATCGAGAGACAGGATCTAACACCCCCTCCCCACGAGCCCAATGTTATCCCTCAATGGATTGCCGAAAATAAAGCAGACATTGTGCTTACAGGGGGGATTGGCCCAAAGGCAGAGGCTATTTTAAAGGGGAATAAGGTCGCTGTTATTAAGGGGGTAAGCGGAGAGGATGCTGAAAAGGTTGCAATTGATTACCTGAAAGGCACCCTTGAAATAAGCGAAAACAAGTGTGACCATTAAAATAAAATTTCTGGAGTGAGTTATGAAACATAAGATCAATACCGAATGTGTCCACCTTACAATGGACAAAAACGAGCATTTATCAGTAAATGTTCCAATCTATCAAACCTCAACATTTAAATTCAAAGACGCAGACCACGGGGCAGATCTCTTTGCAGGAAAGGGAAAGGGTTATATTTACACAAGGATAGGAAACCCGACAATTGAGGCCCTTGAAAAAGCCCTTGCAACCCTTGAAAACGGCTACAAAGCACTTGTAACATCAAGCGGAATGGCAGCAGAAACACTTATATTTTCAACCTTTTTAAAAAGCGGAGACCATGTAATATCCTCAGAATCTGTCTATGGTCCAACATCAACCCTTTTGAAAAATGTTTTTTCAAACTTTGGAATTGAGACAACCTTCGTTGACACATCAAACCTTGAGGAGATTGAAAAGACAATAAAGCCAAACACAAAGATGATATATGTTGAAACACCTGCAAACCCCACCCTTGTTGTAACAGACATTGAAGAGGTTTCAAATATTGCAAAAAGTATAAACGCAAAATTTGTTGTTGACAACACATTCTCTTCCCCTGTTTTGCAGCAACCTTTGAATCTGGGGGCAGACATTGTTCTTCACTCAATGACAAAGTTTTTAAACGGCCATGCCGATGTTGTGGCAGGCTGTGTTATTGCAAAAACAGAAGGTGATTACAAAGCGCTTTACTCAACCCACAAGCATTTAGGTGGAATAATCTCCCCATTGGAGGCGTTCCTAATTTTAAGGGGAATAAAAACCCTCCCATTGAGAATGGAAAGGCATTGCGAAAATGCAATGAAAATCGCAGAGTTTCTGGAAAAACACCCGAAGGTTGAAAGGGTATTTTACCCGGGGCTTGAATCCCACCCGCAGCACAAAATAGCAAAAAAACAGATGAAGGATTACTCTGCAATGATCTCATTTGAATTAAAAGGCGGGCTTGAAGCGGGGAAAAAGATGATGAACTCTGTGAAGGTTTGCACCCTTGCTGTATCTTTAGGGGGAGTTGAAACACTTATCCAGCACCCTGCCTCAATGACCCATGCAGGTATGCCAAAGGAGTTAAGGGAGCAGGCCGGTATTACAGACGGACTTGTAAGGCTTTCAGTTGGTATTGAGGATGTTGATGACCTTATAGAAGACCTTGATCAGGCAATGAGATAAAGGGGGGTTTCCCCCTTTTTTATTTTGCAGTTATAAAAAGGTAAAGAGACAATAGCAAAATTGCCACACCCCCTGCACCAAAAAGTGCAACAGAAAACCAGAATCCAAATGGATTTTTGTCCCTGTAATAGACGCTTCCCTTGATATATGCCTTTCCGGTTTTTAACCAGTAAAAAACAACTCCAAGTAAAAAGATCCCGAATAGGGGGAGAAGCACTCTTCCCGCCGGTGTGCTTTTCATTTTTACCTCCACCATTATTACACCATTATTATACAAATAACACTAAACTTTTCAGAAAAATTATCGTAAAATACTGTGGTCTCTTAAAAAAACAGGGAGAGGTAATATGAAAAAGATAGTGTTCATGTTGTTTACTTTTTTCGCTTTTTCTTACCCGCTGAAAGCAAAGCAAAAAATTCAGACTTTTCATATACCCTTTATCAGGAAAGCAAAGGTAAAGATCGACGGGAAATTAGACGAAGAGGTGTACAAACACGCATTCTTCTGGGATAAATTCGTTCAAACAAACCCTGGAGACAATATAAAGCCAACCCAGAAAACAGAGATGTTTATATTCCACAATGGGAAAGAAATTGTTTTTGCGTTTAAATGTTACGACACAAATCCTGAAAAGATAAAAAGGATAAGAAGAAGAAGGGACAATGTGTGGAGCGATATTGACTCTGTGGCCATATCAATCAATCCCTTTGGAGATTGCAAACAGTTCTATGTAATTGCAATATCTTCAATGAACGATGTGTCTGACTCCATAATAGACATGACAAGTTACGGAAGGCAGGACATAGACCTTGAATTCAAGCATGCAACAAAATTTTATGACTGGGGATGGACAATTGAAATAGCCATTCCATTTTCAAGTATTAACCTGAAAGTGGATAAAAACGGGAAAAGTGTCTGGTACTTTGATGCACAAAGGTACATACCAAGAGATTTTATGGAAATAACAAACTCAACCCCAGTTGACAGAAATTCAAACGACATAACAGATGGAGAGGCAATGCTAATACTGGACAATCTTCACGGGGCAAGAAAAAAAAGATTAAAACTAATACCAGAATCCGTTTTTTCCCATTCAAAAACTGAAAGCAACTGGGGTCAAAAGAGGTCCCACTCATTTGACAAAATGAGTATAGGATTAACAGGTGAGTACGATTTCTCTTCGGATACAGTGGCAAAATTCACCATACACCCTGATTTTTCGCAGATTGAGGCTGACGATGTGTATCAGGAGATAAACAACAGATACCCGGTGTACTTTAAGGAAAAAAGGCCATTTTTCATGGATGGTATGGAATCATTCTCCTCCCCGATTGAACTTGTTTACACGAGAAACATAGTAAAACCAGAGTATGGACTTAAACTTTCAACAAGAAAGAAGAGGTACGGGGTTGCCATTATTTCGGCAATGGAAAAGGATGTCCCTGCCGAGAGATTTAACCTTAACGGCAAAAGCAAAGATGTGTACTGGAATGTGATAAGAGGCAATTACACCTTTTCTCCGGGCAATTACATAGGCTGCTTTTACATTTTAAGAAACTTCGGAAGTTTCTTTAACCAGGTTGTCTCAATTGATGGACAAAACCAGATAAAGAAATGGAACCTCTCCTATCAGGGAGTGGCAACATCTCTAAAAGGAATTAAAAAAACCCAGCACGGCAAAGCGGGAAGTTTTAACATTTCATACAAATGGAATCAGTATGCAATAACCACCGCAGGTTACAGTTTTAAATCCCCTGATTATGTAAACAACATGGGTTTCGTAATCAGAAACAATATAAAAGAATACTTTGCCGGACAGAACTTTTCATACAATCCCAGAACAGACAGAGGTTTAATAAAATGGGCAGGTGCAGGAGTTTTTTACTCAATGCAGTACCTTTACAACTCTGATTTTCTTGAAAACTCCGTGTCAACATGGGCAAACATCACACTAAACGGAAGATTCGGGGTCCACGGTTCCTTTTTCACCTCTAACGAACAGTACAGGGGCAGGGTGTACCCTGTAAATGGGAAAAGCATCGGTTTTTCATGGAGTAAATATGAATTGTTCTCTCCATTCATAGGGATTTCACGGGGCACCTCAATACTTTACGGGAACAACCCAATGCTTGTGGACAAAAAGAGCTTTCACATAGGCCTGTCTTCAGAGTACAACCAATTGCATATAAGCCTAACCCTCTTTGCTTACTCCTATGAAGATAAAATTACAGGTTCAAGGCTGAGAAGGCAGAGGGCCCTGCAATTCAACGGAGAGTACTTTTTCACAAATAGATTAAGCCTTAAAACAATGTATCAGTCAAGTTTGCCCGATTACAGGGATTATGGGATAAAGATACCCCATCATTACTTTTACCTCCTTTTAACATGGCAAAAGGATGGTTTCAGAAAAATTTATGCGGGGGTAACAAACTCAACAGACACCACAACCCTTACAAACAACACATTTTTAGGCAGAGACAAAGAAAAGGTGGCATTTGTAAAGATAAGCTGGTTGTTTTAAAAAACTATTAAAGAAATTCTTTTAGCATTGAAAACGATTTAAAGTCTTTATTTGATGATGTGAAAATCTTTTCTATTGCAAATAAAAAAAGTTTTTCTGAAATTGAACACCCGAGTTTATCAAGGGGGGTTTTAAAAATATCTTGAACACATTTGATATCTTCATCGGAAAGGTCAGGGTTTTTCACATCCGGCATAATTCCACTCAATTTCAAAATCCACAGAGAAAAATAGGTGATTGCATCCTTCAAGCCAACCCCGTTTTCCAGGCAATCAACAATGTGTTTCAAAAGCCTGAAAATTCTGGGGTTCCTCTCTTTTTCGTAAACAAAGGCATCAATAACCTCGTTTACAAAAGAAAAGGCAAGAAACTTCTTCATATCCCCCTTTATAAAGGATTGAAGGTTTTTTGAAACCTCAACAGAGTTCAAAGGCTTCAATCCGGATTTACCACTGTCAAAGTATTCAAGTTTAACGAATGAGAAAGGCTCCAATTTGCCCTGAAACCTTGACTTTATCCTTGCCCCGTTTTTTGCAATTAAAGACAATTTCTCACCTTTTTCGTTCAATACAACAATAACTTTATCCGCCTCATTGATTGTAAATGATTTTAAGATGTAAGCATTTTCAATCTTAACGCCCATTAACCCTTCTTAAACCTTTTTTGAAGATATGAAATAAGCCCCCCTGAATCAATAATGTCTCTGACTGCCTCGGGGATTGGCGGATATGAATACTCAACCCCGTCAACAATCAGTTTGTTTTGCTCTCTTTTTATCTCAATCCTGCTTTTTTTGTTTATCTTATCCACAACCTCCGGGCATTCAATTGCAAGGAGACCTGAATTTATGCAATTTCTGTAAAATATCCTTGAAAAAGACTTTGCAATAATAACATCAACCCCTGCATACTTTATACAGGTTGCAGCCTGCTCCCTTGATGAGCCACACCCAAAGTTTTTCCCTGCGACAATTATGTCCCCCTTCTCAACAGTCTTTGCAAAATCAGGGTCCAAATCTTCAAGTGCATGCTTTGCCATCTCATTAGGGTCGGTAATTGTGTATGTGTATTTTCCGGGAAATATAACATCTGTATTTACATCGTCTCCGTACTTAAATATCTTCATTTCAAATCCTCCACAGAAATTATTTCCCCCGCAATTGCAGAGGCAGCCACAGATTCAGGAGAGGCAAGGTAGATAAAAGCCTCTTTGCAACCCATTCTCCCTTTAAAGTTTCTGTTTGCGGTTGATATGCAAACCTCTCCCGGTGCAAGCACCCCTTCATGAGCCCCGAGACAGGGCCCGCAGCCAGGGTTCATTACAATGCCCCCTGCTTCTATAATCTTTTCAAAAAGCCCCTCTTTCAAAGCCTGCATATATACCTCCATTGAGGCAGGAAAAACGAGAAGCCTTACATTTTTGTTAACCTTCCTTCCTTCAAGCACCTTAACGGCCGCCCTTATATCCTCAATCCTGCCATTTGTACAGGTGCCAATCAAAGCCTGATGGATCTTTGTCCCCTTTACCTCGCTTACAGGGGAAACATTGTCAACAGTGTGGGGCTTTGCAACCTGAGGCTCAACCTTATCAAGTTCAATCTCAATTACCTTTTCGTACTCAGCATCCTCATCGGGGAGAATTACCTCGTAATCGCTTTCGGACACCCCCCTTGATTTTAAGTACTCAAAGGTTTTTTCGTCAGGGGCAAAGTACCCGTTTTTTGCACCCATTTCCACAGACATATTTGAAAAAACAATCCTGTCTGCAATTGAAAACTCCTTTACCCCTTCCCCGGAAAACTCAACTGACTTATATAAAGCACCGTCAGCGCCAATCATTCCAATAAGGTAAAGCATTACATCCTTTGCAGTTGTTCCCTTTTTCAGTTTCCCTTTAAAATCAACCTTTATTGTTCTGGGGACTTTAAGCCATATCTCCCCTGTTGCCCATATTGCAGCAGCCTCACTTCTCCCAATACCGCAGGAAAAAGCGCCAAGGGCACCGTAAGACACAGTGTGAGAGTCGCTTCCAACAATAAGCCTTCCAGGCCTTGCATACCCCTTTTCAATTACAACCTGATGACATACCCCTGTATTTATGTCGTAAAAGTTTTTTATACCGTACTTTTCAACAAACTCCCTCACTGTTTTGTGGTTCATTGCATACTTCTCACTTGCAGCGGGGACACAGTGGTCAAGAATTATCAAAACCTGATCGGGGTTAAAAACCTTTTCAGCCCCAATGGATTTGAATTTCCCGTAAATTGCGGCAGAATTGTCATGGCTCATAACATAATCAGGCTTTACCACAACTATCTCTCCTGGAACAACAGAGTTTTTGCCAGCCTTCTTTGCAAGTATCTTTTCAGCAAAGGTTTTGCCCATTTAATCCTCCCCCTTTTACAGATAATACGCCACAGTGCTGTTGTCTTTCAATGATTTTAAGTACTCGTAAATCCTTTTCAACTCCTCAGCCTCTTTCAAAAAAACCCTTATTGTATATGAATTGTACTTTCCACCACTGCTTTCTTTTAAAGAGATAAGATCTCTGTTTATCTCCCTTTCAATAATCTCTTCCATCTTTGATACCACATCCTCTATGTTCAAAACATCAGCCTTCCCCATAACCTTGAATGTGTAATCGCAGGGAAAGTCTATCATCTCGTCCAGGCTCTGTTTTTTTCCGGTTAGAATACAGTAACTTTTCTGAAAAGCATTGTCCTTTCCATTTGAATTGTCATTGTGCATTTTTTCCTCCCACCTCTATTACCTCGGTTAATTCTATTGATTCGTTTACAAGTTTTTCTATCTCAAAAGGCTTTTCAGCCTCTCTTACCTCTTCAATTTTACCGTAAATTTCAGGGAATTTAGGCACAAAAAGGGAGCAGCAGTCCTCATAAGGCTCAGTTGAAATGTCAAAAGTGTCAATCCCCCTTGCAATTGAGATTATCTCCTGCTTATCATAGCCTAAAAGAGGCCTTAAAATAAGGTTTTTGGAGGCATCTGTTATACATTGAAGGTTATCAAGGGTCTGGCTTGCAACCTGACCAAGGTTGTCCCCTGTAACAATTGCTTTGCAACCGTACTTCTCCGCAAGTTTTTCCGCAACCCTCACCATAAACCTTCTCATTAAGATTATAATCAGCTTGTCCGGTGATTTCTTTTTCAACTCTTTCAAAACAGGAGTGAAGTTCACTATTGATAGTTTGATCTCAGGCTGAAATTTTGTAAGTTTTTCAGTTAACTTTATAATCTTTTGCTTCACCATATCCGAGGTAAAAGGAAAGCCGTGGAAGTAAACGGGGAAAATTTCACACCCCCTTTTTTGCATTAAAAAGGAAGCAACAGGGGAGTCAATACCACCGGAAAGCATTGTAACAACCTTTCCAGAAACACCAACTGGAAGCCCCCCAATACCCCTTTCGGTTATACAGAAAACGCAAACCAAACCCTTTTGAATCTCCACCCCTATTACAACCTCCGGGTCATGCACATCAACCGCAGTATCTATACCGTTTTTCAAAACATAATCTGCTACTTTCTTGCTTATCTCAATGGAGGTTAACGGATAGGTTTTGTCCGCCCTCTTTGTTTCAACCTTGAAAGAAGAAGGCTTTTTTTCAAGGAGAAAAAAAAGTTCAAGTGCTGTTTTACCAATTGATTCTATCTCCCTTTTACACTTTTTCCCGGCAGAAACAGAGACAATACCGGGGACATTCTTCAAAACATCAAGTATATCAAGGGATTTTCCCTCAACATAGAACCTTCCCCTTGTTTGTTTAAGGGTGTAATCAAAACCTTTAAAATTTAAGATCTTCCTGATATTGCCAGCAAGCCTGTTTTCGAAAAACCTTCTGTTCTTTCCCTTTATAAATATCTCACCGTACCTGACTATAAAAACATAATCCATTTTCACCCTTCTTTCTCACAAAATTCTCTCAACGAAAAGATTATATCAGAAAACAAAAAAAGACCGACACTATGGTGCCGGCCTCCGAAAACATTAAATATATGGTTTTACTTTTTGCCTTTCTTTTTGTTTTTACTCTGTTTTTTCTTTTTCACTTTTATTATCTTCTTCTTGCACTTGCTGTTTGAAACAAGTTTTTCATCTCCAACACAGGTGCATTCTGTCAAAACAACACACATAGAGTCGCTAATTGACAACAGATAAGAAATAGGGTCATGGATCCAGAACATCTAAACCTCCTTTTATTTTTTAACCCTCTGGAGGGTTTTATCATCTTTCTCCAATCTCAGTACTTTATCAAACCTGTCAAGCAGGTATTCCCTGTGGCTTATCCATATTATGGCAGGGTTCCATTCAAGGTTCAATAGATTTCCGAATATCTCTTCCTCTGTCTCTCTATCAAGGGCACTGGTCGCTTCATC
>JALSOA010000110.1 GCA_026986725.1 Acidobacteriota bacterium
AACTTTATTGCGTATGCAACAGCATGAGAGGATTCAAGTGCAGGGATAATCCCCTCCAACTCTGAAAGCATCTTCAATGCCTCAATTGCCTCTTTATCGGTTACAGCCACATATTGAGCCCTTCCGGTTTCTTTAAGATAAGCGTGTTCAGGCCCAACGGACGGATAGTCAAGTCCTGATGCAATTGAGTGGACAGGTGCAGGCTCTCCATTTTCGTCTTTTAGCATAATTGAATTAAAGCCGTGCATAATTCCTTCTTCACCGAAGTTTAAGGTTGCTGCATGCTCTCCCAACTTTTCCCCTTTCCCTAAAGGCTCAACCCCTATTATCTTTACCTCAGGGTATTTAAGGAAGTTATGAAAAAGCCCTATTGCATTGCTCCCGCCACCAACACATGCAATGAGGTAATCAGGAAGCCTTCCCTCATGCTCTTTTATCTGTTTTTCAGCCTCAATCCCCACAATCTTCTGAAAGTCTCTTACCATTGAAGGGTAGGGATGGGGTCCTACGGCAGAGCCAAGTGCATAAAATACTCCTTCATGCTCTCTTACAAAGGCATTTAAAGCAGCGTCAACAGCCTCTTTTAGTGTTGCCGCCCCATCTGTAACCTCAATTACATTTGCACCAAGCAATTTCATTCTTAAAACATTTGGAGCCTGTTTTTTAACATCAACTGCACCCATATAGATATCACATTCAAATCCAAACCTTGCAGCCACTGTTGCGGTTGCAACTCCGTGCTGGCCTGCGCCGGTTTCAGCAACCAATTTCTTTTTACCCATCTTTCTGGCAAGTAATGCTTCCCCTATGGTGTGGTTGATTTTATGAGCCCCTGTGTGGTTTAAGTCTTCTCTTTTGAGATATATTTTTGCTCCTTTGCAATGTCTGGTAAGCCTTTCGGCAAAGTAAAGGGGAGAGGGTCTTCCTGCGTAATGCTTTAAGTAATAGTGGAATTCTTCCTGAAACTCCTTTGTCGGTACAATTGATTTGTAAGCATCTTCAAGTTCCTTTAATATGGGTTTTAAAACATCGGGTACAAATGCTCCGCCAAATCTTCCAAAAAAACCGTCTGATAATTTTTCTCTATTCTCCTGAATGTGGCCAATTGCTTCCATAATTTCCTCCGTTTTTAAACATTAAGGTTAAATTTCAGTTAAAGTAAAACCAATGACATATAAAAATGCCAGAAACTTAAATCTATTTTGATTTTGAGAAAGGGATTGAATTTTAAGGTTAGCTACGCCACATCCAGGAGGCAACTTCCACTACATTTAATAGCGGGTAATTGATCTTTCTCATATCTGCCTCCTGCAAAAAGTAAGTTAAAAAATAATCTAACTGTTTCAGACTTCTTTGTCAAGTTTTTTTTTAATTTTATTGAGCATCTTCTTTAACCAGTATTATTCCGTCTTTTGGTGGGATTGTTATTGAATACACCCTCTCCCCGTTGTTTGTTTCAGGGTCCTGAACACCTTTTATCCTTCTGTAATCCCCGTTTAAGTTCAGGGTAAGGCTTTTTTTGGAGTTGTTTGCAATGGCAATCCCGTTTTCAAACTCCCTTATTGAGTACATTGTATTTGAATCTGAAAAAATCTCAATGCTGTCAATT
>JALSOA010000111.1 GCA_026986725.1 Acidobacteriota bacterium
TTTTTCATCTTTAATTTCTCCTTTTTATTTTTTACACAACAACATTATAGACGGAAATTTCTTTTTTTTGTTTTTATAGACGGAAATTTCTTTTTTTTGTTTTTCTTATTCAATTTCTTTTAAAATATTTTTAATAGGCTTAAAAACATCCTCAGGGGTGATTGCCTCAAGGCATTCGAGGCTTTTGCATTTTCTGTTTCTGCATGGTGAACAGTGCCAGTTTGCATACACTATTTTGAAGGGTGTAAAGGGTGCTGGTTCGTTTATTATGGGGTCAGATGGCCCAAATATCGTTATAACGGGTGTGTTTACCAGGCTTGCTATGTGCATTGGTCCGGTATCTCCGCCAACAAATATCTTTGCCTTTTCAATGAATGCGGATAGCTGTTTTAAACTGGTTTCAGGGAGTGGAATCGCTTTTTTGTCCGAGGTCTTTTCAATCTCTTCAACTATCCATTCCTCTCCTGGGCCCCATCCTATCAAACATGGCATTTTAAGTCTTTCGTCGATGATCTTGCAGAGTGCTCCATAGTAATTGGGTTTCCATCTTTTGTATCTTCCCTTTTTACTTGAGCCCGGGTAGATGAATACAAATTCTTTTTCTTTTATACCTTTATTTTTCAGGTAAGTGGAGGCGAAGTTTCTGTTTGAATTACTTATGGGGAGGTTGGCTTTTTGTTGTTTTAAATTTTTATCAAAGTGCAGAGGTATAAGGAAGTTTCTTTCGTATCTTGATATTCTTGGATGATGTTTTTCTATCTTTATGTTTGTGAAAAGAGTGTTAAGCTCCTTTGCTATTGGTTTCTGGTACCCGAGTCTCAGCGGTATCCCTGACATAAAGCCGTAGATACCGCTTTTTAAAATCCCGTGAAAGTCAATGAAAAGATGGTAATTTTCATTCTTTATTTCACTGTTTAAAAATTCTAAAAATCCTCTGATTTTCCCGGCCAGACTTCTGTTTTTCCATTTTCTTCTTGGCACTATCTTAAGTTTATCTATGTATTCAAGACCTTTTATTATCTCTGCGCATCTGTCTTCAACAAGCCAGTGGATCTCACAGTCAGAGAACAGTTCCCTTAATGCGGCAACCGATGGAATGGTTCTTACAACATCTCCTATTGCAGAAAGTCTGCACACAAGGATCTTTTTAATTCTTTTCCCCAGTTTTTTCTCAAGGTATTCCCTTTTATTCATTCTAAAAAGATATCCCTGTAAAAGTGTTTTACCAGGCCAACCCTGTATGCTTTTTTGTAAAGTTCTTTAATTGCACTTTTACCCTCTTCCCCCAGTTGAACGGAAAAATCATTAACATACAATTCTATATGGGAGTTTATTACATCCTCTCTGATTTCCTGAGAGTATTTTTTTATGAAGGGCATTGTTTTATCTCTGTTTTTATACGAATAAAGGATGGAGTTTTTAAGAAGAACATCAAACTCTCTGCCCTGTTTTTCAATCTCTCTCTTGGTTGCAATGAGGCCAAGGGGGATCGGATACCCTGTTTCGTTCTCCCACATTTCTCCAAGATCTGCGATTTTAATCAAACCTTTTTCCTGATAGGTAAATCTTGTTTCGTGGATTATTACTCCTGCGTCAACATTACCATTTAAGATTTCTTTTTCAATATCTGAAAAAAGAACCTCTTTTTTTTGTTGGCATTCAGGGAAGAATATTGAAAAAAGCAGATTTGCCGTTGTGTTTCTCCCAGGGATTGCAATGATTTTTGATTTCAGGTTACTTTTTTCAATGTCTTCTCTGGCAATGATAAGTGGGCCACACCCCCTCCCGAGCGCCGCCCCTGAGTTCAGAATTTTAAACCTATCTGCCACTTTGAAATAAGCGAAGAAGGACATCTTGGTTATGTCAAGAAGGTTTTTGAAAGCCAGTTTGTTCAATTCCTCAATATCTTTTACGGTTATTGAAAGATCAAAGGATGGTGAGAATACCCCTTTTGCTATCCCGTAAAACATAAATGTATCGTTTGGGCAGGATGAAAAGCCGAGCTTGATTTTGTTCATAACAACCTCTTTGTTCTTCCATCTCTTACATAAAAGAATTTTATCACAGTGGTTGATTTTTTTTAGATATAATAATCGTATGAATAAAAGGGTGTTTAAAAGTGGAGTGTTTATATCTCTTGGAACCTTCCTTTCGAGAGTATTGGGGCTTTTAAGAGAGATAATTACTGCCAGATACTTTGGAGCAGCCTCAAATTTTGATGCCTTTGTTGTTGCTTTTACCATTCCAAATCTGTTCAGAAGAGTGCTTGGAGAGGATATGTTTGAAAGGGCTTTTATGCCAAGGTTTAAGAGGCTGAAGGAGGAGGGAAAGTGCGAGGAAGCCTGTCAGTATTTTTTGCATGTTGTTTTTTTTGTTTTTTTTGTTTCTTTGTTTTTGTGTTTTATAGTTTATTTTTTTGTTCCTCAACTGATTCATATTATCTCTCCAGGGTTAAAAGGGCATGCTTTAAATATTGCAATTAAATTCGGTTACAGAATTGTTCCATTTTTGTTTCTTATTTCTTTTGCCACATTGTTCGGGGCTTTTTTGCTTTTCAATGGTAGACCATTCCTTTATTCAATTGCTCCCGCTTTTATGAATATTGGAGTTATTACCTTTTTGGTTCTTTTTTTTAAAAAAATGGGGTCTATTTCAATAGTTTTTGCCTTTTTGTCTGGAGCATTTTTGTTTCTTCTTTTTCAATTTCCTTTCGTTGTTTTTTATTTTAAATCTCTAAAAAAGCAATGTGGTGGAGATTATGAGAAAAAAGGGATTTCGCACCTTTTTGCCTCTTTAAAAGAGGGAGGTAAAATAATTGTTTTGTCCATTGTCAACAAGAGTGTGGAAGTGGTTGACAGGCTTGTTGCTTCCCTTGTTGGAAGTGGAGCAATTTCATCATTGTGGTATAGCTTCAGGTTAATTCACCTTCCCTTTGCTTTTTTTGGCCTTGCATTATCAAGGGCTCTTGCTCCAGAATTTTCAAGGTTGAAGGGGAAGGGGGATCTTACCAATTACTCCAATTTGATTGAAAAAGGGGTGTTGATAACATTCGGGATTTTGATGCCGGTTACCCTGTTTTTTCTGGTGTTTCCGGGTGACATTGTCTCCCTTTTCTATAAAAGGGGCAACTTTGATGTCCACTCTGTTCAATTGACCTCAAAGGCATTTTTTTACTATTCGTTTTCCCTCCTTCCAATGGGTTTCGTTGCTGTGCTGGGGCGTGCATACTCTTCATTGGAAGACAATACAATCCCTTTAATTGTTTCTGTTTGCGGAGCAATACTTAATATTGTGCTGGACTTTTTACTTTACAGTACTCCTTTAAAACAGGGTGGCATTGCCCTGTCGACCGCTCTCTCTCTTTTTTTGCAAGCTATTTTGCTTATGCTTTTGTTGGGAAGATACAGGATTGTGTTGACCAGAAAACTCCTCGTCTATCTGTTAAAACTTATTCTGGTTATTGCACCTTACACTGTTTGCCTTTTTGTATTAAAATACTTTTTGTCAGGGTTAAACGGAAAGTTTTTGTTTTACTCTGTTTTTGTGTGTTCGTCAGGTTTACTTTTTGTTTTCTGTATGGCGGGAGAGTTATGGCTTTTGAGAGGAATTTTAAAAGGGGAATAAATATTCTATTAACAGGGGGAGGAACTGGTGGTCATGTTATCCCCTGTGTTGCTATTTACGAGATTCTAAAAGAGAATTTCAATATTAGAAAGGCTCTGTACCTTGGGTTGAAAGGGAAGGCGGAAGATTATATTGTACCATCGTACAATATCCCTCTCCATTATATAAACTCTTCTCCTTTCGCCGGTTTTTCTTTTTTTAAAAAAATCAGGGCATTGTTGAAAATCTCCAGAGGTGTGTTTGAGTCAATGCTTGAAATTATAAGGTTTAAACCAAACCTAATCGTGGCTGCGGGAGGTTATGTTTCGGCCCCTGTTGTGGTGGCTGGTTTTTTGTTAAAGCCATTTTTTAAATACAGTATTGTTCTTGATGAGCAGAACCTTGTGCCAGGATTGTTAAACAAAGTGGCGTCCCTTTTTGCAGATACTGTTTTTGTTAATTTTAAGGAGAGTGTGTACTTTATCTGGAGCAATCATTGTGTCTATACAGGATACCCTGTTCGCAAGGAGTACAGAGTGGATTACAGCGTTGAAGAAGAAAAGAGGAAACTGGGGTTTAAGGAGAAAGAGAAGATAGTTCTTATAACAGGGGGATCAATTGGAGCAAGGACAATAAACAAAGTGGTGGCAAACTCAATTGAAAATCTTGCCGAATTTAAGGATACTGTCTTTGTTCATTCGATAGGGCTGAACTCTTCGAAAGATTATAATGCCTTTGAGGATACAGTAAAGATTCTCCAATCAAAAGGTGGTTTAAAGTTTGAAGTTGAAGGTGAAATTATAAGGGGGTTTAAAGAGGAGAAACTGTTTTACATCGGAATGAGATTTATTCGCAACATATTTGAGTATCAAAAGGCTTCTGATTTGATAGTTTCAAGGGCTGGGGCTGGTGCAATTTCTGAAATACTTGCCTTAAGCAAGGCGGCATTGCTTATACCAAAGAGGGGCTTGCCAGGAGACCATCAGGAATTAAACGCAATAGGGATAGCAGAAAAAGGAGGCTGTGAGGTTCTGTTTGAAAGAAGAATTGATGGAGAGGATTGCATTGATAAAAACGAGTTTGTTTCCACAGTATCCGAGCTTCTTGCAAGAGACGAGGTCAGAAAAAAGCTCTCCAGAAAGGCAGGGGTTCTTTTTTACGATAAAACAGAAGAAGTGATTGTGGACACTGTGAGGAGATTATTAAATGGAGAAAAGGAAGAGATAAATTTTTTAAGCGGAGTGTATGAGCCTGAGTTTGTAAAGTTTCAAAGGTATTTTGATAACCTTGTACATTACCTTGATGCAATACCCGAAAAAGAAAGGTCAACAAACCTGTATGCAAGATTTTAC
Source organism: Acidobacteriota bacterium (assembly GCA_026986725.1). Taxonomy (GTDB): domain Bacteria; phylum Acidobacteriota; class Holophagae; order Thermotomaculales; family Thermotomaculaceae; genus Thermotomaculum. The sequence goes on from JALSOA010000111.1 coordinate 4,956, forward strand.
AGCTTAAAAATAGACGAGTATCTTGGTTCTCAGGATTTCATGGTGGTGAACAGGGGTATCAAGTTAATTGGTTCTTTAAGGTTAAATGATAGGTATGAGTATCTGTACCGTCACTTTGATTCATTTAAGGGGTTTTTAAGAAGAAATGTTTTAATCGCATTTAAAAAATCTGACAATTTCTACGAATTTTTTGCCGAGACGGTAAAAAAAGGGCTGCAGGATTCGTATTTTGAGGTGAGAAGAGAGGCTATTTCTCTTTTTATAAGATTTTTTAGAGAGATGTCTTGTTTTGATGAAATAAAGGAGAAAATATTGGAGAAAATATATGAGCGTTTTGAGAGTTTTGAGGTTATTTGTGAGGCCATAAAGGCCTCAGCACTTATACTTGATGAGGACAGATTTATCTCTCTTAACAGAAGGTTTTTAACTCACAGAAATGTCAGGATAAGGGAGGCCATACTGGATGCCGTCAGGCTTGCCATGAAGTTTTCCAGTTTTGAGGATGTTGAGAAATTATCCGTTTTTCTTAAAAAAATGCTTATAACAACATCTGAATTCAAGCCTGTTTTCAGTGTTAGACAGAAGTATTTTGATACCCTGAAGGCTTTAGAGGGGAAAAATGATTAAGATAATAATAGATCTCTGTCAGGCAAACGGTATTCATTTTGGTTTTTTCAGGCTTGTAAACTACATAACCTTTAGAGCATTGATGGGAATGGTTTTCTCCCTGTTTTTTTGCCTTGTTTACGGAGGGGATCTTATAGTGCTTCTTTATAGAAAAGGGATGAAAGACACCTCTGGAGAGGATAATGTTACGCCATATTCAAAAAGGGGGACCCCAACAGCGGGAGGTCTGTTAATTATAATTTCCACCATGTTTTCTCTTTTTTTCTGGGGTAATTTTACCAATACCTATGTCATAGTACTTTTGGTAGGCTTTATTTATACAGGAGTTGTGGGGTTTATTGATGACTTTTTAAAGGTCAGGTTCAAATCCTCCCTTTCTGGGTTATCTCAGATGGGGAAGACCCTTATGTTAATGGCTTTTATACTACCCTTTGCTGTTTTTTTCCTTTCTCACTTAAACCCGATGCCAGAACAATTGAAAACATTGATTTACCTTCCATTTTACAAGACCCCGGTTTTATCCCTGCCACCGATTATTTACGGGTCTTTTATAGTTTTCACCATGTTTTCAATAGTGAATGCAGTCAACATCGTTGATGGAATGGATGGTTTACTTGGCGGCACAGGTATTATTGCCATAGGGGTTTACACCGTTTTTGCCTATGTCATCGGCAACAGTGCCCTTTCCTCTTACCTTTTGTTCCCTTATATCCCCGGAGTTGAGGAGATAGTCATTTTCTGCAGTATTCTTATAGGTGCCATTGCCGGTTTTTTGTGGTTTAACACATATCCGGCAGAGGTTTTTATGGGGGATACGGGTTCTCTTGCAATAGGCTCTGTACTCGGAATGGTTGCTTTTTTTCTGAAACAGGAGTTTTTATTCCCCATTGTGGGAGGGCTTTTCGTTTTTGAAATTTTTTCATCATTTTTGCAGGAGAAGATAGGGTTTAAGATGGGCAGAAGGATCTTTTACAGGGCTCCATATCACCACACCCTGACATACAGGGGCATTGCTGAGCCCAAGGCTGTGGTCAGGCTATGGCTTATCTCCATTGTTTTTGCTTTGATTGCTCTTCTTTCATTAAAGATCAGATAAAAATAATCCTTGACAAAAATCCTTATTGTGGCAAACTTTAAAGCGATGGCGGTATTATATTAAAAGTGAGGATTCCTCACTTTTTTTAATTTATAGAGGCAGGGGAAGGTATGGATTATCTGAAGAAGATTGAAAATATAGCTGAGAGCATAGTAAAAGCAGAGGGTATGGAGGTTGTACACATAGAATTTGTCCCGGAAGGGAAAAGGTGGGTATTAAGGATTTACATAGACAAAGAGGGTGGAGTGGGAATAAAAGATTGCCAGAAAATAAGTAATCAACTTGGCTATGAACTTGATGTTGAAGACATTATCCCTCATTCATACACCCTTGAAGTGTCATCCCCTGGCATTGACAGAATTATTGGAAAAGAACGAGACTTTAAACGCTTTTCAGGGGAAAAGATAAAGATAAGGTTTAAAGGGGAATTTGAAGGGAAAAAGAGTGTGGAAGGGGTATTAAAGGGGATGGATGAAAAGGGCAATGTCGTTGTTGAGGTTGATGGGTCTGATATAAAAATCCCTCTATCCCGCATAAAAAGAGCAAACCTTAAAAGAGAAATTAAATTTTAAAAAATATAAAGAGAGGTAAATTATGCCAAGAAGAAGCAGAACACAACCGTCACCTAAGGATTTTATCAGTGCAATGCATCAACTTGCACACGACAGAAACATCGAGTACGAACTTATTATTGAAATGTTGAAGGATGCATTGAAAACTGCTGCTAAAAAGTACTTCAGGGAAGACGACGATTTTGATGTAGAAATTGACGATGAAACTGGTAAGATCAGGATATTTGCCCTGAAAAAAGTCGTAGAAGAGGTTGAAGACCCTAAAATCGAGATCTCTCTGGAGGATGCAGGAAAGTACAAAGAGGATGTTGAAATTGGAGAGACAATAAGAATAGAAAAGGATAGGGATGCTATGGGCAGAATTGCAGCAAATGCTGCAAAGCAGGTGATAATGACCAAGATCAAGGAATTTGAAAGGTACCAGATCTATAATGAATTTAAAGAGAGAATAGGTGAGGTTGTCAATGTCCCTGTGAGAAGGTTTGAAAGAGGAAATGTTATTGTTGATTTAGGCAAGACCGAAGGGATAATAAAAAGAGAAAACCTTATCCCTGGGGAAAGATTTTCTGTTGGAGAGAGAACTAGGGCTGTTATAGTGGATGTTTCAAAAACAGGGGATATTCAGGTTCAACTTTCAAGAACAGACCCAAGACTTTTGATAAAACTTTTTGAGATGGAGATCCCTGAGGTATATGAAGGGACTGTTGTGATAAAAAATATAGTGAGAGAGGCCGGAGAAAGGTCAAAGGTCGCAGTTTACTCGATAGATCCGGACATAGACCCGATAGGGGCATGTGTAGGAGTGGGTGGTTCAAGGATAAAGGCTATTTTAAGGGAACTTAAAGGAGAGAAAATAGATATAATCAAGTATGAAGACGATATTGAAAGATTTGCCGAGAATGCTTTATCCCCTGCCAAACTTTTAAAGGTTGCCATAGCAGATAGAGAAGAGAAGAGGCTTGAGGTTATAGTGAATGAGGATCAGTACTCTCTTGCCATAGGGACACATGGTCAGAATGTGAGGCTTGCAAGCAAACTTGTTGGATGGACCATTGATGTCAAAAGAGAGAAGGATAAAAAAGAGGAAATAAAAAAGCAGATGGGTGGAGGTTTGTCTGAACATCAGGAAAAGATTGATGATCTGTCTTCCCTTAAAGGTGTGGGGAAAAAGAAACTTGAAAAACTTGGACAGGCAGGTTACACCCGTATGAAGGACCTTGCAGAGGCGAGTGTAGAAGAGTTGAGCGCTGTGAATGGCATAGGTAAGAAGGCTGCAGAACAATTGATAGAGCAGGCTAAAAAGGCTCTGTTCGGGGAGGGCAACTGATGGCTAAAAGAGTTTATGAAGTGGCAAAAGAGATAAATATTTCCAGCGGGGAGATACTTGAATTTCTAAGGAACAATGGGTATGAGATAAAGTCTAATTTAAGTTCACTAACATCCGGGCAAGAAAAGGCTGTGATGGAACACTTTAAAGGAAAAACGGGGGAAACTAAAAAGAAAACAAAAAAGACTTCCTCAAAAACAGTTTTAAAGAAAGATACGAAACGGAAAACTCCTACAAAAAAAACATCTTCAAAAAAGGAGTCCTCTGCTACTGGATCGAAAACTGAGAAGAATAAGATAAAGGAAGAAAAAAAAGTCTTTAAAAAAACAACAAAAAAAGATGGGAAAAAGAAAGAGAAAGATAAGCCAAAACAAAAAAAAGAGGAAAAGAAAGCAAAGGTAGAAGAATCTGAAAAAGGTGTTGAAAAGAAAAATAAAGTTGTTGCCACAAAAAAAGAAGAGAAGAAGTACGAACCTGGAGAAATTGGGGTCATAGAGGTATCAGAGTTTACCACTGTCAGGCAACTTGCGGCAAAGATTGGAAGAAAGACGAAAGAAGTTATGTCTAAGTTAAAAGAAAAAGGGGTCAATGCAGGTGCAAACCAGATAATTGATTTTTCTCTTATTGAAGAGGTTGCCGGGGAATTCGGTTATCTTGTTGACAGGATCCCCTACGAACATGAAGCACTTGTTGATCTTGAAAAGCCTGACCCCGAAGACAAACTCAAAGAAAGGCCTCCAATTGTCACCTTTATGGGGCATGTTGACCACGGCAAAACCTCTCTTCTCGACTGGATAAGGCATAGCAGAATTGCCGCAAAAGAAGCGGGGGGTATTACCCAGCACATAGGTGCGTATCAGGTTGAATACAACGGAAAAAAAATAACCTTTCTTGATACCCCTGGTCATGAAGCCTTTACAAAAATGAGAGCAAGGGGTGCCAATGTAACTGATATTGTTATACTTGTTGTGGCTGCAGATGAAGGGATAAAGCCTCAAACCGTGGAGGCAATAAACCATGCAAAATCTGCAGGAGTTCAGATAATAGTTGCCATAAACAAGATTGATAAACCAGAAGCAAACCCGGACATGGTGAAAAGGCAATTGCTTGAGCACAACCTTGTGGTTGAGGATTATGGCGGAGATATTGTTTCTGTTCCTGTTTCTGCAAAAACCGGTGAGGGAATGGAGGAATTGCTTGAGTATATACTTCTGGTTGCTGAGATGCTTGAGTTAAAAGCAAATCCTGATCGCTCTGCAATTGGGTACATAATAGAGGCTAGGGTTGACAGGGGAAGGGGTCCGGTTGCAACCGTTCTTGTCCAGAATGGAACTTTAAAAAGAGGAGATATTTTCACCTGCGGTTACACCTTTGGAAGGGTGAGGGGTATGTTCAATGACCTTGAGAAACAGGTGAAAGAGGCTCCGCCTTCAACCCCTGTGGAGGTTCTTGGTTTTAACGCTATACCCGATGCTGGAGACAAATTCTATGTGGTCAAGAACGAACAGATTGCAAGGGAGATTGCAGAGGTCAAAAAATTAAGGAATGAAAGTGAAAAACAGAAGAGTAAACCAAAGAAGTTAAGCCTTGATGATCTGTTTAAAAAGATGGAACAGGGCGAGATCAAAGAGCTTCCAATAGTTTTGAAATGTGATGTTCAGGGGTCTGTTGAAACAATAGATGCTTTACTTAACAAACTTTCAAACCCTGAGGTTAAAATAAATGTAATCCACAGGGCTGTGGGTGCCATTACTGAAAACGATGTTTTGCTTGCTTCTGCTTCGAATGCAATAATTGTTGGGTTTCATGTTAAAGCGGATAAAAAGACAATGAAACTTGCGGAACAGGAGGGGGTTGAGATAAGAGTTCACAACATAATTTATGAATTGACCAATGAGATAAAAGCTGCAATTGAGGGTATGTTAAGCCCTGAGGTCAAAGAAGAGGTGATTGGAAGGCTTGAGGTTCGTAAGGTGTTTAAGGTGCCAAAAGTTGGGTTTGTTGCAGGGTGTTATGTCCTTGAGGGTTATATTACCAGAAAAGCTGGTGTCAGAGTTTACAGGGATAATATTCTTATACATGAAGGACGAATCGCATCTTTAAAGAGGTTTAAGGATGATGTTTCAGAGGTTAAAGCAGGGTATGAATGTGGCCTCTCCATTGAAAATTTAAAAGACATCAGAGAGGGAGATGAAATAGAGGCTTTCATAACTGTTGAGGTGAAAAAGAAACTTGATTGATGATATCGGTACAGATATTGATAGTCGATGCAATAATTTCAGGTTGTAGATCGTTGAAAGAGAAAAGGTCTGTTTTAAATAGTGTAAAGGGGGCTATCGCTTCAAAATTTAATGTGTCAATAAGTGAACTTGATTACCTTGACAAATGGCAGAGGACGCTTCTTGGATTTGCAATAATTTCAAACAATGGAAGGTTGAACCGATCTACCCTTGAAAGGATATCTGAAATAATTTATGAAGACGGAAGGCTTGAGGTGTTGAATTCAACCATTGAGGAACTGGGATGAAGTTCGAAAAATTGAGAGAGAAACTTGAACAATTTAACAATTTTATTCTGATCGGGCACAAAAATGCCGACGGAGATTGTATAGGTTGTATGAGCGCTTTTGCAATTTTACTTGAAAAACTTGGAAAGAGTTTTGAATCTATTGTGGCGGATCCGGTACCTGAAGGTTACCGATTCCTGCCTTATGTTAAAGATTTCAGGGTGGTTTCTTCCTTTGATTGTAAGGGGAAACCTCTGATACTGTTTGAATGTGCTACTGTTGAGAGGTGCGGGATTGAATTGAAAAACACCTCCTATTTGATAAATTTTGATCATCATCCAGACAACACCTATTACGGTGATCTAAACATTGTGGATACTGAAGCCTCCTCTGTTGGAGAGATGGCGGCATTATTTTTGAAACATTTTTATAAAAACCTTGTTGGAAAAAGTGTTTCAAATGCCCTTTACACTGCCATTCACACTGACACCGGGGGGTTTTCATATTCAAATGTGAGAAAAGAAACCTTTGAGGTTGTGTCTTTTCTTATGGGAAGAGGGCTTGATGTTCAGTTTGTTTGCAATGAGGTATATGGGAATAACAGTGTTGAAAAGACAAGGCTACTTGGATCTTTCCTTGTGGGGTTAAAAACAATAAAAGCAGGGAACATTCCCATCTGTTACGGGGTGATAACCCTTTCTGACCTTGAGAAGTACAACTGTACCCCGAGAGATACCGAGAACTTTGCCAATTACCCCCGAGGTATAAAGGGGGTGGAGGTTGGTATTTTTCTCCTTGAGGTTAAAAAAGATGTGTTTAAAGTTTCTTTGAGAAGCAGAGGCAGGGTGACTGTCAATGGTATTGCAAAAAAATTTTCAGGCGGGGGGCATAAGTTTGCAGCAGGTTGTACTGTTAAAGGTGATTTTAATTCAGTATTGAACAGGCTTATCTCGGCATTTAAATACCATGAATAATGTTTACCTTATTAACAAACCTGAAGGACTGACCTCTTTTGATGTTGTTAGAAAGGTTAAGGGTGTATTAAAAGAAAAGAGGATAGGACATACGGGAACACTTGACCCGTTTGCAACAGGATTGTTGATAATCTGTACGGGAAGGTTTACCAGACTTGCAGACTATTTCCACAGGTACCTGAAAACCTACAGGGCTATTTTTGTTTTAGGGGCATTTACCGATACTGATGATGTCACAGGTAGAGTATTGAAAAAGTTTGACATCCCACTTCTCACTTCGGAATCTTTAATTTCTGTTTTAAATGGGTTTAAAGGAGAAATTGAGCAGATACCCCCTTTAATCTCTGCAAAAAAGATAAATGGGAACAGACTTTACAAACTGAATAGAAATGGTGTACAGGTTAAGGCAAAAAGCACAAAGGTTTTAGTGCAGGATATAAATTTGCTGGCTTTTAATCCCCCTGAATTTGAGGTTGAGATAACCTGTGGAACAGGAACATATATCAGATCAATAGCAAGGGATACAGGAGAGAAATTGGGTTGTGGCTGTTATGTTAAAGGGTTAAAAAGGCTCTCCATTGGACCTTATTCGGTTGAAAATGCCTTTTTACCAGAATCTGCAAAGCCTATCTCACACCTTGATATTCTTCCGGATTTAGAGGCTTTCGTTTTGCAGGAGAGAGATCTTAAAAGGATTATGATGGGGAATGAGGTTTTAATAAAGGGTATTGAGTGTACTGGAGGCGTTGTAAGAGTGTTTACTCCTTACTTTAAGGAGCTTGTTTCAATATGCAGGTGTGTTAATAATAAAGACGGTGTAAAACTGAAACCGCTAAAGGTTTTTAAAGGGGAATTATGAAACATTATATTATTGGAAGGGGAAGGTTGGGAGGAACACTTGAAAAATCTCTTTTGGCTGTTAAAGAAGATATTGCAAAAACAATTGAAAATGCCGACATAGTCTGGATTACTGTTCCTGATTCAGCAATAACCAGGGTTGTGATGGAAATAAAAAACAGTCTTTCAGAAAAACATATACTCGTTCATTGTAGTGGTTTCTTCCCTGCATCAATAATGGAAAATTCAGTAACCGATAACCTTGTCTCTCTTCACCCGGCATACTCATTTCCATACCCGTTAAAAGGATTTCCTGAGGGGGTATTCTGGACTTTTGAGGGTAAAAATTCCCTTTTTGACCTATTTTACTCTTTGATTGAAAAGTGGAAGGGGGTTGTTGGTATCATTGAAAGCGATAAAAAGCCCCTGTACCACACTGCCTGTGTTTTTGCATCTAATTTCCCAATCGCCTCTTTGCTGATGGCTGATGAGATATTCAGGGAGCTGGGGATTGAGGGGGGTACCATCTTTAAAAGCCTTGTGTTCCCGGTTTTTGAAAGATTGATGGAAGGGCTTGAGGTTAAATCCGCCCTGACTGGTCCTGCAAAAAGAAAAGACATGGATGTTGTTAAAAGTGAGATTGAGGTATTGAAAGAGATAAATCCAGAATTATCTGAAGTTTACGCACTTATCAGCAGGTTTATATTGCAAAAAATGTGATTTTTTTTAAAATTCTTGATAGAATAATATTCTATTCCACTGCAAACAGGAGGGTAAAATGGTGGATAAAGAAAAGGCAAAAGAAAAAACAAGACAGTTAATGGAGAAATCACTTGACTTTATCAGGGAAACATCTGTAAAGATAAGGAAAGAGGCACAGAGGAAGTGGAAGGTCTCCAATCTTAAACTTGAGATTGCAGGTTTAAAGCATCAGATGGGTACTGTTTTCAAGGAGCTTGGCAGGTATATTTACTATGCAACAAAAGAAGACAATCTTGACGACAATAAGTACAGTGAATTCTTTGAGAGGCTTGGGAGGATTGAGGAGAAGATACAGGAAAAAGAGGAGTTGATCGAAAAGATAAAACAGGAAGAATTGAAGGCGGAGGCTGAACTGGTGGATGTTGAAGAAGAGGAGTTGTCTCAGTACAGGGAAGATGATGGTATAGAGAGAGAATCAGAGGCGAATGATAATAACGAAAAAGATGAGGAAAAGGAAAAAATAGATAACGAAACAGAGATTGAAAATCCTTAAAATTAGGGTATAATCTTTTTTCGGTCTGGTGGGGCTATGGTGCAGCTGGGAGCACGCCACACTGGCAGTGTGGAGGTCACGGGTTCGAGTCCCGTTAGCTCCACCATTTTTTTGTAACAATTCCTTCCTTCTTTCAAAATCAGGGAGATGTTGTAAAATACTTTAGGGGTAAACTATGTTTAAAGAGTCTTATTTTTCCGGGCTTTATACGGATTTTTACGAATTAACCATGTCCCAGGCTTACTTTCTTTCAGGAAAACATACAGAAAAGGTTGTTTTTGATCTTTTTTTTAGAAAAAACCCTTTTGGTGGAGGATATGCAGTATTTGCAGGTCTTGAAGATGCTATTAAGGCTGTACTAAATTTTAGATTTTCCCCGGAGGACCTTGAGTATCTCAGCTCTCTTGGTTTTAAAAATGAATTTCTTGATTACCTTGCAAATTTCTCTTTTAAGGGGAATGTCCATTCTTTCAGGGAAGGAGATGTTGTTTTCGGCAACGAGCCTATTTTGAAGGTTGAGGGCAACATGGTTGAATGTCAATTGCTTGAGACCATGCTTTTAAATTTTATTGACTATCAAACCCTGATAGCAACGAAAACCAGAAGGATGTGCTTTGCTGCAAGGGGTAGAAGTATTGTTGATTTCGGGATGAGAAGGGCACAGGGCTTTGCTGCAATTTCAGGTTCAAGAGCATGTTATATAGGGGGTGCATCCGGGACTTCGAATACCTATGCTTCCAGGATTTTCAACATCCCTGCTTCAGGCACGCATGCTCACAGCTGGATTCAGAGTTTTGAATCAGAGTATCAGGCTTTTAAGAAATACGCTGACATATACCCTGAAAATGCAACCCTGCTTGTTGATACTTACGATACCTTGAGATCTGGAATCCCGAATGCTATTAAGATTGCAAAGTATCTTGAAAGCAAGGGTCACAGGTTAAAGGCTATAAGGCTGGATTCTGGAGACCTTGCGTATTTCAGCAAAAAGGCAAGGAAGATGCTTGATGAAAATGGGTTGAACTATGTGAAGATTGTTGTTTCAAATCAGCTGGATGAAAACATCATTGACTCTTTGCTTGATCAGGGTGCCCCTATTGATATATTTGGAGTTGGAACAAAACTGATAACATCCTATTCTCAACCTGCACTTGATGGGGTTTACAAACTATCTGAAATAGGTGGAAGGCCAACATTAAAATTTTCCGAAAACACTGAAAAAATAAACCTTCCCGGGAACAAGAAAGTTGTTCGTTTTTTGGGTGAGGGGGGAGAATTTTTGATTGATGGGGTGTTGCTTGAGAATGAAAAAGAGAATGAAATAGATGTTTTAAGGCATCCTTCAATACCCTTTAAAAAAACTGAGATAACAGATGATGTGAAACGCGAGAAGGTTTTTTTCAGGATAGTTGAAAATGGAAAACTTGTGTATAACTTTCCCTCTCTTGAAGAGGTAAGAGAGTTTTCTTTAGAGAGGTTTTCTCATCTCCCGTCTGAATTCAAAAGGTTTGTTAATCCCCACATATACAGGGTTGGCCTTTCTCAGAAACTCTATTCCCTGAGACACAGTTTAATAGAAAGGAGGCTTTTGAACAAATGATAAAGAGATGTCTTCTTATAGTTGATCTGCAAAACGATTTCTGTCCAGGTGGAGCGCTTGCTGTAAAGGATGGGGATAAGATCGTTGAGCCGATAAACAGTATAATGGATAAATTTGACCTGGTGATTGCTTCAAAGGATATGCACCCTGAAAACACTGTTCATTTTAAGAAGTGGCCTGTCCATTGTGTCAGAGGTACAAAGGGGAGTGATTTCCATCCTGATTTAAATAGTGATAAAATTGACTTTGTCTTTGAAAAGGGGACCGGAAACAGAGATGACGGTTACAGCGCTTTCGAAGCCACAAACATGGATCTGGAGAGTTTTTTAAAGGAAAAGGGAGTTGATGAACTGTATGTTTGTGGTCTTGCAACAGATTATTGTGTTAAAGAAACTGTAATGGATGCTTTGAAAAGAGGTTTTAAAACGCTTGTGATAACAGATTGTATAAAAGCAGTTGATCTTGTTGAAGGGGATGGAGAAAGGGCTTTGTTTGAAATGAAAAAAAGGGGGGCAACTCTTTTGGAGAGTAAAAATATTTAAATAGAGATGGAGGAATGTATGAAGAAAATAGTAGGGGTGGTTATGTTTGGGTTGCTTTCATTGTTGGGGTTTACCAAAACCACCACCATTACCATAATTGCCACTACAGATACCCATGGTCACATAACATCTTACGATTATGTGAAGGAAAAGAATGTTGAATTTGGTTTGCCCTATGCTGCTTATCTTTTAAAAACATTGAGAAAAGAGCACAGGAATGTTATTCTTGTTGATTGCGGGGATACTATTTCAGGTACAGCCATTACATACTATCACGCATATTACAAAAAAGATGAGGAAAACCCTGTGATTAAGCTCATGAATCAATTACATTACGATGTTGCTGTTTTAGGCAACCATGACTTTGATTTTGGGGTTGATTACCTTGTTAATTGTATCAACATGTCTCATTTCCCATGGCTTTCTGCAAATGTTTTAAAGGGGAAAGAGCCCCTGACCTATGGCTATAAGATTGTGGAAAAAGACGGAGTGAAGGTTGGTTTTTTTGGGTTGACCACTCCTGCAACTTACTATTTTGAACCTCCTGGAAACATATCTGGTCTTGTTTTTGAAAAAATGGTGCAGGGGGCAAAAAAGGCTGTTTATGCCCTGAAAGAACAGGGAGCAGATGTTGTGGTTGCTCTTGTGCACAGTGGTAAGGGTGAAATGTATGCTGGGGAAGAGCCCTTTGAAAATGCCCTTTACTATGTCCTGGAGCATGTCTCTGGAATTGATGTTGCAATATACGGTCACACCCACAAAGAGAATCCTGTGGAGATGTACAACAATGTGCTTATATGTCAGCCGAAAAATTACTATCAATCTCTCGGTGTTGTTATGATAGATCTTCAAAAAAGAGATGGGAAATGGGAGATTCTGAACAGAGTTTCAACTGTTGTGCATACAAATGGCAAAAAAGACAAGAATATTGACAGGGCAATAAAGTATATCACCTCTGATCTAAGCGACTTTCTTGATGAAAAGATTGGAAAATACAAAAATTCAATAGAATTTAAAGAGGATTACAATAATCCGGGCTCGGGCTTTGACCTTCTTTACAGTGTTGAGAAGTACGCTTTTAATAATGCTGATTGTTACTTTTTAACCCTTCCATATAGTGAAGTAATAAAAGAAAAGGGAGATGTTTTAAGGGTAAGGCATGTTTTTAAACTGCTTCCATACGACAATTACCTCGTAAAGTGCAGAATAAAGGGAGAAAATTTGTTGAAAATCCTTGAAAATGGAGCAGATCTTTTTGATAATTCAGGCAGATTAAAAGAAGGAGTTAAGCCCTTTTACTGTGACATAGCGAGGAATGTTGATTACAATGTAGATTTCTCAAAACCTGAGGGTAAAAGGGTTAACATTCTAAAGGTTAATGGTAAAGCTTTTAAAAAGGATGCTTATTACACCGCTGTATTGACCACTTATCGGTATGCGGAAAACCATACTTTTTTCGAGAAAAGCGGAAAGATGTACTCGCAAGACAGTTTCAGAACACTGGCCTTAAACTATTTAAAAGAAAAGTATTCATCTAAAGATAAAAAGAAGAGGGGATTGTTTAACTGGTGATAAAATATGTTAACGGTGCTCTCCTGCACCGTAAAAATACAGAAAGTCTTGGGGAGTTAAAATGAATAAAAAAAGTCTGGGCTATTATTTTTTAACGAGCGGCTTAATAATAGCGTACTATTTTCTGGTGCAACTTTTTTTCAACCTGAATAAAAGTTTTTTTTATGGTTCTCTTTTTGTTTTTTTACTATTTGTTGTCTTTTTTATTTTTAAAGACAAAAAGGCTTTTTTTGATTATTTATCCTCTGTCAAACTTGCGGTTGCCCTTATAATTTACCTTGCAATAGGGACCATAATCGGGACACTGATACTTCAGAATGTTGATGAGGCGAGGTATTTACAGTACTACTCCCCTGATTTTTTGAGGGTTATTAAACTTTTTAATCTTCAGGATACCTACCATTCTATATGGTTTATGTTTATTGTAGGATTTTTGAATTTAAACCTTCTTTTCTGCACTTTAAAGAAGTTTCCTCTCAAAAAAAGGGATATAGGTTTTTTTCTAATTCACCTGAGTATATTTGTAATTGTTTTAGGAGGATCAATAAGTGCAATATGGGGGGTAAAGGGTTATATAAATTTCCATGTTGGCGAAACTCACAATGAGTTTAACCTTACCAGATACGATACAATGCTTGATAAAAAGGTTAAGTTGAACTTTGGGATAAGGCTTGACAAATTTCAAATAGAGTATTATCCCCCTGATTATAGGGTTTATGTGTACACGAGAAAAACAACAGACAGAGATTTCGGGAAACCGTACTCTTTTAAAGCAAAGGATGGTGAGATTTACAGGGTTAAAGAGGCTGATGCAAACCTGAGGATCGTTAAGTTTTTCAAAAATTATAAACAACAAAAGGGTATTAAACATGTTAAAAATGGTGTTCCGTCTGCTTTTGTCCGTTTAGAGCAGGGCAATACTAAGGCTACTGGCATATTCTTTGATTCTCCTGGCAATGACAGATTCTTCCTTCCAGATGAGGAGGGTCTTGTTGTGTTTAAATGGAAAAAACCCGAAACGAAAAAAGAGGTTGAAGACATAGTGAAAGAAAGGTTTATACTGTCCATTGATTGTGAAGGAAAGACGAGGGTTTTCCCTGTTGAAATAGGTGAATCTTACGATTTTTCAAAGAATTACAATGTGAGGATAACCGGGTTTGTCCCCTCGTTTTCAATAGACACAGCAACAGGGAAGGTTGTTTCAAAGGGGAGCAATCCCGATAATCCTGCCATTCATCTGTTGTTTTCAAATAAGAAAACTGGAGAAAAATCGGATATATGGGTATTCCAGAACTTTCCAGAATTCTCCCATGGAAAAAGGGTTCCGGATGGGTGCTCTGTGAAATTCCTGTACATCCCCACCATAAAAGACAAGCCTGTTTACATTGTTTCTTCAGATGGTAGTGTGATCGAGGTTGTAAACGGCAGGATTAAAAAAAGGTTCAGAATGAGGGATAATTCGCTTGATTTTGGGAGGTACAAAATAGTCTTTGAGAGGTTTGAAAAGAGTGGAGATTTAAAAATAGAAGAAGTTGATGCTTCTAAAGGTAAAAATGATTTTTCGAATCCTGTAGTTAAGATTGAATGGGAGGAAAAGGGTAAAACGAAGGATCTTACATTTAGTGCTAAAGACAAACAGGCAACCTTTCTTGATGATGGCAGGGTTGCATTGCTTCTCAGAAACAAAAACACCGATCCAAAGGCTTACAGAAGTTATGTTACGGTTATAAAAGATGGGAAAGAGGTAAAAAAGCAGGTGATTGAGGTTAACCACCCTCTTGTTTTTGGGGGATACTATTTTTATCAGAGTAACTACGATCCTAAAGACCCCAATTATTCCGGTATTTCAGTTGCAAAAGATCCGGGTGTTTACATAGTATTTCTGGGCTTTTTTATGCTAACTTTAGGTGGAATTTTAAGGTTTTATTTCAAAATGTGAGGTGAATTATGATGACTTTAATAGATAACTTTTCAAGGTTGAATACCTTTCTCATTGCCCTTATATGGGTTTATTTCATAGCCTTAATAATTTACACAGTAAGCCTTTTTTCAAGATCTAAGGGGCTTTACACTTTTGGGCGGATAACCCTCTTTATTGGATTTTTGATAAATTTTTTTCTTATTGTTCAAAGGTGGAGAGAGGCTGGCAGGCCACCCTTTAAAACTTTCTATGAATCACTTATCTTTGCTTCGTTCTGTATAATTCTGGTTTACCTTGTCATTGAATTGTTCAGAAAGGTGAAAATAGTGGGTGCCGCATCAATATTTATGGCTTTGTGCAGTTTGCTTTACGCGGTTGTAAAAGTGGATGTTGAGATTATTAACCTCCCGCCTGCCCTTCAAAGTGGATGGTTTATCCCCCATGTTGTAATCTATTTTGTTGGATATGGGGCTCTTGCGGTATCTTTTGCAACCGGAATATTGTACCTGTTTTTTCCTGACAAAATTGAATTGAAAGGAGACACAACCTGGTCCAATTTTCTTATAAATGCACTTGGTGGTGAAATTATTGACCTTGAAAACTTTACCCATCAATTAATTGTTGTCGGTTTTACATTTTTAAACCTTGGCCTTTTGACAGGTTCTTTGTGGGCTAAGTTTGCCTGGGGCGATTACTGGTTCTGGGATCCGAAGGAAAACTGGTCATTGATAACATGGCTCATCTATATTACATACTTTCATTTGAGATATGTTAGAGGATGGCGTGGGAGGAAGGCTGTTGTCTTTGCTATAATCGGGTTTATTGCTGTTGTATTTACCTATCTTGGTATGAGTGTACTTCCGACTGCAAGTATGTCCGAACATGTTTACACGGGGAATTGATGAAAAAAGATAGATTGCCTTTTAAAGAGAGAAAAAAGGTTAAAACGAAGATAAAATGTGCAATATGCGGTAAAGAGGAGATAGTCCCCTTTGTCCCTAAAAGGGGAGTTGCGGTTTTATGCTGGGATTGTTACCAGATCAAGAAGAGAAGGGAACAGAGAAACAAACAGGTGATGAAAAGAGTGATAGGCAGTTTTGAGATAGTTTGTGAGAAGTGTGGCAAGAAAGAACTTGTGGATTACAAAAGATTTATTGCTCCTGTTAAGTTGTGTGATAGGTGTTTTGTTGAGTTAAAGGGGGAAATTCCTTCAAAAAAGAGAAAGAAAAAACTGGGAGTATTGACCAGAATCAGGTGTTGCAGGTGTGGGAAAGAAGAATTTATTAACTTTATTCCTGAAGATGAAAACACAGTACTTTGCTCGGAGTGTTACAGATTGCAAAATAAAAAAGAAAGGGATTAGTCGCTCTTTTCTTTTAAAGTAATAAATTTGTTAACTTTCATTATTGCAATTAATTTCCCTGTCCTTTCATAAACAGGTTCCACATTTTCCCCTAATTTATTTTTCAATATGTTTGCTATTTCAAAGACGGTTTTTTCCCCATCGATCAAGTTCCAGACAATGCTCCCCGCTTCGTCAAGATGTATTTTAATGTGCCTATTCTTAACAATTGGTTCAAATATCTTTTTACCCAGTTTTGATTTAAAACGGGGGGCAAGGATTATAACCCTGCCCTCCTTGTCTACGGTTGAATCACATAGTTTTTCGGGAATTAAATCAAGTAAATTTCTCTCTTTTTTTATTTTACCCATTGTTCTTCTTTGCTGCATTTATAGGAAGTTTAATCAATAGGTATGCTATTGGCAAAAACACAAGCAACCCGCCCCATGCGCCAAGGGGTTCTCCAAGTGAGAAGTTTGGGATATGGAGTTTATCTCTAAAAGCAACTATTGCCGCAATACCCATTCCCATTAAGGCTTCTCCTGCAATTAAACCTGATGCAATGAGAGTGCCTGTATTTACAAAGGTTTCGTTGCCCTTATCAAGGCCGCTTTTCTCGGCAAACCTGTCTGCAAGCACCCTGATTATACCGCCTACAAATATTGCAAATGTTGATTCAAGTGGCAGATACATCCCAACTGCGATAAGCATGGGAGAAGGTGCCCCTATTAAAATCATACCAATGGAAAAGCCTATCCCTGTTAGCACAAGCGGCCATGCCATCTGTCCACCGACTATCCCTTCTGCAAGCATAGCCATTAAGCCTGCCTGAGGTGCTGGGAGGTTTGGCCCTCCGATACCGCCGGGGGTTGCGGTGTGTAAAACCTGCATTGGGAATACCATAACGAGGGATGCAGCAATAACACCTATTATACAGGCTATTTCCATCTTCCACGGGGTACCGCCTATTATGTGTCCAACCTTTAAATCCTGCATAATGTCCCCCGCAACACCTGATGATGTGCAGACAACAGCAGCAACACCCAGAACAGCTGCAATGCCGGGTCCGCCTTTAACCCCTATTGTTACCATAATAAGGGCAGCAACAATGAGGGTTGATAGGGTAAGCCCTGAAATCGGGTTGTTTGATGAGCCTATTGTTCCAACAAGAAAGCCTGCAACTGCTGCAAAAAGGAATCCTGCAAGTGTCATAACAAGTGCTGCAACAATTGCCCCGATTACTGATTTGCAGAAAAAGAAATATGTCATTGCAATTGGGATTACAAGCAAAAATATTGCAATAATTGTGAATTTAAAGGGTAGATCCTGCTCCAGTCTTGATACCTCGCTTCCCTCTTCCAGTTCTTCTTTTATTTTTGAAAGGTCTTTAAATCCTCTTTTTATTCCAGTCCACAGGGATTTTCTCATACTGTATAGGGTATAGAATGCTCCCACAAGCATTGCTCCAACAGCAAAAGGCCTTACAATTGAATTCCAGATTGCTCCGCTGATTACGGTTTCATTTACTGTAACCCCGTTTATTGTCTGTCCAATAAGAGAATCAAATGACCCGCTAAATAGAAAATTTAATAGAGGAACAAACAAAAGCCATGCAAAAACACCGCCTGAAAACACAATTGCAGACGGTTTGTACCCTATTATATATCCCACTCCAAGCATTGCCGGAGATGCATTCGGGGATTTTAAAAGCATTCCGCCGCCAAATTTTTTGTGTATAAGAGATTTTCCGTTAGTGGTTAAAAAGTTTATTGCAGATGTTTTAAAGTGGACGAATTTAGAGAAACTATCTTTGAAAAGAGCAAGCCCCCCAACTGGGTTTTTTATAAACTCTAAAAATGCAGCAAAGAGTATTGAGCCGAAAACATACTTTGCTCCGCTTGCCCCGCCCTGGCCTGCCTTTACAATTTCGGCACAGGCAACCGATTCTGGGAAGGGAAGTGTCTTATCTTCAACAAGCACTTTTCTTAAAAAAGAAACAAATAAAACCCCTAAAACACCACCTAACAGCATTAAAACTGTTGATTCAAAGTAATGGAGATGGCTCCATAGGGGTTTGCCTGTTGCAGGGTCTTTTGCAATTAAAAATGCAGGTATTGTAAAAATTGCGCCTGCAACAAGGGCTTCACCAACTGCTGCCGTGGTTCTGAATATGTTTTCTTCAAGAACCGAACCTTTTAACCCCTTTAAAACAGCCATAGCCATAACCGCAGCAGGGAAGGTGGCGGCAACTGTAAGTCCGACTTTCAAGCCAAGGTAAGCATTTGCAGCGCCTAAAATCACTGCAAAGATGGCTCCAAAGAATACAGCTCTGAATGTAAACTCTTTTAGATCTGTCTTTTCGGGAACAAACGGTTTGTGTTCCAAAACAACCTCCTTTATTTTATAGAATCAAGGAAACTTCCTTTTTTTACAAAACCGGCTTTTTTAGCCTCGTCAAGAAATGTGGGTTTGTTGCCAGTAAATTTCAAATTTCCTAAAACTTTGCCGTTTTCATCCTTTCCTGTTCTTTCAAAAACGAAAATGTGCTGCAGGTTGTAGCTCATATCAGGTTTTAGGTCGATAACCTCTGATATAAAGTTCACCTTTCTTGAGCCGTCTTCAAACCTCTTTGTGTGAACAATAATGTTTATTGCCGAGGATATCTGCTCCCTTATTGCTTTTAAAGGAAGTTGAATCCCGCTTTGAAGCGTGGTGTTTTCAAGCCTTGAAAGGGTATCGAATGGAGAGTTTGAGTGTATTGTCGACATTGAACCGCCATGCCCTGTGTTCATTGCCTGTAAAAGGTCAAATGCCTCTCCCCCCCTTATTTCACCTATCACTATTCTGTCAGGCCTCATCCTCAATGTTGAATGGAGAAGGTCTCTAATTGTTACCTCACCTTTTCCCTTTTTGTCCGCCGGCTTTGCCTCCATTCTCAATACATGCTCTTTTTGCAATTGAAGCTCTGCCGTGTCTTCTATAACAATTATTCTGTCTTTGTCCGGGATAAGAGAAGAGAGAACATTGAGCAATGTGGTTTTACCAGAGCCTGTTCCCCCCGAGACCATAATGTTTTGCTTCATTAAAACGCATAGTTCTATGAAATCTATTGCATCTTGAGTGATTGCTCCGAAGTTTATTAAGTCCTGCAAAGTCAATGCTTTTTTAGAGAATTTTCTAATTGACACATAGGTGCCTGTCAATGCACAGGGTGGAATTACCGCTGCAACTCTGGAGCCGTCGTCTAACCTTGCATCAAGCCTTGGATTTGTTTCGCTTGCCTCTTTTCCAAGTGCCCTTGCAATGTTTTTGACTGCTGCAACCAAAGCCTTTTCGCTTGCGAATTTTTTATCTGTTTTTTCTATCTTTCCCTTTCTTTCAATGTATATTTTGTCATGCCCGTTTATCATTATTTCCGATATTGAAGCATCCTCTAAAAAATCGTTAATTGGGGCTAAAAACGGTCTAACATAGGCGAATGGGTCAAATTTGAATTCCGTTTCTTCCGCAGGTTCTTCATTTACCTCAACCTTAAAATCCCTTCCGACTATTGTGATTATGAAATCTCCTATTTGAAAGCTGTCTCCGAAAGATAATTCTGCACTTCTGTCTATTTTTGAATTATTGAAGAAAATTCCATTAGTGCTTTTAAGGTCTTCAATGGTTATTTTTTCGTTTCTCACCATAACCCTTGCATGCCTTGAAGAAACTTTCGGGCTGTTTAGGGTTATTTCATTCCCGGATGAGCGGCCTATAAAAAATATCGGTTGATTTAAAGTCTTTGCCCATTCTTTGTTGCTGGAAATGTCTTTGATTAAAACCTTGAATTCCATAACGCCCCCGAAAATTTAATTATTTGCCTTTAAACTTTGCCTCCCTTTTTTCAAGAAAAGCATTGACACCCTCTTTTGCGTCTTCAGTTGCAAAACAGAGCCCAAAAAGATTGGATTCAAGTGCGCATGCCTTTTCAAAAGGCATCTCTTTGCCTTCCATTATTGCCTTTTTGCAATAGTAAACCGCTATTGGTGAATTTTTCTGAATAGCAAGGATTGATTTTATTGCTTCCTCAACAAGGTTATTCTCAACAATTCTGTCAATTATCCCTATTTTTAGAGCCTCTTCTGCGCTTACCATTCTCCCTGTTATACAGATTTCCATTGCCTTGCTATGACCTATAAGCCTTGTTAATCTCTGTGTCCCTGCATAGCCCGGTATTAATCCCAGTTTAACCTCCGGCTGGCCTACCTTTGCATTGGGAGATGCGTACCTGAAGGTGCAGGACATTGCAAGTTCAAGTCCTCCGCCAAGGGCAAACCCATTAATTGCAGCAATTGACGGAAAGGGCAGTTCTTCAATCTTTTTAAATATAGCCTGTCCCCATTCACTCTGTTTTCTTGCCTCTTCCGGTGTTTTCCCTTTAAATTCAGAAATATCGGCACCTGCCACAAAAGACTTTTCTCCTGCACCGGTTACCACAAGCCCGAGGGTGTCGCTGTCATTTTTAATTTTGTTTACCGCTTCTTCTATCTCTGTTAAAACAGTATGGTTGAGGGCATTCAACACTTCTGGCCTGTTTATTGTAAGAATATAAATCTTTTCTTTTTTTTCAAGCAAAATGGTTTTAAACTCCATAACCCCTCCTTTAAATTTTGATTAATTTCATTATAACAAAACTTTCTGCATAACTTAAATGTATTCAACTACTTTTAATACATTGTTGTTACGGTAATATTGAAGATAACTTGAATAATTTTACTGTCATTGGTATTTGTACAGATAAAAAAATTTGGTACTGTAATCTAAATTGTGTCAAAGAGGCCTCCCTGGAAAGGGAATCAGGCTATAATACCCGAAGAAAACAAAACCATTCCAGAGGAGACAAAAATCAGTAATATAATTTACACACAACGAAAAGAACATTTCAAGGAATTATTGGAAGATATTA
>JALSOA010000112.1 GCA_026986725.1 Acidobacteriota bacterium
TTCAATCTGTTGTAAAGGTAAGGGCGAACTCAGATGGATTTTTAACGCTGGCATGCGGTTTCAATGGGGTTAAAATTTTAAAGATTTCCGGGGGTAATCTACAGGAAATAGCAGATATTGATGTTGACGGTTATGCCATTGACGCTCAATTGAAAGGAAACACCTTGTTTGTTGCAGATAGTTACAATGGCTTATGGGTGTTAACCCTGAATACTTCCTACCAGATTGAATCCTCTAAACTATTACTTGGTGGAAAAAATCCAGAATCATTTGCTCTTTCCGACGATAGACTTTATGTTGCATGTGGGGATAAAGGAGTGTTTGTTCTGAAAAGCGTCGATGATTTTTCTCAGATAGGTTTTATAGCAACCCATTCAAATGCAAAAAAAGTTCTTATTTCAGGAAATTTTGTTTTTATTGCCGAGGGGTTAAGTGGAAAAGTTGATGTTTTCAGGGTCGTTACCGACGGGACAAAGGTTTACTCATGCCCTTCTTCTTTTGAGGGAGAGTTAAGTATATTTAATGGATGTGCCAGAAGCACAACCGTTGATGTTATTGTTTCAAACAATCTAACCCCTTTACAATTTAAAAGGGTAACTGTTAAAGCCAGAGGCAAGGTTTCGATTCATATTAAAAGAGGAGATACTGTTAAATGTTTAACTGAGGGGAACAGAATAAAAGCCATGTTTTTGCCATTTTTCAGTGATGGATGTGAGATGCCATTACCTTTATCAAATAATAGTTATAAGGTTATGACAGGTAATACCTCACCTTTTGCTTTTTACCATTTGCTTTCAATTGAGAATACTTCTCTAACTGATTCGTACTTCACAATTTATGGATACAATGCTAATGGGAAACTCGTTTTTTCAAAGGATGTTTTTATTGAATTCGGTATGTCAAAATCAATTCCGTTCGTTTTCAATAAAGTCCATAGCTTCAGAGTGGAATCTAAAATGAATTTTAAAGCAACTCTTCTGGAGAGAGGAGCAACCGGTGTGAATTACAGGTATCTTGAGGGTGTTCGGTTAGAAAGATATTGATTTTAGCCTAAAAAAAGGCTATATTAATGAAGGTATGGGCGGGTATAGCTCAGCTGGTAGAGCGCAAGCTTCCCAAGCTTGAGGTCGCGGGTTCGAAGCCCGTTGCCCGCTCCATTTTTTTACTTCTTAAAGAACAATTATTTTTTTTAAATCAGGGTAATCAGCAAATTCCGATATTATAATTTTCGGGGATTTTATCTTTGCATTGAGTACCCCTTTCTCAATATCTATGTACTCTGTGCACTCTATTTCTCCATCAATATTACCTTTAATTACTGCACATCCGCTTTTAACTTTTCCTGTAATTTTCCCTTTATCAACCGTTAAACATTTCTCAACAAATATCTCACCCTCTGCAATTCCCATAATTTTCAGGTTTCCTGAAACCTCTAATTTCCCTTTAAAATGGTTATTTTTTTCAATTACAGATTCATTGATCAATTACAGTCCCCTTGCCTTTCTGTAAGCCTTTAACCCCTCTTTAAGGATGACCATTGCCCTGTCAAGGTCTTTTGAGTTAAGTATGTATGCTATCCTTATCTCGTCCATTCCAAGCCCTTCTGTGGCGTAAAACCCGTTTCCTGGGGCGACAAGTACCGTTTCGTTGTCAAGTTGAAACTCTGTTAAAAGATAGGTCGCAAAATCAATACAATCTTTAATAGGTAATTTTACAAGCATGTAAAATGCACCGTTGGGGGTTTTGCAAAATGTGTCTTCCATATCACAAAGATGAGACATAATTGTGTCTCTTCTAAGTTTGTATTCTTCCCTGATTTTAGAATAATATTCCTGTCCTAATTTGTGCACCTCAATTGCTCCTAATTGCTCAATTGTGGGAGGGCATAGCCTAGACTGTGCCATTTTTTTTATGGCGTTCATCACTTCTTTGTTTTTGGATAAAACACACCCAAGCCTTGCACCACAGAGGGAAAATCGTTTTGAAAGTGAATCGGTGATTATCCCGTACTCCTCAAAGCCTTTTTCTTCAAGTACAGAGTTGTGTTTACCACTATAGACAAACTCTCTGTAAACCTCATCTGAGATGAGGAAAAGGGAGTGTTGTTTGCAAAAGTCTTTTAATTTTTCTAACTCATCTTTAGTGTAAGCGTACCCGGTTGGGTTTCCAGGGTTGCATATCATTATTGCCCTTGTTCTTT
>JALSOA010000113.1 GCA_026986725.1 Acidobacteriota bacterium
TTAGACACTTTTTTTTCAAACTCCTCTAAATCAGGCAGAGCATAACCTGTTTCAGGATTTGATGTTACCGGGACAATTTTTACCCCGCTCATATTTGCAAAACCGTTGTAATTTGCGTAAAATGGTTCCGGTATTATTACCTCATCTCCAGGGTCACACACAGCAGATAGCGCAAATACTATGGCCTCACTTCCCCCTGTTGTAACAACTATGTCTTCCCATTCCACATCAATTCCATAAGATTGATAATAATTAGCAAGCGTTTTTCTGTATTCAGGGAGGCCTGCAGACGGTCCGTACTTGATAACTTTTTCATTTAGATTCTTTAGAACATTCAGGTATTCGTTAGGGGTTTCAATATCCGGTTGCCCTATGTTTAACTGGTATATTCTATCCCTTAAATTTTTTGCTTTCAAAAGGGCCCCTTCAAGCCTTCTCATTGGTGATTGTGGTTGAGTTTTACCTCTTTTTGAAATTTCAAGCATGTTCACTCCTTCTTTCTTTTTTGCCTATTTATTTTATAGGATAATCCCCAATGGGGGAAGTTAAATTAAAAAAGGTTCTCACAGATGGGCATTATTTTCATAAGGTCCTCTTTTAAAAGAGTTGCAAGCCCGATATAATCTTCCCCCTCCTGATATTCAATCATACTGTTCAATAATTCAAGGGACTTTTTTAACACCAGTTCTTTTCCCTCATGGTTTGTTGCGTCCACAAATGCCATGATTGCATTTAACCTGTTTAAGATGTCTTCAAGGAGGATGTTTGCCCTTTTAAGATTAAAATGTTCAAATGCCGTTGAACATGGTGTAATAAGTGATTTTATCTCATTGAGGGTTTCAATAAAGGGTTCAATGTTCTTCTCTTTATAACTTTCTATATCTTCAAGAAAAACAACTATTTCAAAGTAATCTGAAGGCTTGATTGATTCCAGTTTTGTATAGTCAAGGTCTGTTAAATATCTGGAATCAAGTCTCACTTTCTCAACTATAAAGTTGTCTCCGTAGTTTTTAAGTATGTGGTCTAAAAGAGAAGACAGTGTGTTGTGGTGTTTTTTTTCTTCAGGTGACACCTGAATTTTCATTTTTTATCCTTAAATGAATAATCTTACAATGTTGTATGCAACAGTGAAGTATATTACTGTTCCAAGTATATCGTTTGATGCTGCAACAAGAGGTCCTGTTGCAACCGCCGGGTCTGCTCCGAATTTTTTAAATATTAAAGGTAAAAAACTGCCATAGACGGCGGAGATTGTTATGGCAACAAACATAGCAGTACCAACGGATACTGATACCAGAAGTTTGGGCATCTCCGTTGCGCTGGCAAGAAGGAAAGAGAAAGCAAATGCAATAACCGCATAAAGTACCCCGATTATCATTCCAACCCTTATCTGGGTTTTGAAAACATCTTTGAATATATTTCCATCCATTTCGTTTATAGCAAGTTCCCTTGCCATTATTGTTGCACTTTGAATGCCTATATTTCCGGCAGCGGCGTTGATCATAGGCATAAATACCACAAATATTGCAAAGTATGAGAAGTGTCCCTTAATAAAATCAAGTAAAGATGCGACAACAAAAGTTCCCATAAATGCGGGGAGCAACCATGGAAGCCTTATTTTTACAATTTTTAAAGGGTGCCCTTTGTATAAAATTTCCTCTTCGGATGTACCTGCCAATCTGTATATGTCTTCGGCAGCCTCTTCCCTGATAATGTCAATAACATCGTCAACAGTGATAATACCAACCAGTTTCCCGTCATGGTCAACTACAGGCACTGCAAGCAGGTCGTACTGGGAGACCACCCTTGCCACCTCTTCCTGATCGGTGTCAACTCTAACCGATATAATCTCTCTTTCCATCACATCCTTTAATTTTGCATCAGGGGGGGATAGTAACAATTGCCTTAATGACATTACCCCGGTTAGCCTGTTGTCATCGTCAACTAAGTAAAGGTAGAATACCATCTCTGCCTTGTCTTCCAGTTTGTGTAATTGGTCTATTGCCTCTTTTACGGTTAAATTGTGGTTAAGGTAAAAAAAGTCAGTTGTCATTATCCTTCCTGCTGTTTCATCCTGATAAAGTAATTGCTCTTCAACCTTTTCATTGTCCTGAATCAATTGGAGAATCTTTTCTTTCTTTTCTTCATCTTCAATGTTGTCAAGTATTGCCACTGCATCGTCAGTGCTTAAAAATTTGAGTATAGATGCAATTGTTTCTTCATTAAAGAGTTCAAGGACATTCTTTATTAAATGCTCTTCTAATTCAATTAGCACTTCGGAAGCCTTTTCAATATTGTTGTCTATCATAAATTTAAATAAATTCTCTCTATTTATTGGTTTCAGTATTTCAATGGCAGCAGCAATGTCAGATGGGTGTGCCCTGTTTATAAGATTTTTCAGATTTGCCACCATATTTCTTCGTAAAAACTTTCTGATTGATTCAGCGAGAAGAAGTATTTTTGAGTTCAATTGATTCTCCCTAATTTAAAAATCCAGTCTATTATAACGCATCCTTGATTTGAGAACAAACTTTATAAGGTATAGGCCGTAGAAAAACCCCCCTATGTGGGCGAACCATGCAACACCACCCATCTGCTGCCCGATTCCAAGTGATGTTATCCCGTTGATAATCTGAAAGAATATCCAGAAACCTATTAAAATTGCAGCAGGCATTGTGAATATCCTGATTATAAAAATAAAGAAGAATAAAACATATACTCTTGCAGTTGGATAGAGAAGCAGATATGCTCCAAGAACTGCTGAGATCGCTCCGCTTGCACCTATTACAGGCATTGTTGATGCAGGGTTGAATATTGTGTGAATTAAAGCTGCGGCAACACCACCTGCCAGATAGAACAAAAGGAAGTTGAAATGCCCTAAAAAATCTTCAACATTGTCCCCGAATATCCAGAGATACCACATATTTCCAACAAGATGGGCAAGATTTGCATGGAGAAACATTGAGGTGAAGAGATTAAAAAAAGGGTGTACTGCGGGAGAAATGTAAAGGTTTGTCATGTGGATTAATTCAACGGGGATCAAACCATAGTTTATGACTGCATATTGAAAATCAGCGGGTCCACCGGCCACGGTTATGAAAAAAACAGTGGTGTTCAGGATTATTAAGGCAAGGGTCACATAAGGAAATGTGAGGGATGGGTTATCGTCTTTGAAAGGGAAAAACATGAAAAACTCCCTTTTTTTATAAAATTTTATCACACTTTTCCCTGTACCCCCCTGTGAAAATATCCCTGTTTTTTCTCTATGCTATTTCAAAAGTAATTTTTTGGTGTAAAATTCATTGTTAGGGAGAAAAATATGAATAAAGATTATGCAGTTGAGAGGGCTTTTATCTTAAGCAGAATGATATCAAAGTATCCTGTTCTGGCAGATGTTGTTAGAAAAAAAATGAGAAAGATACTGGAAAAAGAGGGTGTTGTTTCAGGGAAAGATCTGGTTGATGAGGCAAAACTAAAAGCCATGATTGATCAGAGAAAAGAAGGGTTAACCGATCCTGTATCTCAGGAATCTGCTGAGAGGTGGGAAGCAAGGGTGAGGGAACACTTAAAGCAGCTCACCGATTATTATTTTGCCTTGCACTTTTCTATAGAGGATGCTTTGAATATTATTGAAGATGTTAAGATTACAAATTTGCAGCTTCAGGAATTGCTTGAAAGAGAGGATTCCTCTTTTGAATTGATAAAAAGGATTGAGGAAGCAAAGAAAGACGGTGACATTGACTCACTTGACGATGACCCTGAACTTGAGCATTTAAAGGTCAATGTGATCAGAAACTTTATAAGCGACAACCTTGACTTTATATCAATAGCAAAAAGGTTTTTTACTTTTAAAGACCTTCAGGAGATTAAGGCAAGAATAATAGGGAGTGGCAAGATAGGTGGAAAGGCGGCAGGGCTTTTGCTTGCTTACTCTGTTTTGAAAAAGAATCTGGAAAAAAGTGATATGGATGAAGTACGAATACCTGCCTGCTATTTTCTTGGTTCTGAGGTCTTTTATAGATTTTTTGAACATAATGGGGCGCTTGATTTTCAATCAATTAAGTATCTGCCGCTTGAAGAAGTGGAAAAAAGATTCAGCGATGTCGAAAAAGAGATAATGTCTTTTTCTTTCCCCGACGACATAGTTTTAAAGTTAAGATCTCTTGTAAATAAATTCAGGGGCAAACCAATGATTGTAAGATCATCAAGCCTCCTCGAAGACAATGTAAAAACTTCTTTCGCCGGTAAGTACACCAGTGTTTTTGTCTCGAACAGTGGTGATACTGAAGAGAATTTAAATTCAATTTTAAACGCCGTAAAAAGGGTGTATGCCTCGGTGTTTTCTCCTGATGCAATAGCGTACAGAAGGGAGAAAAAACTGCTTGATTACGATGAAAAGATGGCTGTTCTTATTCAGAATGTTGTGGGTGAAAAAAGAGACAATTACTTTTTCCCATTTTTGGCAGGTGTTGGTTTTTCCTTTAACATGTTTAAATGGAACAGGAGGATTAAGGTGGAGGACGGCCTGTTAAGATTGGTGTTGGGTCTTGGTACAAGGGCTGTTGAGAGGATCGGAAACGATTATCCAAGAATGGTCGCCCTCAGTGAACCTCTCTTGAGACCGGAGAAGGACATAAAAGATATAAAAAGGTATTCTCAAAAATTTGTTGATGCTTTAAACCTTGAAAGTAAAAAGATTGAAAAGGTATCCATAAGAAAAGCAATATCACTTTGTTCCAGGGAGGAAAAGAATCTGGCATTCCAGTTTGATGTAGGTGGATACTTTGGTGAATCTTTTTTCCAATCCCAGACAGGAATAGTACCTGTACTCACCTTTACCCATCTATTTAAAAGAACGGATTTTATTGATGTTGTAAAAAAGGTCTTAAAGTTTTTGAAAAAAGGATATGGGATGGAGGTGGATATTGAATTTGCATGCCTGTTAAACGATAGGAAAGATATTGAGTTTTTTCTCCTGCAATGCAGGCCTTTATCAATACCCGGGGTGGCAGAGAATATCAGATTACCTTCAGTTAAGAGCAAAAAGTACCTCTT
>JALSOA010000114.1 GCA_026986725.1 Acidobacteriota bacterium
CATATACCGAGAGGCCATTTATAACTCCTATCTTTTCCCCTTCAGTTTCAATGAGTATTGTCCCTTTGCCTATTTCTTCAAGTGTTTCTTCTTCAAGTCGATTAAAGCGCTTGGTTCTTTCAAGTATCGCTTTTTCAACATGCTTTCCTTCCACAATGTCGGAGTTGTCCTTTTTTGCAATGAAATCTGATTCCCTCATGGTATCGGCTAAAAGGTGAAACCTTGCAGAGAACCTGTTTTTGTCCCCGGAGATCCTTATACTTTCGTTCAATATCTGAATTATTGCATCTTTTTTGAATGGGAGTAAATTCTCTTTGTCAATTATCTTCTTTAGAACCCTTAAGTAATCTTTTAAATTTCTATCCGTAATATCAATAAAAGGGGAGAATTCACAGAGTACTTTGAATATCTTTTTAAATTCATCATCGCTTCTGTAAAGGGTGTAATATATGAACTCATCACCTAAAATTATAACCTTTAATGATACCGGGATTGGTTGTGGTTTTAGGGATACATTGTGTAATATAGATTGCTCGGCTTTTTCAATTTCAAGAAGGTTGTTTTTCAATGTCCTTTTTAGTTTTGTCCAGACTTCAGGCTCATTCTGAAACAGGTCATTTGCATTTAGAATAAGGTATCCACCGTTTGCCTCCAAAAGGGACCCGGCCCTTATATCTTTAAAGTTTGTTATGGTTTCATTTTCCCGGTTAATATGCGAATCTATTGTTCCAAAAAGGTTTCTTTTTGATGGGGATAGTTCAACCAGGATTGGAGCACCTTTGAGTTTGCTGTTGTCAACGAGGAGGTTTACCGAAAATTCCTCAAGCCTTGAAGAGATACTTTCTTTCCCTCCTTCAACTATAAGGTCTAATAGTTCATAAAGGTTTGATTCAAAGTAAGAGATTATGTCTTTTGTATATGGTTCTACCTCTTTCCCCGCTTTTTTTATAACTTTGTTTAAAAGTTTTTTTACTTCTGGAATGACAGTCTTTCTATTAAAGTTTAAAAGTTCTGAGTTTAGTTTTTCCTGATTTTCTTCAATTTCACTGTATATTTCCTGCAGTTTGTCTATTAAATTTTCCCTTGCTTTCAGGATTGCCTCAAGGTCTTTTTCTTCTATCCTGTCTTCCGCCGCAAGGTTCCTTAACTCTTCTATTTTAACGATCTTTTCATTTATGACAGGCAGTATGTCCGGTTTGTCGTTTTCCTCTAACTTCACCAGTTTGAACCCTTTTTTTGCAATTTCTTTTTCAAACTGGAGCAGAAGTTTGTTCTCAATTTCATTGTACTTTGAGATAATTCTTTTTGATTCTTCCTTGTACTTTCTGCTTTCAAAGACAGCAGGTAGTTTCTCTGCAATCTCTTTTTTGAAGTTTTCCATTGCATTAACAAATTTTTTTCCATTACCAGGTTTTAAGGTGATGAGTTTGGGGTTAAGTTTTTCTTTAAAATTCTGAACATAGCATATATCCGGAGGTGTGTTTTTTTCATTTGCAAACCTGTCAACAAGGGTTTTAATGGTTGTCATTTTCCCGGTTCCTGATAGTCCGGTAACGAAGATGTTGTACCCTGAGTGCTCCATTGAAAGCCCGAATTCAAGTGCTTTCAGGGCTTTTTCCTGACCTATTACCTCTTTTGTGGGTTTTAATTCATCTGTTGTGTAAAAAGGAAGTCTTTTTTCAGGTATTGTCCATTTTAGTTTTTTAGGGGTAAGTTTTTCCATTTAAACTCCAGAAAATTGTTTCTTTTTCCCCATGATTTTGAGCATTCTCTCAAGAGGGATGATTGCCTTTTCGGCTATTTCTTTTTCAATCTTTATCTCGGTTTGTTCCAGTTCAAGGGCTTCGTATATGTGCTGGATCTTTGTTTTCTTCATATCAGTGCACATAAGTTTGGGAGAAGCCACGACTATCAATTTATCCGTGATTTCTTTTTTTAATCTGTGTCTCATTCCTTCCTCTGTTACCAGGATTATTGTTTTTTTATCGGTTTTTTTTGCCTCTTCAATCATCTTTGAGGTGGAGCATACAGAGTCACATATTTCAATCACCTCCGGTCTGCACTCTGGATGACATATCAGAAAAGCGTTTTCGTAAACTGCTTTTATTCTTATTATGTCCTCAACATTTACCTTGTGGTGTATTGGGCAATGACCGTCCCAGAGTATTATATCTTTTTCTGTGTGCATCTGAACAAAACTTCCAAGGTTTGAGTCCGGTAAAAATATTATGGTATCTGAGTTGATGGCGTTTACAATTTCCACTGCATTTGCAGAGGTGCAACAGTAATCACTTTCCGCTTTAACATCTGCTGATGAGTTTATGTATGTGACTATTGGTATGCCCGGGTATTTCTCTTTTAATTGCTTTACATCTCTTGCTGTTATTGTGTCGGCAAGGGGGCAACCTGCATCTTCTACAGGAAGGATTATCTTTTTTTCTGGGGAAAGTATTGCTGCTGATTCAGCCATGAATCTAACTCCGCAGAAAACGATCGTTTTGTTGGGCAGTTCTTTTCCTATTTTTGCAAGTTCAAATGAATCTCCAACATAGTCTGCAATTTCCTGAACCTCTTTTAATTGATAGTTGTGGGCAAGTATTACTGCGTCTTTTTCCTTTTTTAGCCTCTTTATCTCTTTTTTAATATCTATTACCATTTTTACTCCAGTATGGTGTTATCAATAAGTCTTGTTTTCCCGAAGTAAACAGCAAGTGCCAGCACGCTCTTTCCCCCCAGTTTTTTTAGGGGGGACATTGTTGAGTAATCAACAATGTCAACATAGTCAATTTTAGCCAGATTAAAAGATTTTACAACCTTTTCAACCTCTTTTTTTATCTTTTCTGCATCCCTTTCTCCATTTTTGTATAATTCTTCTCCTCTTTTTATCCCTTTAAACAGGGCAATGGCCTGTTTTCTTTCTTCTGGAGAAAGGTAAGTGTTCCTTGAAGACATGGCAAGCCCGTCTTCTTCTCTCACAATAGGGCAGATATGAAAGTTTATATCAAGGTTAAAGTCTTTTATCATCTGCTCAATTATCCTTGCCTGTTGTATGTCTTTCTGTCCAAAGTATGTGCTATGTGGTTTTGTTATGTTAAACAATTTCAAAACGACTGTCATTACCCCTTTGAAATGCCCCGGTCTTTTTGCGCCGCAAAGGTGCCTGTCGAGTCCCTCTGTTATCACATAGGAAGAGTAGCCTTCAGGGTACATCTCTTCTGATGTGGGGTAGAAGATAATGTCTGTTCCAGCCTCTTGTGCAAGTTTTTCATCCCTTTCAAAATCCCTGGGGTATCTGTCAAGGTCTTCGTTTGGCCCAAACTGGATAGGGTTTACAAATATGCTTAATATAACCACATCGTTTTCCTCCCTTGCTTTTTTCAAAAGGGATAGGTGCCCTTCATGCAGGTATCCCATTGTTGGGACAAAACCAACCCTTTTGTTGGTTTGAATTTTGCTCCTTGTCATCTTCATCTCGTAAACGGTTTTCACTATAAGCATCTTTACTCTCCTTATGAATTTTTCAGTTGTTCAAGTACATCTCTATTCAAATGGTTTGAATGTGATTCTTCCGGGAATTTGCTGTTTTTCACTGCCAGCACGTAGGAGTTTACCCCTTCAGTCATTGTTTTGCCTGCATTTGCAAAGGATTTAACAAATTTAAAGTAAGCTGGCTCCGGAATTGAGAGAAGGTCGTGAAAAACAAGAACCTGTCCGTCGCAGTACCTTCCCGCTCCAATCCCTATTGTTGGACAGGATACCGATTCGGTTATTATCTTTCCAAGTTCTTCAGGGATGCTTTCAAGTACAATTGCAAATACCCCCGCTTCATCAAGTAATTTTGCGTCCCGCATTATCTTTTTTGCACTTTCAATTGTTTTCCCCTGAACCCTGAACCCACCAAATAGATTTACAGATTGAGGGGTGAGTCCTATGTGGCCCATAACGGGTATTCCTGCTTTTATTATTGCTTTTATGTGGTTAATGTACCATTCTCCACCCTCAAGTTTTACAGCGTCCATTCCTCCTTCTTTTACAATCCTTCCTGCGTTTTTTACGGCTTCTTCAACTGAAGCCTGATAGGACATAAATGGCATATCACCTACTTTTAAAGCGTATTCAGAGCACCTTGAAACGGCCTTTGAGTGATGGATTATGTCTTCAACTTTTACTTTTAAAGTGTCTGGATAGCCAAGGATAACCATTCCAAGGGAATCCCCAACAAGTATAATGTCTGCCCCTCCTTTTTCCGCAATTTTTGCTGTTGGGCAGTCGTATGCTGTTATCATGGCTATCTTTTCTCTGTTTTTCATGGAGAAAATCTTTGGGGCGGTAATTTTTTTCTTCATTTAAACTCCTTTCTCTCCTGCACAAAAGCGTGCTTGGAGTAAAGACTCTTTTTCAAAATTACCTGCTGCTCCAGAAAACTCATGGATGCAGCGGATTGAATATGTTTATACCTGGCTTTGCCTCTCTTATTGAATCAACTATGTTTTCTATTGTTTTTTCATCATACCTGTTAATTTTTTCAATGTCTAAAAATATTACTGGTGTTCCTCTCAGCCTTGAGTAATGGTTGTAATAGAGTTTTAACAGCCCTTCTGTGTACTCTAAAGATATGAGTTTGCTGTCAACTCTTTTGGTTTCTTTGAGTTTTCTAATTATAGTTTTTGGAGAGGAGTACAAAAAAATGATTAGATCATGCTTTATTGTAATGGGTTTTGCAAGCATTGTGT
This sequence comes from Acidobacteriota bacterium, assembly GCA_026986725.1. GTDB lineage: Bacteria > Acidobacteriota > Holophagae > Thermotomaculales > Thermotomaculaceae > Thermotomaculum. The sequence continues at coordinate 4,734 of JALSOA010000114.1, forward strand.
AAATTGTGTCAAACACTTTAAGTTCGTAATCGTTCAGAGTGTAGGTGGCGTATATTTTTGACCTTTCAAGAGAATATGTAAATACTGCTTTCTCAGGTTTGTAAAGATCTGATAAAAGAATTGTACTGTAATTTTTGTACCTTTGAATAAGAAAAGTTAACTCTAAAAGAAGTGCATTCTTTTCAGGATCATGGTAAAAGTTTCTGAGGGCATTTTTAACGAAAGATGACATGGTCTCATTAAAAAAGGAGGAAGACAGTCTTTTGGCAAGTTTTTGTCCAAGTTCTTTTTTCCCTGTTGCAGGTAATCCGTCTATAAGTATGTTTTTAAAGTTGACTCTCATAAAACACCTTCCTCAATTGAAATTATACCAGAAAAAATCGTTCCGGAATGTTTTTGATATTTGTCAAAAAAGGACTTTTTTTTTCTAACATACAGCAAAAAAAAACACTTGTATTTAAATATTAAATTTATGGTAAAATAATTACAAAAGAAAAAACTTTATTATGAAGGGAGGAGGGTATTATGGATGTAACAATTCTTTCAAGGTTACAGTTTGCTGTGGCCACTTATTTTCACTTTCTTTTTGTTCCTCTCACCCTTGGTCTTGTTTGGCTTCTTGCTATTATGGAAACAAGATATGTTAAGACAGGGGATGAGGAATACAAAAAGATGGCAAAGTTCTGGGGAAAGATCTATCTTATTAACTTTGCTATCGGTGTTGTTACCGGGATTACTCTGGAGTTTCAGTTCGGCACAAACTGGGCAAGGTACTCTCAGTATGTCGGGGATGTTTTTGGGTCACTTCTTGCGATTGAGGCAACAGTTGCATTTTTTCTGGAATCAACATTTATTGCAGTATGGGTGTTTGGATGGGACAAACTGTCTAAAAAAATGCATGCACTTGCTATCTGGCTTGTCGCTATTGGGACAAATGTGTCCGCTTTGTGGATCCTCACTGCAAACTCGTGGATGCAACATCCTGTTGGGTATGTTATGAGAAATGGAAGAGCCGAACTTGTAAGTTTTTCAGCGGTTGTTTTTCAGCCTTATGTATGGCTTAAATTTACCCACCAGATCACTGCAGCAATGACTCTTGCAGGTTTTTTTGTTGCAGGTGTTAGTGCATATCACCTTTTAAAGGGAAGCAATGTCTCTTTCTTTAAAAAATCTTTTAAAATGGCTATTACCTACGCATTGATTGCATCAATTCTCGTTGTGCTTATCGGGCATGAGCACGCAGCTGAGGTGGCAAAAACACAGCCAACAAAACTGGCAGCAATGGAATCCCTGTGGGAAACCAGAACGCATGCACCAATTTACCTCTTTCTCTGGCCTGATGCAGAACATGAGAAAAACTCTGTTGAGGTCCTTCCGCTTCCAGGGATGTTGAGTTTGCTTGCATTTCACTCAACTTCTGCACAGGTTAAGGGCTTAAAGGATTTTCCAAAAGACGAAAGGCCTCCTGTTTTGCCCACATTTTTAAGTTTTAGAATAATGGTAGGGCTTGGATTCCTTTTTATTCTGCTTACCCTTTACGGGTATTTCAAGAGAGAAGATATTGAAAATCATCCGGCTTATTTAAAAATAATGCTTTATTCAATCCCATTGACATACATTGCAATTCTTCTGGGATGGACGGTTGCAGAGGTTGGTAGGCAGCCATGGATTGTGTATGGCCTGATGAAGGTAAAAGATGCGGTATCTCCGACCATTACTTCAACTCAGGTTTTAACTTCGTTGATTGCGTTCACCCTGGTTTATACTTTGTTGGGGATAGCAGATTTTTACCTTATTATCAAAACGGCTAAAAAAGGCCCAGAAGCATAAGGAGGTGGCACTATGATATGGCAGATTATCTGGTTTATTTTGTGGGCCGTACTTTGGGCGGTTTACTTTATACTTGATGGCTTTGATCTTGGCCTTGGATCCCTGTTACCGGTTCTTGCAAAGAATGATAAAGAAAGAAGAATTATATACAATGCTATGGGTCCTTTCTGGGATGGGAATGAAGTTTGGTTAATAACTGCAGGTGGGGCAACTTTTGCAGCATTTCCGAAAACATACGCCGTGATGTTTTCATGCCTTTACACCCCTCTTCTTTTAATACTATTTGCACTTATATTGAGAGGGGTTGCTTTTGAGTTCAGAAGCAAACATGATTCAGAGGGCTGGAGAAAGATCTGGGATTTTTGTCTTGTTTTTGGTTCCTTTTTACCTGCTTTATTGTTTGGTGTTGCTTTTGCTAACATTTTTAAAGGAATTCCTTTCGATGTAAACGGAATGTATCATGGGAACACCTTGAAACTTTTGAATCCTTATGGGCTTGTTGGTGGTATTCTGTTCGTCCTTGTTTTTATGATGCATGGAAGCCTGTGGTTATGGGTAAAATCTGAAGGTGACCTCTCTGAAAGGGCAAAAGAGACCGCTGACAAATTCTGGTATGCTGTACTTGTTTTTGCAGTTATATTCCTTGCTTACAGTTATTTTGAAACAAAATTGTGGGACAATTACTTTAAATCACCAATTTTATTTGTAATTCCTTTGCTTGCTGTTATTTGTTTGGTTATGGTAAAGGTTTATATCACAAAGGGAGAATCATTTAGATCATGGTTATCTTCTGCTTTCACCATTCTTTTTACGGTATTCTGGGGCATTGTGGGGTTATTTCCCAATCTGTTTCCATCAAGCATTGATCCAAATGCAAGCCTCACGATATTCAACTCCTCTTCTTCCGAATTGACATTGAAGATAATGACGGTGGTGGCGGTGATTTTTGTTCCAATCGTAATTTTCTATCAATTCTGGACATACAAGACATTTATTCATACTGTCACTGAAAAGGATCTGGAATCGGATGAGGCTTATTAAAACTGGCCTGGTTCAATGTTAAGGGGGTGTATGCCCCCTTCTTTTATTTGTTTAAGATAAAATCTTTTTAAAAAATTTGATAAAAACATTATTTTAATTCTTGACAAAACAACACTCACTTACTATATTAGCACTTGGATATTTTGAGTGCTAATTTTTAAAAAATAGAGAAGGAGGGTAGGTTATGAAAATTAAGCCGTTGTACGACAGGGTGTTGGTAAAGAGGAGAGAGCCAAAAGAAGAGGTTAAAGGGGGTATTATTATCCCTGACACGGCAAAAGAGAAACCATTGGAGGCTGAAGTTATTGCAGTAGGGGATGGAAGGGTAAATGAAGACGGAAAGAAGTTTCCTTTAACCGTTAAGGTTGGAGATACTGTTTTGATTGGAAAGTATGCTGGAACAGAGATAAAGATTGACGACGAGGAATACCTCATTATGAGGGAAGATGAAATCCTTGCTATTGTGGAAAAGTAAAAAATAAGGATAAAGGAGGAATTTATGGCAAAAAAAATAGTTTTCGGTGATGAAGCGAGACATGCAGTACTTGCCGGTGTTGAAAAGCTTGCAGATGCTGTTCAGGCAACACTTGGTCCAAAGGGAAGAAATGTTTTAATTGAAAAGAAATTCGGATCCCCTCTTTCAACAAAAGATGGGGTTACCGTTGCAAAAGAGATTGAACTTGAAGACCCGCAGGAAAATGTTGGTGCTCAGCTTGTTAAAGAGGTTGCGTCAAAAACTTCTGATGTTGCAGGTGACGGTACAACAACAGCTACAGTGCTTGCAAGGGCTATCTATAAAGAAGGTATTAAGGCAATTGTTGCAGGTGCAAACCCAATGGATTTGAAGAGGGGAATTGACAAGGCTGTTGACGCTGTGGTTAAAGGCTTAACAGATATGGCAATTGAAGTTAGAGGAAGCGAGGATATTGCAAAGGTTGGCACAATCTCTGCGAACAACGATGAGGAGATAGGTAAGAAGATCGCTGAGGCAATGGAAAAGGTTGGAAGAGACGGTGTTATAACCGTTGAAGAGGGTAAAGGCCTTGAAACAACCGTTGAGGTTGTGGAGGGTATGCAGTTTGACAGAGGATTTCTCTCTCCATATTTTGTAACGGATGCTGAAAAGATGGAAGTTGTTTTCGAAAATCCATACATTTTGATACACGAGAAGAAGATCTCAAATATGAAAGATCTGCTTCCCGTTTTAGAACAGGTTGTAAAAACAGGTAAGCCTTTGCTCATAATTGCTGAGGATATTGAAGGAGAGGCTCTTGCAACCCTCGTTGTAAACAAATTAAGGGGAGTTTTGAATGTTGCTGCTGTTAAAGCCCCTGGTTTTGGAGATAGAAGAAAGGCAATGCTTGAAGATATAGCAATTCTTACAGGTGGACAGGCTATTACTGAAGATCTTGGTGTTAAGCTTGAAAATGTAACCCTTGATATGCTTGGTACAGCAAAAAAGGTTGTGATTGATAAAGAAAACACAACAATTGTTGAAGGTGGCGGTTCATCTGACGCTATTATGGCAAGGGTTAAACAGATCAAGGCTCAGATTGAACAAACAACATCTGATTATGATAGAGAGAAATTACAGGAAAGGCTTGCAAAACTTGTTGGCGGTGTTGCTGTTATCAAGGTTGGTGCTGCAACTGAAACTGAAATGAAAGAGAAAAAGGCAAGAGTTGAAGATGCTATGCACGCCACAAAAGCGGCCGTTGAAGAGGGTATTGTTCCTGGAGGCGGCGTTGCATTGCTCAGACAGATTACAAGGATTGATGAGCTGAACATAGATGGAGATCAGAAACTTGGTGCAGACATAGTGAAAAAGGCATTGTCTGCTCCTTTGAGGGCTATTGCGGAAAACGCAGGTCAGGAAGGTTCTCTCGTTGTGAAAGAGGTTCTTAAAGGAGAGGGTTCTTTTGGTTACAATGCTGCAAAAGATGTTTATGAGGATTTGATGGAAGCAGGTGTTATAGACCCAGTTAAGGTTACAAAGAATGCACTTATAAACGCTGCCTCTGTTGCAGGGGTAATGCTAACGACCCAGTGCGTTATAACTGAGATCCCGGAGAAAGAAAAACCGATGCCTGGAGCAGGCGGCGGTATGGATATGGGTGGAATGTACTGATTTTGGGAAAGATAAAGGTGATTTTAAGCCCCGGTTGTTCGGGGCTTTTTTATTGGAATTTCCCGTATATCAAGCTGTTGCAAAATGCACACCTGTTATCTTTTATTTTTATTCTCTTTTTTGTGTAATAAAGTCTTTCTATAATGGGTTTTTTGCACTCTGGGCAGAAGGTGGTGCTCCCCTCAAGGTCGAGGATATTGCCTGTATAAACATATTTTAATCCCATTTCAATTGCTATTTGCCTGAGATTTTTCAAGGTAAGTGCTGGTGTTCCATCACGGTCTGTCATTTTGTATGTTGGATAGAAAGCGCTTAAGTGCCATGGAATTTCTTTTGATATTTTTAAAAGTTCTTCTGCAATTCTTGTGAAGTATTCCTTACTGTCATTTAAGCCGGGGATAATCAAAGTGGTTACCTCTGTTATTACATTTGAGTTGTACAGTGTTTCAATTGTTCTGATTACCGGTTCTACAGTCCCTCCAGTTATTTCCCTGTACAGATTATCATCAATGAATTTTAAGTCAATGTTTGCAGCCTCTATATAGGGGCTCAATTGTTTTAAAGGTTCCTTTTCTATGTAACCATTTGAAACCATAGAGCAATGTATTCCTGATTTTATGGCGGTCTTTGCTGTATCAAGCATGTATTCAAAAAAGATTGTGGGTTCTGTGTAGGTAAATGTGATGTGTTTGATGTGTTCTTGGATCGCAAGTGTGATTACTTCTTCGGGGGAAAGGTGTTTTGTGAAATCAAAAATTTCTTCTCCGTATACCTGGGATATTGTGTGATTCTGACAGTTTAAACACCTGAAGTTGCACCCTGGAGTGGCTATTGAAAGTGTCTTTTCTCCTGGGAAGAAATGATAGAGAGGTTTTTTTTCAATTGGGTCAACATGAATGGCTATTAAATTGCCATAGGCAAAAGTGTACAAAGTCCCGTCTATGTTTTTTCTAACTTTGCATAACCCTTTTTTCCCGGGTGCTATAAGGCAACGATGGGGGCATAACAGGCACCTCACTTTATTTTCTTCTTTTTTTTCATAGTACATTGCTTTCTCAGGTTCTGGTTTCATGATAATAATTTAATTCAGTTAAAGTGAAAAATCAAATAGGTATTCTTCTTGAATTTTACCAATTAAAAAATATACAATAAAACAAACAGATTTTAGGGGAGGATCTATGGATTTTAAAGAAAAGTTGAAAAGTGTGTTTTCAAATAATGAAAAGGGAGATATTAAAAAATGTCTTTTTCCTGCAGCAGGGTACGGAACAAGATTCTTGCCTGCAACAAAGGCAATGCCTAAAGAGATGCTTCCCATAGTTAACAAACCCCTTATTCAATACGGTGTGGAGGAGGCTCTGGAGGCAGGTATTACCAATATGGCTATTGTTACAGGCAGGGGCAAAAGGGCTATTGAAGACCATTTTGACATATCCTATGAACTTGAAAGCCAGATCAGGGGTACAGATAAAGAATCGCTTTTAAATGATATTAGAGATGTGATTGACAGGTGTGTTTTTACATACACTAGGCAGATTGTTATGAAAGGATTGGGCCATGCGGTTTTAACGGGGAAGCCTTTAATAGGTAACGAACCATTTGCAGTTATCCTTGCTGATGACCTATGTGTTGGTGATGGTTCTGGTGTTTTAAAACAGATGGTTGATGTTTTTATGAAATACAAAAAATGTGTTGTTGCTGTTCAGGAGGTTAAAAGAGAGGATGTATCAAAGTATGGTGTAATAAAAGGGGAAGAGATTGAGAATGATATTTTCAAAGTTGATTACATGGTGGAAAAGCCTTCTGTTGATGAAGCCCCTTCAAACCTTGCTGTGATCGGAAGATATATACTGATTCCGGAAATTTTTGACATTCTTGAAACTCTGAAGCCAGGGAAGAATGGTGAAATACAGTTGACTGATGCACTTTTGGAACTTGCAAAACAGGGTAAAGTGCTTGGATATAGATTTAAGGGTCAAAGATTTGATTGTGGAAGTGTACATGGTTTTGTGGAGGCGACTAATTTCTTTTTTGATAAAATGAAAAGTTGATGAATAGAAAACTTATAAACTTTTATACTTCAAGACTTTTTACTTTTCTTGTTTTTATTACGGTAGGAATTGTGTTTAATGCTTTCAGGGAGCCTTCCTGGTCAGAGTTTTTCCCATTTTTTATCTCATTATCAGGGTATGCTCTGTTCAATTTGATCTATTATTTTATTTTGCCTTTAAGAAAAAAGATACTTCTGATTTTAATAGTTGATTCAATTTTTATTTCTTTTGTGGTTTATTTTACTGGAGGTATAAACAGCAGTTTTCACATACTTTACCTTGTTTTGATCGTTTTTGCAGGCTTTTACCTTGAATCAAATGAATTGTACTTTTTGGCAACCATTTCTATTTTAAGTTTTATGGGGACTGTTTACGCTGCATACATTATAAAAGTCAATGAATTTGGTATGTCAAGGTTTTACTCTTTTTCATATCCAGTAGCGGTTTATTTTGTGGCTATCTACACAATTGCTCTCATCATTATAAGGATAAATCGCAGGAATTTGAGGTTAAAAACAACATTAAAAGAAAAGGAGAGAGAAATTGAGAAGATTACCAGATTGAAGAATAAAATAGTGGATACAATTACAAGTGGAATTATAACTACAGATGAAGATCTTATCATAAATTATGTAAATCCTCAGGGTAAGGTTTTTCTTAAAAAGATTTATCCCTCTATTAAAATCTGTGGACAGAAGCTGAATGATATATTTCCTGTGGACCATTTTATAAAAAAATTGGATTACTTTGAAAGGGTGATGGTTGAAGTAAAGGGCAGGATATTTGGGATTAGTATAGTTAAACTTGAATACGAAGGTCATTCAGCAGGATTTCTTGCGGTTTTTCAGGACATAACAGAGATAAAGGAAATGGAAAAAAAGGCTCAATTTAAGGATAAAATGACTGAACTTGGTGAATTATCCGCATCTTTTGCCCATGAATTTAGAAACTCTCTTGCCTCTTTGAAAGGGGCAATTCAGCTATTAAAAGAGGGACAATGCAATGATGATGAATTGCTGCAGGTTATTGAAAATGAGATAAACCGTTTAAGTAACGAAATAAATGATTTTTTAAGATTTGCAAGAAAAGATTTTCAAAAGCTATCTTTTGGGCATATTGTCCCCCAGGTACAAAAGGTTGTTAAAAGATTTAAAAAGGAGTTTGAAACCAGAGTGAATTTTGAATATATTGAAAATGTGGATAAAGGTATTAATGTGTATTTTGAGGAAGTCAGGCTTGAAAGGGTGTTATGGAATTTGTTGTTAAACGCTGTTAAGGCAGTTGAGCACACGAATAGAAAAATTATTCGTCTTCGTTTGTTTAAAATGGAGAACTATGCGGTAATTGAGGTTGAAGACAGCGGGATCGGGATAAAGGAAATGGACAGGTCTAAGGTTTTTGAGCCCTATTATTCGGGGTTTTCAAAGGGAATAGGAATTGGTCTTGCTCTATCAAAAACCTTTGTTGAAGATATGAAAGGTAAAATAGAGTTTGATTCTGAAGAGGGGAAAGGAACTGTTTTCAGGGTCTTTCTCCCTGTTGAGGTGAAAAATGAATAATAGGATTCTCGTTATTGAAGATGAAAGCAATCTTCTTTTTATAGTAAAAAAGTCCCTTTCTGTTTTGAATTGTGAAATTGATGGTGTTGGAAACGCAGAGGATGCCATGGAGTATATTCAGAAAATGGATTATGACATTATAATCACTGATATAAAACTACCCGGGTTAAATGGTATCGATTTTATGAGATGGTGCAGAGAAAGAGGTATAGATTCCGATTTTATAGTAATGACAGCATTTGCCACAACTGATACCGCCATTGAAGCTTTGAAAATGGGTGCCTGTGATTACCTCATAAAACCATTTAACATAGATGAATTAAGGCTAATAGTGAAAAGAATCCTTGAGATGAGAGAATTAAAGAGGGAGAACATTCTTCTAAAAAAACAGGTTTTTCAGGATGTGAAAGAGATAGGATTGATAGGAGAAAGTAAAGGGATTAATAGGGTAATAAGTCTGGTAAAGAAGGTTGCTCCCACTGATGCTATTGTTCTGATAACAGGGGAAAGTGGAGTTGGTAAAGAACTTGTTGCAAAGGCAATTCATTTGAATAGTTCAAGAAAAAACAAAAAATTCCTTTCAATAAACTGTGCTGCCCTGCCTGCGAACCTTCTTGAATCAGAGCTCTTTGGTTTTGAAAGAGGGGCTTTTACGGGGGCGGATAGATCCAGAGAGGGGCTTTTTGAGCTTGCAAACGGTGGCACCATTTTTCTTGACGAAATAGGAGAGATGCCATTGCAGATGCAGGCAAAGCTGTTAAGGGTTTTGCAGGATTTTAAGATAAGAAGGATTGGAGGAAGAGAAGACATACAGGTTGATGTAAGAATTGTCTGTGCCACGAACAGAGATATTGAAAAGGAGGTTGAAGAAGGCAGGTTTCGAGAGGATCTTTTTTACAGAATAAATGTTTTCAACATCCATGTTCCCCCTTTAAGGGAAAGAAAAGACGATATCCCTTTGCTTTTAAATTATTTTGTGAAGAAGTTTTCCAGAAAATTGGGAATAAAGAAACCGGTTGTATCCCCTGAAGTTTTAAAAGTGCTGGAGAATTACACCTTCCCCGGGAATGTGAGGGAACTTGAAAACATGGTCGAAAGAGCATTAACCATTATGGAGGGCTCTATACTTTTGCCGGAGCATCTTCCTGATAATCTCTTCTCATCCTCCCTCACATTGAGCAGTATTAAGTTACCTGATAAGGGCTTTAACCTCGAAAAATTGCTGGAGAGAATAAGGTTTGAATACATGGAAGAAGCTATGAAAAAAAGTGGGGGTAAGATGAAGGATGCCGCTGAACTTCTGGGAATGAGTTTTCGCTCATTCAGGTACTATTATCACAAATTAAAGAAGGAAAAATTCTGATTTTATAAATTGTTTTTAAAAACAACTCATGCTGGTATAATAAACCTACAGGTGAGGTATGGATAAAGGAATTGAAAAGAAAGAGAAGAAAATCCCGGCATATCTAAGATACTGGGGGTTGAAAAAAAATCCATTTGCACTTGCCCCTGATCAAGACATGATGTATATGAGCAAACAGCATCAGGAATGTTTGTTAAGGTTGAAATTCACCGTTGTTTCAGGCAAAGGTGGTGCTTTGATAATTTCGGAAAATGCAGGGGATGGTAAGACAACCCTTTTGAAGAAATTTATGGAAACAATAAAAGATGATGTTGGTACGGATGTAAAAATAGCCTTTCTTGACCATCCAACCCTTTCGGTAAACGAAATGCTTGCTGAGATTGCAAGGCAGTTCGGGGTTGAAGGGGTTGATGTTACAAACAAGATAAACATCTTAAACTCGATGAAGGAAAAACTGAAAGAGTTGAAAGACAGTGGATATAAAAATGTGGTTATTATTGATGAAGGCCAGATGCTTGCAAACAATCCTGAGATGTTACAGGAGTTGAGAATTCTGATGAACCTTGTCCATGAGGGGGAGTTTCTTTTAAGTTTTATACTTTCAGGCCAGAAACCGCTGGAGCCTGCAATCAGGAATATGCCTGAATTCTGGCAGAGACTTCCTGTAAGGTTTTTTTTAAGGAACCTTGATTACCATGATACAAAAAGACTTATTCAACACCGAATAAAGATGGCTGGTGGGGATGCGGATAAAATCTTCTCTGAAACAGCATACAAAGGTATATATAACTTTTCTGAAGGAACTCCCAGAGTAATTCTTTCGATTGCTGACCTTGCCCTGGTTATTGGTCATTCAATGTATTCAAAAAAGATAGACTTTGCAGAGATATCCCAGGCTGCCGGAGATATGAACAAGGGTGGGGAGAGTTACCATTACTTCAAATACCTTGAGGATGAAGCTGTTGATAAACTGGAAGAGGAAAAGGTGAAATGCCCTTTCTGTCAGTCATTTATTGATAAAGATTTGATATATTGTCCCAATTGTAACTCTCTGGTGAAGCAGGAAGAGGGTAAGAAGATGTACAGGTGTGACAGTTGTGGAATGCTCAACCTTGAGGGGCAGATGTTCTGTTCTTTTTGTGGAAACCTTTTATTGAAAATGTGTCCTCAGTGCGGATTTCACAATCCTGTTGGAAGGAGGGTATGCGAGGGTTGTGGTTTTGTTTTTGGAGATGGCGGTGGGGCAAAAGACCTTTTAAGGCAGTTTAAAAACAGCATTATTCAAAACTTTTCGGAATATCTTGATGTATCGGAAATTACGCACATGTTTTCAAGTGAGGAGCCATTACTTTTGATAAAACCCAGACTCACTTTTAAAGGTTACATTCCAAGGTTCAGGTACCTTGATGGAGGTAAAAAAAGCATAAAGAATTTCTCCTGTGCTTTTGTGTTGACGACAGGGGGTTTTTCATTCCTGGGCAAAAAGGATTCCTTTTACATTCCCTTTCATCAGATAGAGAAGATAGATTCAACAGTTGAAAAGAAGCCAAAATTCATTGTGCGAATAAAAGATTCAGATAACAGGTTACTCTTTACTCTACCTTTGAAAGACAACCAGCAAACCCAGTTTATAATTATTCTTAACAAATATCTTGATGATTTGAAGGAGGTAACATGAAAAAATATGTTTACTATTTTACCAAGGGGAATGCAGAAGGAAGCGCAAAAATGAAAGACCTTTTGGGAGGCAAGGGGGCAAACCTTGCTGAAATGTGTAATATAGGTATCCCTGTTCCTCCGGGATTTACCATAACAACAGAGGCATGTGTTTACTATTACAAAAACGGGGGGAAGTACCCTGAAGGGTTAAAGGAGCAGGTTGAAGAAAACTTGAAAAAACTTGAGAAAGAAACAGGGAAGAAGTTTGGAGATGTTGAAAACCCATTGCTTGTATCTGTCCGTTCAGGTGCAAGGGTTTCAATGCCCGGAATGATGGACACAATCTTAAACCTTGGATTGAATGACCAATCTGTGAAAGGGCTTGCAAAGGTTTCCGGCAACGAAAGGTTTGCATACGATTCTTACAGAAGATTTATTCAGATGTTTGGCAATGTTGTTATGAAGATAGACTCCTCATACTTTGAGCATGAGCTTGAAAAAATGAAAAAGGAAAAGGGAGTAAAGGATGATACGGATCTTGATGCGGAGGATTTGAAAAAACTGGTTGAAAGGTTTAAAGAGATATACAAAGAGCAAACGGGAAAAGATTTCCCTCAGAACCCGGAAGAGCAGTTGTGGCTTGCAATTAATGCAGTATTCGAATCATGGGACAATGATAGGGCAAAGGTTTACAGACGGATAAACGGCATTCCAGACGATTGGGGAACCGCTGTCAATGTTCAATCAATGGTATTCGGAAACCTTGGTGATGACTCTGCAACAGGGGTTGCCTTCACAAGAGACCCTGCAACAGGAGAGAAGAGGTTTTTCGGTGAATACCTTATAAATGCCCAGGGAGAAGATGTTGTTGCAGGCATAAGAACTCCACACCCGATAACAAAAAAGCAGGCTGAAGGGACCGGATTAAAATCACTTGAAGAGGAGATGCCTGAGGTTTTCAAACAATTGGTTGAGGTTTATCAAACCCTTGAAAAGCATTACAGGGATATGCAGGACCTTGAATTTACCATTGAAAGAGGGAAACTATACCTTTTGCAGACAAGGACCGGAAAGAGAACTGGTTTTGCATCAATAAGGATTGCGGTTGATATGGTTGACGAGGGGTTAATTTCTGAACAAGAGGCTATAATGAGGATTGATCCTGCTGCGGTCACTCAGCTGCTTGCCCCTGTATTTGACAGAAAAGACAAGGAAAAGGCTTTGAAAGAGGGAAGGCTTTTGACAAAAGGCTTAAATGCCGGACCGGGTGCTGCAAGCGGAAGAATAGCACTTTCAGCGGAAAAGGCTGTTGAGATGGCAAAAGACGGTAAGGTCGTTCTTGTGAGGATTGAAACATCTCCCGAAGACCTTGCCGGGATGAATGCAGCAGAGGGTATTTTAACTGCAAGGGGAGGGATGACATCCCACGCTGCGGTTGTTGCAAGGGGTATGGGAAAACCCTGTGTTGTCGGGGCAGGAGAGTTAGAGATAGATTACGATAAGAAAACCGTTTCTGCCCGTGGCAAGGTCTTGAAAGAGGGAGATTTCATTTCCATTGACGGTACAACTGGTGAGGTTATTGAAGGTGAATTAAAAACAATGCCGTCAGAGGTTATTCAGATACTCATTCACGGAAAAGGAAAAATTGAAGATTCAATAATTTGCAGAAACTATGTGAAGATAATTGAATGGGCTGAGAAGTTTAAAAAATTAGGGGTAAGGACAAATGCAGACACTCCCCACGATTCAAAGGTTGCATGGGCACTTGGAGCAAAGGGCATAGGGCTTTGCAGAACGGAGCACATGTTCTTTGAGGAAGACAGAATTAAGGCAGTAAGAGAGATGATTGTTGCAAAAACTGTTGAAGAGAGGGAAAAGGCTCTGTCAAAGATACTCCCGATGCAAAGAAGCGACTTTGAAGGCATATTTGAGGCAATGAACGGGCTTCCAGTAACTGTAAGGCTGCTTGACCCTCCTCTTCACGAATTCCTGCCAAAGGAAGACGAAGACATTAAAGAACTTGCTAACGATTTAGGTGTAACATTTGAAGAGTTAAAACAGAGGGTTGAATCATTGCACGAGATGAACCCAATGCTTGGACACAGAGGGTGCAGGCTTGGAATAACATACCCTGAAATATATAAGATGCAGGTAAGGGCAATAATTGAGGCTGCTTTGAATAACAAGAAGAAAGGACTTAATCCACTTCCCGAGATAATGATACCCCTTATAGGCTTTAAATCGGAGTTGGAGTATCTGAAAAACATTTTAACGGAAGAGATTGAAAGGGTGTTTGAAGAGAAAGGTGAGAGAATTGATTACCTTATGGGCACAATGATTGAGGTGCCGAGGGCTGCAGTTACAGCCAATCAAATTGCAGAGGTTGCACAGTTCTTCTCATTCGGAACAAACGATCTAACCCAGATGGGGCTTGGTTTTTCAAGGGACGATGCCGGGGAATTTATAAGGATTTACCTTGACAAAAAGATACTTCCTCATGACCCGTTTCAGAGCATAGATGTTGACGGTGTTGGCGAGCTTGTAAGGATTGCCTGCGAAAAGGGAAGGGCAACAAGGCCTGATATTAAACTTGGGATCTGCGGTGAACACGGCGGAGACCCGAAATCTGTTGAATTCTGCCATAAGGTCGGGTTAAATTATGTGAGTTGCTCGCCATACAGGGTTCCTGTTGCGATAGTTGCCGCCGCGCAGGCTGCATTGAAAGAATAGATTTTTAAACCCCCTTTTTGAAGGGGGTTTCTTTTTTTATGATACTGGTTGACACCTTATTCAAGGTTGAAAAAGTAAAAGAGAAAATAGTGATTTCAAAGGCTCTTGGTGTTGATATAGAAACCTACGATTACAAAGGGAAAGATTTTGGCAAAATCAGGCTTGTTCAGGTTGCTACAAGTGATAATGTTTATGTCTTTGATTTAATGAAAATTCCTCTTCCCGATTATTTGAAAGAGGTTTTTAGATCCAGAGAAATTACTAAAGTTTTTCATTACGGTTTCTTTGATATGTCCCATTTGATTAAAGAGTACGAGTGTGAATTTAACAACACTTTCTGCACCCTGAATGCAACAAAGGTATTAACCTGCGGGTTAAATGTAAAATACAGTCTGAAAAATGTTGCAAAAATGTTTTTGGGGGAAGAGGTGGACAAAACGGAGCAGACAAGCGATTGGGGAGGGGAGTTGACTGAATCTCAGATAGCTTACGCTTCAAAAGATGCCTCAATACTTCTTAAACTATACTCTGTTCAGTTAGATTACATTGAAAGAAAGGGATTAAAAAAGATTGTATCACTTGAAAATGCCATCCAGAGAATTGATGCAAAAAACTTTGCAAACAGGTTTTTCCCTGACCGAGAGAGAATTGATGAAGAACTTAAAGACATAGAAGAAAATTATTTTCGCCGATTAACGGTTGATAAGATTATTTCATCAAAAAGGCTTTCAAAACCTTTAAGAGAAAAAAAAGACAGATACCTGTTTTTAAAGGATTTAAAAGAAAATGGTTTTTATCCTGAATTCAGAACAAACTGGAAAACAAACGGATTTTTTTTGCAAAAAAACTATACAGAGGGGCTAAAAGATCTATTTAACAATTTAAAAACAGTGAAATTTCATAACCTTGTTCTCCCTGCCATTCATGCAAATGCCAGAGACTTTAAAAGTGTTGAACTCTACTCAGATAGCAATTTTTTCAATACAAGGGAATTTCTGCTTTTAAGGGCTATTGGGTTAAGAGATGCTGATTTAATGGCTGAATATGCCCACATTGTCAACGACTTTAAAGAGAAAATACCAGGAATAATAAGATGGCACAAGAGGATGTTTTCTTTACTTGCGGAAAGAAAACCTGTTAGGATTGCATCAGGCAAGATAATTCACACAAAAAATTACCTGATGGAAAAGAAAGAGGGTTTTATCTCTTTTCTTGTTGAAGCAACTATTTCTGATTTTTTAAAGGGTTTTGTTGTTCTTATTGAAAGATCAGGTGGAAGGGTTTTACAGGTGGATTCCAGAAAAAAGGTTGTGGAAGTTTTAAATTGCAATAATGAAACAATTGAAAATGCAATTCAGCAATCTGCAAAACTGTTTTTGAAAGAGTATTTACCGTCCCATTTTTATGAATTTACCTGATTTATTTCTTTTTCTTGATAATAAAGTTTGTTTGGTTATACTTTTAAAGTAAATTGTTTTTGAGGTGCTTATGAATTGCCTTTGTTTTGATACATCAGGGGAGAAGGGTTGTGTTGCAGTAATAAAAAACGGTGAACTTGCGGGGAAAATTGAATTATCAAAGATCTACGGCCATAATGAAACCTTACTGCCCTCGGCTAAGATCCTGCTTGATAGACTCTCATTGAAACCTGATGAAATAGATGTTGTCGGTTTTGTGAGAGGACCGGGCTCTTTTACAGGGTTAAGAATTGGTATTGCAACCGCATACGGTATAAAGGCTGCAAATCCTGAGATAGAATTGAAAGGCTACACTTCACTTTATATGCAGGCAAGAAAGCATATTTTAAATGGAGATAATGTACTTGTTCTTCTTGATGCAAGAAAAAAACAGGTTTATGCCGCATTGTTTACAGATGGCAAACCTGAAATTCCTTACGGAAATGTTTATCCCGATGAGATTGCTCGATATGTTTCTGGATTTAACATAGATAATTTAGTGATAACAGGAAATGGATATTTAAAGTATAAGGAGATATTTGATGTTGAGATAACCATCCCTTTTGAATTTAAAGAAGGGGAAAAATGCCTTGCAAAGCCCCTTGCGGAAGAGATTTTAAATCCATTGAATATTGAAAAGCCTTCTATTGAGCCCATGTACATAAGGAAATCGGATGCGGAAGTTAATAGAGATAAAAAAGAAAAATAATATTGATGAAAAAGAACTTTACCAGATAATGGAGATTGAAAGGGCAAGTTTCTCCTGTCCCTGGTCTGAAACAATGTTTTTAACCTCAGGCCAGGAATTTATACTGGCTTTTTTTGACAAAAAGATTGCAGGCTACATTTGTTTTTCAATTGTGCTTGACGAGTGCCACATTTTAAATGTTGCTGTTCATCCCGATTTAAGAAAAAAGGGTATTGCCCAGAAGATGTTTGATTTTCTTTTTGAAATGGGAAGTGAAACAGGGATAAAATTCTATTATTTAGAGGTTAAGAAGACAAATATTCCTGCAATAAACTTTTACAAAAAAAACGGGTTTAAGGAATTGGGGATAAGAAAAGGCTATTATGAAGACGGCACGGACGCAATTGTTATGGTGAAGTGAATGTGGGGTATTTTTCTCTTTTTCTTATGTGGGATAATTCTTGGTTTTTGTTTGAACAAAAGTAAAGTTTTAAAGTTTTCCGAATATGCAATAAATCTTGTGGTGTATTTTCTTCTTTTTTTACTTGGAGTTAACACAGGCTCAAGTGAAAAACTTGTAAATGACTTTCTATCAATTGGCTTTGAGGCAATAATTATATCTTCAGGGGCAATATTCGGGAGTCTGTTTTTTGCCTATTTATGGGAAAAGACAATGTGTTCAGGTAATAATTTGAAAAGCAGAGGGGATTTTGGTGAAGTTAACGGCATTTCAATAACAGGAAGCCTTAATGTTACCTTGTTTTTTATTGCAGGGATTTTGATTGGTTTTTTCTTTAAAAACAGGTTTGTTTTTCTTTTAAATGGGCAATTGATAACCTGTACACTTTTTTCATTGCTTTTTTTTGTTGGTGTTTCAATAGGTTCAGATAGACCTGTATTAAGAAATATAAAAAAGATGAAGGCAAAAACAATACTATTCCCTTTGATTACAATTTCAGGCACTCTTGCTGGCAGTGTTGTTTTTTCATTGTTTTTTAAAAGGTTAACCTTTTTTGACGCAATGGCTGTTGGCTCAGGGTTTGGCTATTACTCACTTTCAAGTGTTATTATTGCAGAATTAAAGGGGAACAGGCTTGCAACAATTGGTTTGATAGCAAACATAATAAGAGAGATTTTTACCATTCTCTTTGCTCCCTTGATTTACTCAATTTTTGGCAGGTTTGCTCTTATTTCAAGCGGGGGGGCAACATCAATGGATACAACCCTGCCTGTTGTTTTAAGGTTTTCAGGGAAGGAGAGTGCCATAATATCTGTTTATCACGGTATTGTTTTAACCATTCTTGTTCCAATTCTGGTGAGTTTTTTCTTACAACTGTAATTTTTCTCTTTATTGAAACATTTTGTAATATTAAAAAGTATAATTAAGTTGACAAAAAAGAGGGAGGGCACTTGAAAAAAGGGGTTATTTTTTTTGCAGTGTTTTTTTTGTTATCCTGTTTTGGTGCAGATTTAAGGGTTTTCAAAATACCTCATTTTAAAAAAGCAAAAATTAAAATAGATGGAAAATTAAACGAAAGTGAATGGAAAAACGCTTATAAGATTGATGACCTGGTTCAAAAAGAGCCGGTGCCAGGGGGGAAAACCCCTTATAAAACAAGAATAAAGATACTCTGTGATGACAATAACCTTTATTTTGCCTTTGTTTGCTATCAGCCAGAAGACTCCCTTTCCATACACACAATGCTTAGAGACGGTGAAATGTACGGAGATGATTATGTTTACATAATCCTTGACACATTTGGAGACGGTAAAACAGGGTTTATGTTCAAGGTGAATGCTGCAGGGGCAAGGAAGGACGGACTTATTTCAAACCCTGAGTATGTTTCCCCTGACTGGGACGGAATATGGACTGCAAAAACAAAAGTTTACAAGGACAGGTGGGTATGCGAGATAAAGATACCTGCAATTACCCTTCAATTCAGAAAGCTTCACCCTTTTTTCAGGGTTGAGTTTGGCAGGTATGTTGCAAAAGACTTAATAAAGTTCAGGTGGGTGGGAACAACCCTTGATTCCCAGCCTTACGATGTTAAACTCACTGCAAAGATGGAGGGAGTTGAAAACCTGTCCATGGGTAAGGGGCTTTCTTTTTCCCCATATTCTGTCATAAGGTTTGATAAGGATTATGAGAATAACAACACTGTTTTAAAAGGTGAGGCAGGTTTTGATTTAAGGTGGAATATAACTCCGGGTATTTTTGCAATGTTAACTGTGAACACTGATTTTGCTGAAACTGAAGTAGACACCCGGCAGATAAATCTTACAAGGTTTCCACTGTTTTTCCCTGAAAAAAGGGAATTCTTCCTTGAAGGCTCAAATCTGTTTGAGTTTGGGATAGGGTTGGTTGGTGACTTTATGGCTTTTTATTCAAGAAGAATCGGGCTTTACAGGGGTAAGGAGATACCCATAGATTATGGGATTAAGGTTCTTGGAAGGCAGGGGAAAACAAGTATTGCTGGGCTTTATGTAAAAACAAGAGATTCGGGAGACATTAAAGGAACAGATTTCTTTGTTTCAAGGGTAACTTATGATCTTACTGACAATTTAAAGGTAGGAGGGTTAATTACAGACGGGAACCCTGACGGTGTTTCAGACAACACATTTGCAGGTGTTGATGTTATATGGAGAACATCTAATTTTTTGAATAATAGAAAAAACTTTATTGTTGGTGGGTGGTGGGGCTCTTCTTCAGGTGATATAGAAGGGGATGATAGAGACGGGTATGGATTTAAGATAGATTACCCCAACGATTTGATCGATGCAAGTGTTACATATAAAAAGTTCGGCAAAGACCTGAACCCTGCACTTGGTTTTCTTCCCCGTCCAGGCACTAAACAGTTGTCAGGCGGGATAGCAATACAGCCAAGGCCAAAGGGCTGGCTTGGAAACTATGTCAGGCAATTCTTTTTTGAGTTTTATGGAAGACAGGTGAAGAATGTTGATGGGTATATTGAAAGCTGGAGAATTTTTACCGCACCTTTGAACCTTTTAACCCCTTCCGGATGGCATTTTGAATTTAACTACGCTCCTCAATACGAATTTTTGCCGGAGGATTTTGAAATTGCTGATGGGGTTGTTATCCCCTCAGGAGGTTACCGCTTTAACAGGGAAAGGATTGAGATAAACTCCCCCCGCTCTCACTCATTTCAGGCAGGGGGAAGGGTATGGTTTGGCGACTTTTACAATGGAAGGCTCAATCAATGGGAAACATACATAGGGTGGAGCAGCAAAGACGGCTCAATAAAGTTGACTGTTGAGGCTGAAAACGATTACGGTTATTTGCCGGAGGGAAACTTTGTTGAAAGGCTTTGGCAGGTTAAGGTTGTTTACGCCCTGAATCCGGATTTTATAATCTCCAGTTATACTCAATACAACTATTCAAGCGGTGAGATTGGAATGAACAATAGAATCAGGTACACAATTGAGCCGGGCAAAGACATATTCATTGTCTGGAATTACAACTGGGAGAGATTTGACGGAGAATCTCTATTTAACTCAAAATTGCTCGCCAATCAAATCGCCATTAAAATGCGCTGGACCTGGCGAAGGTGAATGAAAGAATGAAAGAGGAAGTAAAAGTTTCCTATTTTAGCCGATTTTTAAGCTTTGTTTAATATACCCACACAAGGGGAAAAAGCAAAAAAAGAAAAATTACTCTTTTCTCAATTTTAAATTAATGTCTAATCTCTCAAACATCTTTTCGGATGCGAAAATATTTTGCAAAAGAATTTGACTTTTTGTATTTTTTAATATATATTTTTCTTATGTTTAACTTTGACAAGCATTGTGGTGTTAAAATTGAATGTCTAAATACTGATAGAGTTATTGTGCAAACTTTGTGCGCCATTCTATCTGTAAACAACACAAAAACAGCTCAAAAAAGAAAATCAGGTCAAAATGCCTGTAATAAAAAGGTGATTCAAAAAGCTATAGCAGCTCACTTTTTAAACTACAGTTTTGCCACACATTTATTAGAGAGTGGAACTGATTTAAGATATATTCAGGAACTTTTGGAATTTGCTCATACAAAAACAACAGAAATTTATACACTTGTAAGTAAGCCAAGAGTTGCAAATGTGGAGAATCCGCTGGAAAATATAACTAAGGATGAGATAACATGAATGTATACAGAGATGTGTATATCCGCAACACTGCAAATACCCCCAAATTTTGGAAAAATATCCACAATGTAGTTATAAATGAGTTGTGCGACATTTGAGGAGGAATCTAAATGAAATGTGAATTTGAAGAAAAAACATATGAGCAATATCATAATATAGAATTGTTAGGGAAAAGTAATATTTTCTTTCCTCCAGGACAGAGCCAAGAGAATAAATTGGGATTTGATAGTGCGTTATTTAGTAAAAATAAGAATTTTTGGAAATTATAGAGAATTATACCATGGTGGAGAAAACTTTTATGGTACTTTTGGCCATTGATTCCAGGAGGAGTTTATTTGGAGGATATATTTTGGGAAGAGATAAAAAAAGTAATTGACAAAGAAATTAATGTTAAGTTCAAATTTAATATCTTCATACAATACAAGCGTCCAGAGTATCTAAAGTCTA
>JALSOA010000115.1 GCA_026986725.1 Acidobacteriota bacterium
TATTTCCCATTAGATGGTTTTTTTTGTGGCGTAAAAAAAATTTGACACCTTTTGTTTCAATTTTGTGAAGTTTTAATAAAATTCAGGGTCTGTCTTGTAACTTATACAAATTAAATAAGAAAAAAACAAAGGGTTTTTTGTGGTTCTGGTATTTAACCTGCAGGCTAAGAAGGGTGAAAGATGTTTTTGGGAGGTTTAAATGGAGAAAAAAACGCATGTTAGCAACAATAGTGAGTTAGAGGCAAAGGTAAATTTCATTAAAGTTTTAAGGGCTTTCCCTGATGAACATTCGGAGTTTATAGGGGATTTCAGGTATTTCGGAATAGAGAGGAAAATTTTGAGGGAGGGCCTGAGATGAAGGAGGGCATAGTGAAGGGGACAAAATTGTATCTGATGCTATCCTTTCTAATTGGAATGTTTATTATACTTTTTGCAATTAATCTTGATTACGATGTGTTTAGATCTGCAATAGTATTCGGGATTTCAAGCGGAATATTTATCTGTGCAGTAAGTGTGTTTGAGTGGATAAAGATAAACAACGAGAGACAATGTCCAGTGTGCCATGGAAAATTGAAGTCCAGAGATGATGTGTGCAGAAATTGTGGTTTCAGTTTTGATGGTGATTCGGGGCTTTCTGATAAAAAAAAGAATAGAAAGTAAAGTATGATAAATGAGTATTGAAAAAGTCAGTTACTGGTTAATCAACAGGATATTTATAATTTTTTAAATATTCCTCTTATCTTTTCTCCTATAGCCTTTCTTTATGATTTCTTAAAACCCCCTTTTGCACCTCACCTTATTTTGGTCTTATTTGGAAAGTAGCGTAAAAAAAATTTTACATTTTTCCAGTTGTAAAATTAATTTTACATACCTTATTTTTTTTCTTGTTTAAAATCAAAAAATAACAAAAAGCATAAATGGTATGAAAATTGAAAAAGAAATTGTGAAATCAATCTGGAGGGGTGAGATGAAGTTTACTGAGTTATTAGTTGCCTTTGGGATAATTTCCCTTGTTTGTGTTTCAGCCTCTGGGTTTATAAATTACATGGAAGAAATGAGGTTGAAGTCTGCTGCGTTCAGGGTATACTCAATGTTTATTGAAGCAAGAAACATTGCTTTAAGAAACAACTGTTATTGTGGTGTTGTTATAGAAGAAAAGGATAATGGCCATTACCTGACTGTTGTTAAGGATTGTAACTTTAACGGTGTGATATTTAAAGATTACATTAGTGGGAGAGATAAAGAGGTGAGCAGAGGATTTTTAATTGAGAAAGAGTACCCCGGAGTGATATTGAAAGGGATTGCGTTTTCAAGTAAGCATGTTATTTCCTTTTCCCCTGATATGAAGAGTTCAAGCGGAAGTCTGTACTTATCCACTAAAAATCCCGAAGACGGTTTATTTAAGTTAACCCTTTATGGGAGTTCTTTTGTCGTTAAACCGGTAAAGATTTTTGCTGACGGTTCAAAGGTGAAGTATGAATAGAGAGGAAAAGTATCTGACTTTGCATCTTTTTAAAGGTATTGGCAACAAAAGAAAAAAGGAATTACTCGAACGGTTTAATTACAACATAGAT
>JALSOA010000116.1 GCA_026986725.1 Acidobacteriota bacterium
TCTATAGATATATCCGGCAAACCCTCTTTCAAACCAAAATTTTCAAACCCAAAACCATTGAACCTTGAGAGCCCGGAGCCACAACCAATCCACAACGCTCCGACTTTATCCTGAGTAATAAACCTCACCTGATTGGAAGCAAGTCCATCCTCTGAAGAATATACTCTGAATGGAAGGTGCTGTGCACTAATTTGAAAACATATTAAAAAAATTAAAAAAAATAATATTTTTTTCATATAATTATTGTATCAATTTTCTCTTACCATATCAACACTCAAACAACTTTCATTATGTCTATCGCTTTTTTATGAAAACAAATGTCACATCATCGTTAAAATTGTTGTTTGAAAAATTTTTTAAATAATTCATAAATTTTTCAGAAAAATTCTTTTCAAACCGGTGAGAAAGCAGATAATCAACAATACGCTCTTCCCCAAATTCACGGCCATCTCTATCTGTTGCTTCCGAAATCCCATCTGTGTACATAAAAATACAATCGCCTGATTTCAAGGCACGGGAAAAACTTTTATACCTTGCAAAATCAAGCAATCCTACGACAGGACCCCCTTCTTCTAATCTAAAAACTTTATCTTTTGATATCAGGACAGGAGGAGTATGCCCTGCATTTAAGTACTCAATCTTTCCATTCGGCCTTATAACTATCAGGGTCATTGCAACAAACTTATTGCTCTCGGTTATTGAAATCAAAAGATTATTTAGATTTGAAACCATCTCTGAAAGGTTATCAAAGCCATTTAAAACCATGGTTCTTATTGACGATTGAACAGCAGACATTATCAATGAGGCGGGGACTCCCTTTCCTGAAACATCCGCAATAACTATAAGCAGGCTATTTCCAATTTTTAACACATCAAAATAATCCCCTCCAACTTCATAATAAGTTATCATCCCTGTTTCAATGTCAATCCCTTCAACTTCAGGAAGGACAGACGGCAAAAGCCTCTGTTGTATCTGTCTTGCAATTGAGATTTCCCTCTCAAGCCTCTCCTTCTCTATCAACTGTTTTATCATTTTAAAATTCTCAACATTTGTGTAAAGAAGGTTCAATATTATGTGCACAAAATCCATATCAGACTGTTCAATTTCTCTTCCGTTTATCTTATCTCCAAGATACAAAGTGATGTACTTAACCTCAATCTTTTTCATCTTCTTTAACTTTTTGCTATCCTGCTTAAAATTTCTTCCAAAAACCATCTTCTTTCCGTCAACCTGCAGGAAGAGTCCAATACTTTTTATTCCAACACTCCCAACAATAATGTTCATACATACTCTGGCAGCCTTCTCTATGTCAGGTATCATGATCAGTTCACTGCTGGTTTCAAAGAGAGATTCGAACTGCAATATCTTTTTGCTTAATACTCTGTTGGTATCCCTCAACCTTTCAATGCTTGAAATATTCTCAACAATCAGGGAAAATAGTTTTAATATAGAGTTCAAAAACAAAATATCCCGTTCAGAAAATGAGATTTTCTCGTCAACTCCACCAAGAAAAAACTCTATTTCATATTCACCACTTTTGATTGTTTTTTCTATTAAATAATCCTTCTGCTTCTTTCCCTTTACCAATTCAAAATCATCATAGACCACCATTGCATTTTTAAATTTCAATCGTCCCATCAAAGTGAGCACAGTCAGATTGACAATAGATTTCAATGATAAATCCTCTTTTACATTTGAGAGAAACTCAAAAAAAATTGTAAGGTCCAGTTCTGCTGTTTCAAGCCTGTTCAATCTCTTTGACAAGTTTGCAGAAGTGTTTTCCTTTTTCTTTACCATACTCCACGGAATCCATAAATTTTATCATCAGCAAAATACCGAGCCCCCCTTTTTTATACCTTTCAAGGTACTCTTTCATATCGGGGAAAACAAGGTTATCAGGGGAAAGGGGAACACCTGTATGATAAACCTTAATTACCAACTTTCTTCCGTCAAAATTTAAAAAAACCTCAACATCTTTTGAACTGTCGAAATGATATGCGTGTTTTATTGTGTTTGTAACAGCCTCGTCAACTGCCAGCGAAACATTTTTCCCCTGCTCTTCAGAAAAGCCTGAAAGAAGACAAAAATCAAGGGTCAAACTATTTATCAAAGTAAGGTACCTTGTATCTGCTTTAAAATTAACCTTCAAAAAGAAATCTTTAACCCTGTTCAAAAGCCCTCAACCCCTTTTCAATAGAATCGTATATCTCAAACAACTCGGTGAAACCGAGAATATCAAACACTCTGTAAACATTATTGGAGGTATTGCAAAGTTTTATATCGCCATTGTTTGACTTCACCCTTTCAATAACACCCATTAATGCTCCAAGCCCTGCGGAAGAAATATAATCAAGATCCTTACAATCAATAAGGATATTAAATTCTCCGCCCTTTGCCATCTCTTCAAGGTGAGATTCGAAATCACTTACCGTGTGGGCATTTATTGCTCCCTTAACCCTTAATACACTTACATTTCCTTTCCTGTCTTTACTTATTTCAAGTTCCATAAAACACCTCTTTCTCCGATACGATATTACAATGATTTTGTTTAAATTTTATCATGCTCTAACCGATTTTTGTCTCAATCTTTACAGGATTGCTTTTTTTATCCACACAGGAAGACAACAATTGCTCTATGCAAACTATTTCATTAACAGGTACATATTCCGGGATCAAATTATTCAAAGGAACCAGCACGAAAGCCCTTTCCTTATAAGAAGGATGTGGTATCTGGAGATTGAATGTATAAGTATAAACCCTTTTGTAGAAGATAATATCTATATCTATTATCCTTGGTCCCTTTTCAACAGTGTTCTCCCGTCCCATCCTCTTTTCAATCTGCTTTATCAACCTTAACAATTTAAAAGGGGAAAGATTGGTCTGGAAAGCCCCCACACAGTTTAAAAAATCATCCTGCTCCTCGTATTCAAGGGGCTTTGTCTCATAAAGAGGAGACATTATTTCAAGTTTTACACCATTCGCATCAAGATACTTAAGTGCGGTTTTTATGTTCTCTTCTTTATTCCCTACATTACTTCCAAAAGCAAGATACACTTTTTCGTTGTCCATAACAACCTCTTAAGATAAAATAATATCAAAATGTATTATACCACTGTTTGTGAGATTTAAAATGGGAGTAAAAAAATGAAAGAAAAAATTATTGAATTTATTAAATCATCACACCCTGAGACAAAAAACGGAATAATCAACTTAAAAAACAGATACTATATATTTTCACAGGATAACAAAACCGGAAACACAAAGATCTTTGAAATCAGTGATGAAATGTTTAAAGAAATAACAGAGTTTTATATAAACTGTGTGCTTGACTCATTTGCAAAGTATGTCAAAGGTTGTGTACACAACATGAACGGTATGTTAACCCCAATATACTCAAGGGCTGGAATGCTAAAAACATCCACTGAAAATACGGACAACAACATGGAGTTGAAAATGATACATCGTGCAGCGGCAAAGATTGAAAATATAATAAACACCATTGTGGCAAACAATAACATAACACAGGAAACCCTTAATACTTACATTGAAACAAAGGTCAAAGACACAAGGGAGATCAAAGCAGAGATATTCTATTCCGGGCTTGAAAAAATACTTGTTACCGATCTCTTTATCAAACATCAATTCACATTTACAAAACACATTGATCCTGAAATTAAAATAAAGATCCCGATTCCCGATTTTTTACCAATAAACATTTTTATAATACTTTCCCTATCAAAGGTAATTGAAAAACAAAACCTTGTAAAAGAAACAACTGCAAAAATGGAAATAACTCTAATCCCTGAAGACAAAAAGATTATATTCAAATGTGAATTCATGCCAGTTGAAGAACAAAAAGAAACAATGGACTGGTACGAACTTCAATCCTTCATACTCTTTGAAAAAGCAAAAATACTGGCTAAAAACAATGGACTGACCCTCACACTAAAAGGAGACTCCATTGAACTTACAACAATCAAATGAATCATTTTCAGAACGGGATTATTACTTTATGAGAATAGCCCTTGAAGAGGCAATGAAGGGGTTTGACAAAAACGAAGTACCCATAGGGGCTATTATTGTTTCGAAAGACGGTGTTATACTTGGGACAGGGCATAACTCCCCCATATCATCAAATGACCCAACTGCACATGCAGAGATAAATGCAATAAGGGATGCTGCGAAATTTGAAAAAAATTACAGGCTAACAGGCTCGACAATCTATGTTACCCTTGAGCCCTGTCTGATGTGTTATGGTGCAATGGTGCATGCAAGGGTAAAAAGGCTTGTGTTTGGAGCATACGACAGAAGAAGCGGGTTAACCTCTAACCTTGAACTTATCGAAAGGTTAAATTTAAATCATAAAATTGAAATTCAGGGCGGGCTTTTGGAGGAAGAATGCTCTGAAATCCTCACCCGTTTTTTTGAACTAAAAAGGCAGATGAAAAAAAATGGTAAATAGTGTAAAATCTTTTCATTCGGAGGGATGCCGGAGCGGTTGAACGGGCCGCACTCGAAATGCGGTGTACCCCTGCTGGTACCCTGGGTTCGAATCCCAGTCCCTCCGCCATTTTCCCCATCTAAAAAAATCAACTTTTAAAAAAGAGATTATTTCTTGCTTACTAAAAGAAAATTTTTATTATTTAAAAAAAATTATTTGACAAAAATTATTTTTATCTTATACTTTAAATATGAAAATTTTTAGGAGGAACAAATGAAAAAGAGAAAAAAAGCATTCAGTATTGATGAAGTATGGCCTGATAGATTGAAATTAAGAATTCTCTATCAGCATTGTCCTTTAAGAAACCCGTATGGAGAGGATTTTGACTACAAAAAGGAGTTTAAATCCCTTGATTTGAAAGCAGTTAAAGAGGATATCTACAAACTTATGACAGAATCGCAGGACTGGTGGCCTGCTGATTACGGACATTACGGCGGATTGTTTATAAGGCTTGCATGGCATTCCGCAGGCACTTACAGGATAATTGACGGAAGGGGAGGGGCATCGACAGGAAACATTAGATTTGCACCTATAAACAGCTGGCCTGACAATGTCAACCTTGACAAGGCTATTAAATTACTCTGGCCGATTAAGAAAAAGTACGGCAAAAAACTTTCCTGGGCAGACCTTATAATTCTCGCAGGCAATTCAGCTCTTGAATCAATGGGATTTAAAACACTTGGTTTTGCAGGTGGAAGGGTTGACGCATGGGGACCGGAGGAAGACACATACTGGGGGCCTGAACAGGGATGGCTTGAAGATGAAAGGCATTCAGAGGATAGAAAATTAGAGCATCCGCTTGCAGCAACCCAGATGGGGCTTATCTATGTCAACCCGGAGGGGCCCAATGGAGAGCCGTCGGTTTTAAGTGCTGCAAAAGATATTAAGATTGCTTTCAGAAGAATGGGTATGACATACGAGGAAACCGTTGCTCTAATTGCCGGCGGACATACATTTGGAAAAGCGCATGGTGCGGCTGATCCGGAAAAATATCTTGGTCCTGAACCTGAGGCAGCACCCATTGAACAACAGGGGCTTGGCTGGAAAAATTCTTACAAAAGCGGAAAAGGACCTGATACCATAACAAGCGGGCTTGAAGGGGCATGGACTCCGACACCAACAAAATGGGACAACTCTTTTTTAAGGGTGCTTTTTAAATATGATTGGGATCTTGTGAAAAGCCCGGCAGGTGCATGGCAATGGGTTGCTGTTAACCCTGACCCTGAAGACATGGTGCCGGATGCTTATGACCCGTCTAAAAAGCATGCGCCAATTATGTTTACCACAGACCTTGCATTGAAGATGGACCCTGACTTTAAGCCGATAGCATTAAAATTCAGGGATAATCTTGAAGAATTTGAAAAAGCTTTTGCCCATGCGTGGTTTAAATTAACCCACAGGGAAATGGGGCCTAAATCAAGGTATCTTGGAGAAGAGGTGCCGGAAGAGAATTTTATCTGGCAGGATCCTTTGCCTGAAGTTGATTTCCAGGTTGTTGATGAAAACGACATTCAGGATTTGAAAATAAGAATTGAAAAATCTGGCCTTTCAATTAGAGACCTTGTATATACTGCCTGGTCTTCCGCGTCAACATTCAGGGTTTCAGACAAAAGAGGCGGGGCAAATGGAGCAAGAATCCGCTTAAATCCACAGGTGAACTGGGAAATTAATGAGCCTGAAAGATTGAAAAAAACACTTGAGGTTTTTGAGAAAATACAGAAAGAGTTTAATGGAAATAACAACGGTAAAAAGGTTTCTCTTGCCGATTTAATTGTGCTTGGTGGTTGTGTTGCAATTGAAAAGGCCGCAAAAAATGCAGGCTTTGAAGTTAATGTGCCTTTTATTCCCGGAAGAGTTGATGCAATACAGGAGCAGACAGAGATATTCGGGTTCCCTGTAATGGAGCCGATTGCAGACGGATTCAGAAACTATATGAAGGAAGATTACATTAAAAAAACTCACTTCCAGCCTGAAGAGATTCTCATTGACAAAGCCCACCTTCTAACTCTAACCCCTCCTGAACTTACCGTTTTAATTGGTGGCTTGAGGGTGCTTGGGGCAAACTATAAAAAAACTGAATACGGTGTTTTTACAGAAAAAAAGGAAAAACTTACAAATGATTTCTTTGTAAACCTTCTTGACCTCAATATAGAATGGAAGCCTATGTCAGAGGACAGGCTTTTCTTTGAAGGGATAGACATAAAAACAGGGAAACCAAAATACAAAGCAACGAGATTTGACCTTATATTCGGTGCAAACTCTGAATTAAGGGCAATTGCCGAAGTTTATGCATCTGACGATGCAAAAGAAAAATTTGTAAAAGACTTTGTAACTGCATGGGTCAAGGTTATGAACCTTGACAGATTTGATGTTAAATGGTGGTAAAAAATTATAAATAACAAAAATCCAAAGGCAGGGATTTCCCTGCCTTTTTTTATTTCAATTCCTTATAGGTAGGCTCAAAACTCGTCTCTTTCTCTATAGAATATATAAGGCACCCTGAATTTCAATTCCTTATAGGTAGGCTCAAAACTGAAATGAAATACAGTATTAATAAATCTTGTTGTTATTTCAATTCCTTATAGGTAGGCTCAAAACTTTTATGCAATAAATTAGGTATTACACCATATCAATTATTTCAATTCCTTATAGGTAGGCTCAAAACAAATCAGTTTTCATTATATCACATAGAATAGATACATTATTTCAATTCCTT
>JALSOA010000117.1 GCA_026986725.1 Acidobacteriota bacterium
ATCTGGCTCAGTTATTGCCCAGCAGCCTATAATTGAAGCATCTTTACACAATGCAAAGGGCTTTATAACCTTTTCGACAATGTAATCGTCTGCAAGCATGGATGCCATAAAGGGGGCAAACAAACTTACCCCTAAAGAGACTGCAAAGCCAACACTTCCATAACCAAGCTCTTCCCAGAAAATATGCTGTGAAATCGGGTCAAGAGCCATTCCCCCGTACTCATCAGGGGTGTGAACAGTGTGATAGCCAAGTTGATACATCTTTTTCATAACATCCCAGTAAACAGAATCCGGTGATATAACCTCCTCAGGTGTCTTTTTATCAAGTTCAATTGATGCAGGCCTTAAAACCTCAACTGCGAATTTGTGAACCTCTCTCTTCAAAGCCTCCTGTTCTTCTGTCAATTCTATGTTTAACTCTGTGTATCCCATAATTCCTCCTATTTTTTCCTGAAAACACTTTCAAGTTCAGGTGAAAAATTCTCTTTCAAAACCCTTCTTAAATACTTTTCAGACGGGGTTTTAGGTATCTCGTCAACAAACCACAAATAAAGGGGAACAAAGTTTGCCTCTAAATTCTTTTTGCAAAACCTGAATATGCTCTCAGCATCAGGTTTTACTCCATCAAAGAGTTTAACAACTGCAACAATGTCGCTTTCCCCCGGTGCCCCGCTTTCAGCAGGTATTCCAAAAACACAGACCTCAGAAACATCCCTGTGCCTTCCAATTACAGTTTCAAGGTACTCTGGTTGAACAAAATCTCCCGCCCTTCTCAACTCAGTTCCCTTTCTGAAATCAAAATAAAACCACCCTTTTTCATCGTAATGAACCATATCCCCTGTGTACATCCACCCGTGTCTCACCTTTTTTGCCGAAGCCTCTGGGTTTTTGTAATATTCAACCTTTGTCTCTCCCCTTAAATTCCTTATAATCAATTCCCCTGTTTTATTGGGGGGCAATTTATTACCCTCTTCATCAACAACCTTAAACTCCATAACCCCGGGTATTGGTTTGCCGAAACTCCCGACAGGGCCTTTCCCCGGCGGGTTGTGGGCAAAACCACCCTCGGCAGAGCCATACCACTCATGCACCTTTACATCAAACCTTTCCTCAAATGCCTTCCATATTGCTTTCGGCATGCCCGCACTTATTACAACCTTTACAGGGTTGTCTTTATCGTTATCTTTTTCAGGCTCATTGAATATGCCTGCTGCCATCCCCCCTAACAGAGAAAAGGAAGTGCACCCATACTTCCTGCAAATATCCCATATCCTTGACTTTGTAAATTTAGGGGAAAACACAGCCTTTATCCCTCCGTAAAGTGCAGGGAAAAGGGTTACAGCCTGAGCGTTTGCATGGGATAACGAAAGCCCTGTGTATAGAACATCGTCCTTTTTGTACTTCCATGCAAGTTGCCTTAAAAGGTTGTACAGGCCTATCCTTTGATGCCTCATCACAATACCCTTTGGCAACCCTGTTGTCCCGGAAGTGAATATTATCTGGGCAGGGTGGTTTACATCAAAAACCTTCTGGGATACAGGTTTAAAATTTTCTTCAAAAACAAAATTGAGATTCTGGTAATCCGGTATTTCAGCATCTTTATTTCCAAAATCTGCATAGGCAACAAAGTTTAAAGGGCTTAAATCTTTTTTTACCTCTTCAAAAGCGTTTATAGTCTCTTCACCTACAATTACCCCCCTTGCCTCTGTAAATTCAATAAAGTATTTAAGCCTTTCTCCCCTTGAGCGAGGGTCAACAGGCACTGCAACAGCCCCAATTGTTGAGGTTGCGATAAATGTCAAAACAGTTTCAATTCTGTTATAAGCAAAGACAACAACATTGTCCCCTTTCTTAATTCCTCTCTCTAAAAAGTAAGCGGCAAGTCTGTTCCCAAGTTTGTGAAGGTCTGAATAGGTAAACCTGTCTTCTCCCTTTTCCCCTTTTTCAAATATCAAAACCTCTTTATCGGGGAACCTTTCCGCCTGATACTCTATCAAATGGGATGTGATTACCTGATTTAAGTGAGCCTTTCCCATAATCCCCCCTATTCCTCAACAGCACCAATAAATCCCCTGTTAAAGGTTGGAAACTCTCTGTTGAATATCCTCTCCCACTCCTCTTTTGTCCAGAACTTATGCCTGTCAAAGAACGGGTCTTCCTTTGCGGCACTAACAGCCACCCCAACAACAATGTCTGACTCAATGTAACCAAGCGCTTTTGCTGCAAATGCAAGGGTTGAAAATACACGGCAATGCAATCCCAGTCTCCATGCAATTGATGCCGCTGCATTGGCAGCAATGTTAAGGTTAAGGGTTTTAAAAATGCAGGCAGGCCCATTTGAGGTTAAGGATTCAACCGTTTCAGCCCTGTTTAGGTCCGCACAGGTTCTAAACCCACAGGCACCGCAATTGTAATTAAATGGCGATTTCCGATTATCCCCTAAAATAAGCACAGCCCAGGGCTCTTTCATCAATTCAAGGGCAAACCTGCCGTCCCTCGCAGCAAGGGGAGACATATCCCCCAAAGAAAGGGCATAGTTTGCCATCTCTTCCAATTCCTCTTCGTCAAGCAAAACCACTTCAAGAGTATGTTTCCCCCCAAAGTGCCAGGCATTGTTTGCGGCAACAACCATCAATTCAACAGCCCTTTCAAGCCCTGCCTTTATCAAGTCTTCCATCTTTCTTTTAGCCATAAATCCCCCTTTAAGAGTAAATGGAGCGGAATTGAGGCCAGAGCCTGTTAATAATCCTGTCTCTCATTGTTCTGTCGTTGTATTTGTGGTAATCAAGAGGGATGTCTCTGAATGGTGATTTTTCAGTAATGCTTATCCCCACTCCAACAGCAAAACCTGTGTTTTTGGGAACAATGCCCATTCTCATTGCAGCAAGGCCTGCACTCCAGAAAACCCCGAAGTCTATTCCAAGTTGCCTTGCAAGTGAGGTAATACCGTTTAAGGCATAGGCAACATTTGCAGCCCTGAATGTGCATAAAGGCCCTGTAAATGCAACAGATTTTTCTTCTCTCTTTAACTTCTCCCTCTCCTGCATATATTCACAGGTTAAAAAGCCGCACATATTGCAGTTTATGTCAGAGGGGTCTGTCAAAGACCTTAAAGAGGTGATAATTATTATTGCATCCGCATCCCTGAGCATTTCAGCATCCCTTTTAAAAAATCCCCATGCAGGATTATCATCAGCAGATTTCTCTATAACCTGACAGATATCCTCAATATCACATTCATCTTCTATTATGTGAAAGGTGCACTCTCCAACCCCGCCGACCCTCGGAGAGGTTGTGCCTGATGCTATAAGAAGCCTTGCCGCAATTCTTGCAGCCTCAACCCTGTCTTTTTCGTACTGTTTTATCGCTCTTTCCAAAGCCATAGATCCCCCTAAATCTCAAGCCCGTGTTTTTTTGCTATTTCAGGGTAAGCCTCATAGGCAGGGTTAAGAAGCGGTAAAAGTTTCAAAACCTTTGGCAACGGCCCCTTTGCCTTAATCAAGCCTTTGGCAAGGGCAACAGGCATTGTAATCTTTTTAAGCCAGAAGTTGTGTGCAGTATCCCCGCTTAAACTCATAGATATGTCTTCCTTTACCCCCTCAGGCACACCGCAAACAACCTTGCCCTCCGGCAAAAGCCAAATCTCCCCTTTAGGATCACTCATAATAAACCTTATGGTAACTTTCTG
Source organism: Acidobacteriota bacterium (assembly GCA_026986725.1). GTDB lineage: Bacteria > Acidobacteriota > Holophagae > Thermotomaculales > Thermotomaculaceae > Thermotomaculum. The sequence continues at coordinate 3,689 of JALSOA010000117.1, forward strand.
CTGCTTAAACTTTTCTCCTACAACATCGTGGACAAGCAGTGTTTCAAATAATTCCCCCAAAACCTCATACATCTTTTCAGTTGATTCAAAAACAGCCATAATCCCCTCCCTTATTTTCTTGAAACAACAAACTTTATCAAACTTCTAACAGTGCTCTTTGCCCATTCGTCAGAGTGGTTCTCAGGGTCTAAAAACCACCTTGAAGCAACCCCCTGATAGATGGCGGATATTGTCTTTGCAGCCTCTTTTGAATCTTCAACCTCAAAATCCCCCTTTTCAACTCCCTTTTTTATTGATGCCTCTAACAATTCCACCCAGGAGTTCACCCATTGATGAAAAACCTCTCTGTACTCCCTGTCCATTGAGGCAATTGTCATAATTTCAAAGAACATTCTGTACCCTGTGAAATAATCAGGGTCATTCCTGTTGTAAAGCCAGAGAAAAGAGATCAACTGCTCATAGGGGTCTTCAAAAGAATCCCTCAATTCCTTGCCCCTTTGAAATATCCTTGAGAAAAATTCCTTAACAACAGTCTCTATCAGGGATTTCTTTGTGGGAAAGTAATGTATAAGCCCCCCCTTTGAAAGCCCTGCCTTTTTAGCAACAAGGTCAAGAGTTGTGTCCTTTATCCCTCTCTCTGCAATGATTTCAACCGCCGCTTCAACAATCTGCGGTATTCTGATCGACTGAATTGCCCTGTTTACCCCATACACCCTCCGTGAAAAGCGTTTAGTAAAAGGTGATTTCAAAGAATCAAACCCGAAAATTAAAAAACCGACCAATTAGTCTTTAAACCGACTGTTTGGTTTAAAAATACCCCTTATTCCCCTTTGTGTCAAGAAAAATCATTTATCTTCTTTTAAAAATCAAAACTTTTCTGGTAAAGTAATAGAAAATAAGGAGGTTGAAATGAAAAAAACAATTCTTTTTCTAATCCTTTTTACTTTAACCTTACCCTGTTTTTCTTTTGTCCACACAACCACAGTATGGGAAAAGCAATTAAACAACAGTGTTGACAGAATGCTTGTTTCTAAAAATTATATATTCCTTATCAACCAGAAAGAAGTGATCTGTTTTTATAAAAATGGAAAGCAACTATGGGTGTATAAACCTGCAAAGGGGAGAATAGGGCTATCCCCTGAATACGATATTGAAGAAAGGCTATGGCTAAACATAAATGATTTAAACAATGGAAACTTTATAATTACCCTGAATCGTTCTGGACAACCAATTTTAAAGAAAAAAGTGGCACACGGGGAGATAATCGGGAAATCCCCTGACGGCAAGAGAATTTTCATCGCTTACGGTGGTCAATGGATGCACATTTACGGGGGAGACATACTGATAAACAGAAAATTTTTATCAGTAGACGCAAACGAATACATTTTACGCAAAAAGGAAATGTATATTTTTTCCCACAAAAATCAGGGGATTTTGTGGGCAATTGGAGTGCGAGACAATAAAACCTTACTTTGTATGAGAGACAGTAAAAACAAAGTTACAGTTTTACTGCTGAGATCCTCCGGAGATATAGAAAAAAAACTCAACCTTCGTGAGGCTGAAAAAAAGCCCTCAATTGCAAAAGATCTTTTGATCTTTGTAAATTTAAACCCGAAAACCCACTCATACCAATTATCCGCATACTCAATCCTCGACATTTCAAAAAAATGGAATATTGAAACGGGAACAGGAAAGGTTTTTCCATCCTTTGCCAACAACAAAATATACTATACAAACCCCTATGCAAGAAGCGGATGGGACCCTTTCGTAAGAGGCACATTGTTTGAAATCTCATTAAACGGGAAACAGGTGAACAAGATCTTTAAATCAGCATCCCCATTTGCAAAAGGGGCTGTTCAATTGTTTATGACAGACTATGGATTCCAGTACAAAGATTTCTTTGTTTTCCCGACATTTCATGAGGTAATGGCATTGAACAAACAGAAAAAAATTGAACTTGCGATACCTGACGCCGGAACGTCTTTTCTCATTAAAAGCGACGGACACTTAATATTTCTATTCAGCATAAAAAATGGCAACAAAACACTTAAAGCAATAAAAATGAATTGAATTTTTTTAGAGAAATTTAAATTATCGGGGTTTTACAAAGAGATACCAGGTGGCATACAAATATATGAAATCTGTTATCTGGTAGAAAAACAAAGAGAAAAAAATTATATTTTTTTGTAAAAATTTGTTGAATTTTTAAAAAAATAGTTTAAACTATAAATCGTAGGAAAAAAATTTTTATTGGCAATAAATTATTGTTAAGGAGGTGAGGATGGAACTAAAAGATGTTGTTTTAAAAGCGATGAAGGATGCAGGAAAACCTGTAAGACCTGGAGATATTGCAAAAGCCTTAAATATTGATAGCAAAGAGGTTTCAAAGGCAATCAAGGAATTAAAAACAGAGGGAAAGGTAATTTCCCCAAAAAGGTGCTATTATGCACCAAATGAATAATTTTAGGGAGGAGTTATAATGAGTATTGTTGGTAAAAAAGCACCTGAATTTAAAGGCACAGCTGTAATGCCAGACAACACCTTTAAAGAGATCTCTTTGAAGGATTATGAGGGGAAGTATCTGGTTTTATTCTTTTATCCACTTGATTTTACATTTGTTTGTCCAACTGAGATAATCGCTTTTGACCACAAACTTGATGAGTTTAAAAAAAGAAATGCAGAGGTTATTGGTGTTTCAATAGACTCTCAGTTCACCCACCTTGCATGGAAGAATACCCCTGTTGAAAAGGGAGGAATCGGAAACATTCAATACCCTTTGCTTGCAGATGTTTCAAAACAGATCTCAAGGGATTATGATGTGCTTTTCGATGAAAGCGTTGCCTTAAGAGGGTTATTTATAATTGGCAAAGATGGAATTGTTAAACATGCAACAGTAAACTTCCTTGACTTTGGAAGAAACATTGACGAGGTATTGAGAACACTTGATGCAATTCAATTTGTTGACGAACACGGGGAGGCATGCCCTGCAAACTGGAAGCCAGGTAAACCAGGTATGAAACCAACACCGGATGGAGTTGCACGGTACCTTGCAGAGCATGCTGAAGAATTATAAAGGAGGTTAAAATGAAAAGAGGAAATATTTACAAATGTGAAGTTTGTGGAAATATAGTTGAGGTTTTAGTTGCAGGGGGAGGAGCCCTGGTTTGCTGTGGTCAGGAGATGAAACTTCTTGATGAAAAAACCGCTGATTCTGCCACAGAGAAACATGTTCCTGTAATCGAAAAAATTGACGGAGGATACAGGGTTTATGTGGGTTCCACACTGCATCCAATGGAAGAGAAGCATTACATTGAATGGATAGAACTGATTGCAGATGGTGTAACCCACAGGGCATACCTTAAACCGGGAGATAAACCTGAAGCAATTTTTATGATCGGTGAAGCAAAAGAGGTTTCTGCAAGAGAACATTGCAATTTGCACGGGTTGTGGAAGGCTTAAAATATTTTAATCCTTATTGGCAAAAGGGCACTTTTTTAAGTGCCCTTTAT
>JALSOA010000118.1:0-22500 GCA_026986725.1 Acidobacteriota bacterium
AGTGGAGATCTGGACAGAACCTATATGACGGCATTAACCGGAAACAGGTAATTAAATTCAAGGGGGGGCAGGTCCCCCTTTTTTTATAAAAAAGTGTCATTATGGCACAATTTACATGGCACGGAGTTTGCATATTTAATTTTTGGTGACCTCCTTTTTAGATATAAACTTTTCCCCCTTAACCGGGGGATTTTTTTTTGCTATACTTTTACCATAAAACTATTGAGAGGTGAATTATGGGAAAACCGGTAATTGTTGGAGCAGTTAGAACTCCTATTGGAAGGTTTTTAGGCGGACTGGCATCTTTTAGAGCACCTGAATTGGGTTCCATTGTTATAAAAGAGGTGGTTAAAAGAAGTGGAATAAACAAAGAAGAAATTGATGAAGTTATTATGGGCAATGTTGTCCAGGCTGGAGTTGGGCAAAACCCTGCGAGACAGGCTGCAATATTTGCAGATTTACCTGTAAAAATTCCATCTTTAACCGTAAACAAGGTGTGCGGTTCAGGTTTAAGGGCAATTATGCTTGCTGCACAGACAATTAAAGCAGGGGATTCCAAGCTTGCAATTGCAGGTGGAATGGAAAGTATGTCAAATTGTCCCTACCTTCTTGATAAAGCAAGAACGGGATACAGGCTTGGAGATGGAAAATTGATTGATTCAATGGTACACGATGGTTTGTGGGATATATACAATGATTTCCATATGGGAATTACCGCTGAACTGGTTGCTGAAAAATATGGGATTTCGAGAGAGGCTCAAGACGAGTATGCTTACAATTCCCAGATGAAAGCTGTCAGGGCGATTAAAAACGGGGATTTTAAAGATGAAATAATACCTGTTGAAGTACCTCAGAGAAAAGGAGACCCTGTCATTGTCGATACAGATGAAGGACCAAGGGAGGACACAACTATCGAGAAATTGGGTAAATTAAGGCCTGCATTTAAAAAAGACGGAACTGTTACAGCAGGCAATGCCTCAACAATAAACGATGGTGCAGCTGTCTGTGTTGTTGCTGACGAAGATTACGCAAAAGAAAAGGGATTGAAGATTAGAGCAAGGATAGTTGATTACGCTGTATCAGGCTTGGAGCCTGAATGGGTTATGCTAACCCCGATCCCTGCAATAAAGATGTTATGGGAAAAAACAGGCTGGAAAAATGAGGATGTTGACCTTTACGAAATAAATGAGGCCTTTGCTGTTCAACTTGTTGCTGTTATTGATGAATTGAAGCTTGACCCTGAAAAGGTGAATGTGAATGGCGGGGCTGTTGCTTTAGGCCACCCAATCGGTGCAACAGGAGCAAGGCTGATGGTGACAATGCTTCATGCCCTTGAAAAGAGGAATCTTAAAAGAGGTATAGTTGCTCTCTGCCTTGGTGGCGGCAATGCTGTTGCAATGGCAATTGAGAGGGTTTGAAGAGAATGAAAAGTAAAAGAATCTTTTTACCTCTTTTTTTGATTTTCATCTTCTTATTGGCAGCAGTTGATTATTCTAAAAAGGTTGCAGATCTTGTCGATCTGGGGGAATTTTTAAAATCCCATACCATATCTGATTTTTCGTACAAAACCTATGTTGAGGGGGCAATTTCAGGAATGCTTGCCACCCTTGACCCCCATTCAACCTTTCTGAATGAAGAAGAGTACCGAAGAATGAAAGAGGAACAGAAGGGGAAATTTTATGGTGTGGGAATGATTATATCCCAGAGGAACGGGAAAATTACTGTAATTGCGCCGATTGCAAATACTCCTGCTGCCAGAGCAGGTATCAGATCCGGAGATATTATATATGCCATTAACGGTGAATCAACTGAGGGAATGAATGTGAATGATGCTGTTTCAAAGTTAAGGGGGAAAAAGGGCACAAAGGTTGTAATAACTATTAAGAGGCCAGGGTACAAAAAACTTTTAACCTTTACCATAATAAGGGCTGAGATACCGGAGCGAACTGTTGAATACGCTTTTATGGTGGATAAAAGTACAGGTTATATTCTGCTTAAAAGTTTTGGTGAAAAAACCGGAAAAGAGATGTACAATGCACTTTTAAAACTAAAAAGTCAGGGAATGCAAAAACTGGTTCTTGACCTTAGAAACAACCCTGGTGGTTTGTTGGGGTCTGCGATAATTGTTTCTGACCTCTTTCTTCCAAAGGGGGACCTTATAGTTTATGTGAAGGGCAGGGGTGAAAAAGAAAGGCAGGATTTTTTTGCGAGAAACAACTTTGGGTTTGAAGATATACCCCTGATTGTTCTTATTAACAGAGGAAGTGCATCAGGCTCTGAAATAGTTGCAGGGGCAATTCAGGATAACGATAGAGGGTTGCTGGTTGGAAAGACATCATGGGGGAAGGGACTTGTTCAAAGCATTTTTGAGATTGATAAAAAGATGGCTCTTGCTCTTACAACTGCGAAGTACTATACTCCTTCCGGTAGATGTATTCAAAGGGATTACAAAACCTCTTTCGGAGATTACTTTAACCCGCAAATCCAGACTCAGGATGAGAAAAACAAAAACAAACCGAAGTTTAAAACAACAAAACTGGGAAGAACAGTGTACGGCGGTGGTGGAATAACTCCGGATTATGAGGTTGATTCAGGCAAGTTAAGTGATTTTTTGGTGAAGTTAAGGTTCAGAGACTCTGCGTTTTTCAGGTTTGCAGTGGAATTTACCAACACGCATAAACACATTAAAAGGAGTTTTGTTGCGGATAAAAAGGTAATAATACAGTTTAAAGCATTCTTGAGGAAAAACGACATTGATTTCACTGAAAAAGATATTAAAAACAACATTGACTACATTAAGGCTCTTATTGAACAGGAGGTTTTGAACATTAAATTTGGCCTTGCAGAAGGTGCTAAAAGATATCTCAAAATTGACAGGCAATTTCAAAAGGCTATTAAACTCTTTCCTGAATCAAAGGCTCTTTATGAAAAGGCTATAAAGTCCGGACAAAAAAAGAAAAAATAAAAGAAATGTGGGGGGAATATGGATTTTGAATTCAATGAAGAGCAAAAGATATTAAAGAAAATGGTAAGGGACTTTGCAGAAAAAGAAATAAAACCCCATGTAATGGAATGGGATGAAAAGCAAATATTTCCCAAAGATCTGTTCCATAAAATGGGGGAATTGGGCTTTTTGGGGGTTGTTATCCCTGAAGAGTACGGGGGAGCAGGTTACGGTTATGTTGAGTATGCAATTATTGTTGAGGAACTTTCAAGAGTTGACGGTTCAATAGGACTTGGTGTTGCAGCCCACAACTCTCTCTGTACCTCTCACATATTTATGTTCGGGAATGAAGAGCAAAAAATGAAGTTTCTTGTACCACTTGCAAAGGGAGAGGCAATAGGTGCATGGGGTTTGACTGAGCCTGGAAGCGGAAGCGATGCAGGGGCTCTAAAGACAACCGCAAAGAAAGAGGGAGATTATTACATTTTGAACGGGTCAAAGCAGTTTATTACTCACGGTACTTATGGGGATATATTTGTTGTAATGGCAAGGACAAACCCTGAAGCAGGAAAACACGGTATATCCGCATTTATACTTGACAAGTCTATTGAAGGGTTTAGCTCAGGGAAAAAAGAAAATAAGTGTGGAATGAGGGCAAGTGACACATCTTCCCTTGTTTTTGAAGATGCAAAGGTTCCTGCCGACAGATTGCTTGGCAAAGAGGGGGAAGGGTTTAAAAACGCCCTTGCGATACTTGACGGTGGCAGGATATCTATTGCTTCATACTGCCTTGGCATGGCACAGGGTGCATTCGAGGTTGCTTTAAGATATTCAAAGGAAAGGTATGCTTTTGGAAAACCAATATCAAAATTTCAGGCAATACAGTTTAAACTTGCAGACATGGCAACAAAGATTGAAGCTGCAAGGCTTCTTGTTTATCAGGCAGCATCCCTGAAGGATGCAGGTCAGAATGTTAACAGGATCTCTGCAATGGCCAAGCTTTACGCATCTGAGACAGCAGTCTGGGTTGCAAATGAGGCTGTTCAAATACTTGGTGGTTATGGATATATTAAAGAGTATCCTGCTGAAAAGTTTTACAGGGATGCAAAACTCGGCACAATAGGAGAGGGTACATCAGAAATCCAGAGGCTTGTTATTGCAAGGAGTTTACTTAGAGATTAGGTTTTTAAAAAGTTAATTTTATGGATTTGGAAAGTATTGTAAAAGGAATTTTGGAAAGAGATATCAGGAGTATTGCGAAAGCAATTACCTCAGTTGAAAATAACCCTTCCGAAGCGAACATAATAATTGACAGGATTTTTGAAAAAACAGGAAATGCCAGGGTTATAGGTATAACTGGTTCTCCGGGGGCAGGGAAGTCCACTTTGACAGATAAAATTGCAAAAAATCTGAAAGAAAAAGGTTTTGCCGTTGGAATAGTGGCAATTGACCCCACCTCCCCTTTTAGCGGTGGTGCTGTGCTTGGAGATAGAATAAGGATGAATAGCCTTTCCTCAACCGAGGGGATATTTATCAGATCAATGGCAACGAGGGGGATGCTCGGTGGTTTAAGTGGTGCATGCCTTGATGCAATTGATATTTTTGACGCAGCGGGTTTTGATTACATAATCGTTGAAACGGTTGGGGTGGGGCAGGACGAAGTTGATATCTTCAGGGTTAGTGACTTAAACATTCTTGTTCTTGTGCCTGGAATGGGAGACGATGTTCAGGCTTTAAAAGCGGGGATAATGGAAATAGCGGATATATTTGTTATCAACAAGTCTGACAGGAATGGTGTTGACAGGCTTCTAACGATATTAAACCATTTTAATACAATTTCTGAAAAAGATATCCCTGTGTTTAAAACAGTGGCGACAACCGGGGAAGGGGTTGATAATTTGATTAATTATATTCTTTATGTTTTAAATGAAGAAAAGAGGTTGAACATAAAAGAGAGAAGGCAGGAAAGATTGAGGTATAGAATATTGAGAATTATAAATAACAAAGTGATAAACATGGTTAAAAATGACAATTCAGATGTACTTGAAAAAGAGGTTGAGAGTGTGCTATCAAAAGAAAAAACACCATATCAGGCAGCAAAGAGCATAATGGAATTACTTTGCCAATGAAAAAGAAAAAGGTTGTTGGCCTTACGGGGGGGATTGCAACAGGCAAAACCCTTGTTTCCGGTTTTTTCGAGGATCTGGGGGCGATTGTTGTTGATGCAGATAGAATTGCAAGAGAGGTTGTGGAAAAGGGAAATCCTGTTTTAAAAGAGATTGAGAAGCATTTTGGCAGAGAGGTTTTGTTGCCTGACGGATCTTTAAACAGAAAAAGACTGAGGGAGATAATAATAAACAGTCAAGAAAAAAGAAAGTTGCTAAACTCGATAATCCATCCGGCAATAATTGAGAGAGAAAATCAACTGGTAAGCAAAATTTCAGAAGGAATTGTAATTGTTGATGCTGCGCTTTTGATTGAAAGTGGAAGTTACAAAAGGTTTAAGGAGATAATACTTGTATATGCCCCTTTTGATGCTCAGGTCGAGAGGTTGATGAAAAGAGACGGTATGAGCAGGGAAGATGCGATAAAATTTGTAAAAACCCAGATGGATATTGAAGAAAAGAAAAAGTATGCCACTTACACAATTGATAACTCAAACGGTGTTGAGTACACAAAGAAACAGGTCAGGAAATTGTATGAGATTTTTCAAAAGTAAACCGTGTCTATTCTTTTCAACTGAATACTTTTTAGGCCTCTGTGAAAAAGGCCCAAGAAGTTCCTTTGATTGCAATAAATATCGAAAGATAAGGGATAGACTTTTGGAAGAAAGTATTGTTAAGCCTTCTCATATTGTGGAGCCCGAGCCTGCGAGCTGGGACGATTTTCTTCTTGTTCACACGAAAGATTATGTGGAAAGGCTTAAAGACCCCATGTTTTTAGCGAAAATATTGTTTCTTGACTATGTAAACCCTTTTGATACAGACATAATTGAGTTTTTTAAATATGTGACAGGTGGAACCATTAAATGCTTTAATGAGGCATTTAAAAAAAACACTGTTTGTTTCAATTTGGGAGGTGGTTTTCATCATGCCAAACGGGACAGGGGAGAGGGCTTTTGTCCTGTTAACGATGTTGCAATAGGGGTTGTAAAATTGTTTAAACAGTATGGAAAAATGAAGGTTCTTATTGTTGACCTTGATTATCATCACGGAAACGGCACTGCCAAGATTTTTGAAAAAGACGAAGATGTTTTCACATTCTCAATACACAGGGACAACTGGGATAATATAAACAAAAAAAACAATATGGACATATTGTTGCCTGACAGGGTGGGGGATAATGAGTATCTCCTTCAATTGAGTTTGTATCTGCCTGATGTTGTAGAAAGGTTTGAACCTGAGTTTGTTGTTTACATAGCAGGTGATGATGTACATAAAAATGACACTTTTGGCACATTCAATCTGTCCACAGATGGTGTTTTGAAAAGGGATAAGTTTGTGTTTCAAACAACAAGGGATAGGGGGCTCCCCCTTGGTGTGGTTGCGGGAGGGGGTTATGGCCCGGATTCATGGACTCTTTATTACAACTTTATCAAATGGGTTTATAAAGGAGATTAAGTGTTTAACATACCTTTAAAATTGAGATGGGTTTACAAGCATTTGACTTACGCTGAATTAACATCTGGTTGTGCTTTCGAAATTTCAATGGCGGATATTTTGGGAGAGGATAAACAACAGGACAGATTCCTTGATTTTTACACTAAAAATGGAATAAAACTTGCCTTGAAAAAATACGGAATGGTTAACAAATTAAGGGAAAAGGGATTCAATTATATTGATGTTAAAATAGGTAAAAGGGAAGATGGCTCAGATTACCTTGTGATTTTTGAACCTCCTTTCAAAAAAGACAGGTTTATTGCAGAGCTTGTTGTAAGAAAAACCTCTTTTAAAGATATCTTTCCGGTTTTAAAGATAGAGTGGTTGTGCCTTCAAAATATTCATGGCAATTTTTCAAAAGAGAAGCCAAGGTTGCCGGGGCAGAATTTTCCCGGTCTTGGTCTTGGCAAAGAGGCTCTTCAACTGATAATGCTTATGGGTATAAGATTGAAATTTCATGCACTTTTGAACAGTCCACAGTACTTTCACAACGCATACATTTACTCTGTTGCTTTTTACTTTGATAATCCACGGGATTTCGGAAGGCTGAAGGCTTTAGAGAGATTAATGAAAGAGGAGGGATTAACTTTATCTCAGTTTGCCTGGGCTATGGAAGAAGGAAGGGTTTATAAAAAAGGAGAGAAAAAACCTTACAAATGGGAGCCGGCAATACAGATTCTGCCTTTGAGAACATACCTTGAAAATCGTTATGGTACAGAGGATTACTGGCACATAGTGAAAAAGTACTCTGAGAGGTATGAGTTTTTTCTGAAAAAGGGATAAAATCTGGCATAAAAATTGAAATATAATTTTTTGAAAAGAAAAAAGGAGGAATTTATGAATATAAAACCCTACATATCAATATTTTTAATAATATCTCTCACAGTTGTTTCCTGCCACAGGGTGTATGTTGGAGGTGGAACGGCCTATCCCACCGGAAATGGATATGTAAGTGTTGGTGGGGAGGTTGATACTGATGACACATCAGCTGCAATTGTTGCTGCCTCTTTGCTTGGTATCCTTATAGGCTCTGCAATTTACAACGATGTGCACTCATATAAAGAAAAGGGCTTATCCGCTTATGATATAAACATAAGACCTAAAGATGCAGATATTTTTCTTGATGGGGTTTATGTGGGTAAAGCAGATGATTTTGATGGTTCTCCTAAATTTTTAGTGGTTAAACCCGGTACTCACACCATTACTGCGAGAAAAAGTGGTTATAAAACTTACACCGTAAGGGTTCAGATAAAAAGAGGGGAACAGATAAACATAAACAAACACCTTGAGTATGTTGGTTTAAACAATCAGGAACAACAAACCACTCCTTTGGAGAAAAAGAGTGTTACAGAGAAAAAGGGGATATTTCGTAAATTTAAAACCGTAACCGTTTCTTTTCAGGTGAATGATAATTCTGCAAGGATTTATTTTGATAATACATTTGTTGGTACAATTGACGAGATTAAAAATCTTCACAAACCTCTTCTAATCGATACGAATGTAAAAAAGATAATAATCAAAAGCAGGGGAATTAAGGTTGAGTTTGACCTTGACACACTTGTAAAGGAGCAGGGAAATCACATTGTGATAAAAACTAAATTTTGAAAGCAACCTGAATCATGTTCAAAGATTATGTTCATTTTTTTGTCTTGAATTTTTCAATAATGGATGTATAATCTCTCCAAGCGGAGGCAAAATGAAGCGGTTTTTTGTTTTTTTTATTTTTTATATAACATCTATAATCCTTTTTGCCGGTAATCCTGGAATTAAAGTTTTTAGCTTGCATAATGGTGTAAAAGTTTTGCTTTTGAAGGTTAAAGAAAATCCGGTTATAGCGTGTACCGTTGTGGTTAAAACAGGTTTGAAATACGAGAATAAAAAAACAAATGGTATATCCCATTTACTTGAACACCTTATGTTTAATGGAACTGAGAAAAGGACACAGGATGAATTGTACAGGGATTTTGATACTATCTCCTGTTATAACAATGCTTCAACCTCAGATCATTACACTGCCTATTATATTGTTTCCCCTGAGGAGAATTTCAAGGAGGCACTTGAAATTCTTTCAGACATGTTATTTCATTCAACAATACCCGATGATAAATTTGAGAAGGAGAAGGGCATTGTTGTTGAAGAAATAAGGAAAGACAGGGTTTCTCCTGTGTTTTATGAAGAAATGGCTTTCAGAAGGGTTGTGTTCGCGGGTACTCCCTATGCAATGAAGGTTATAGGTACTGAAAAAAGTGTTAACTCTTTGAAAAGGAAGGATGTTATTGAATATTACAAAAGGTATTACTCCCCTGAAAATATGGTTATCCTTGTGGCGGGAGATTATGAAGAAAAAGAGTTGACACGGTGGCTGGAACATTATTTTGGCTCTGTTAAGCCTGTTAAAATTGAAAAAAAGTCTTTTAATCTCAAATGGGGCAAATCCTTTTATGAGATAAAAGAAAGAAGGTTGCCATACAGTGTCTTTTACTATGTTATAAAGGGTGTCAGGGCTGATTCAGATGGATTTCCGTATCAGGAGGCATATTCAATATTACTGGAAAACAGATTGAGGCCTTTATTGATGGGTTTTGACCCCTCTTTTTCAGTTTCAACAGATTACACAGACGATTATGGATTGATAAAAATAAGGTTAAAAGTAAAAAGCAGGGATGAGGCTTTAAAGTCAAAAAAAATAATTCAAAAACAGATTACAAAAATTGATTTTATAACTTCTCAATCGGTTAAAGCGGTAAAAACTTCGTTAAAGGCGGAGAGTATCTTTGCCCTTGAAAGGCCGCACTTCTTTGGAATGATTGAATCTCCCTTTCTTGCCGCAGGTTGCAATAAAATTCTTATATACCGGGAAATCAATTTTAATTCTTTAATTGCTTTTGCAAAAAAAGTTAAGAATTTTGAGAGCATCAGTGTTTTTGTTGAAGGTGGTAAGAATGAAATGGTCAGATAGGTATTTTATAATTATTTGTATTCTTGCTTTTATCCTTCCCGGATATCTTTCAATGGCTAGCGATAGGTATTTCTTAAAGTGCGATGAAAATTCAATAGCAACCGGGATTACCATTTGCTTTAAAAATAAAAAGTATCTTGAAAAGAACCATGATCTGCCCGGTGCATCTGACCTTGTTGCTCACCTTTTTCAGATAAAGTACAGGGAGATGGAAGATGATTTCAGAAGGTTAGGTGCAGATCTGCAATTTTACGATTACCCGTTTATTCCATTTGATGATTACTATACAAACGATTATTTCGGGTTTATAAGGGTTAAGGTTTTGCCACAAAATACTGATGAGGCTTTGAACCTGGTGTTTTCTCTTATAAAAAGGGTGGAGAATTTCACTGATGAGGATCTGAAAATCGCAAAGAAGTCTGTTTATAACTCTAACATAATGAGGAATAGAAAGAAGGAAAAAATTAAGAAAAATGTTTTTAAAGCCTACTTTGGGGATTCATTCTTTGCAATGCCAGATTATTGTTTTAATACGGGTTTTGACCTTAACAATTTCAAGGGGTTTGTGAAAGAGTATTTAGATCCTTCAAATATCTTTATTTCAATGTACGGGAAATTCGACCCTTTAAATGTTTCCACCATCCTTGATTCTTATTTCAGGGGTTCAAAACCTGTTCCTATTGTATTAAGAGGCAGGTTGAGAAATTTAAAAAATCACAAAATTCTTCTCGAAGGGGAAGGGAAACAGGCTTATGTTTACATCTTTTACCCTTTGAAAGATATAAAAACATTCTCCTCCCTTGCAAAACTCTATCTTTTAACCTCTTATGTTTCTGAGAAGGTGTCTTTCCAGATCAGAGAGAGAGAAGGCCTTGCATATTCGGTTGGCTGTTATTTGATGTTTAAAGGAGGGCATCTGTTTTTTGTTTCTTATTGTGCAACAGCTCCATCAGAGGTGAGTCATGTTGCAGGTGAAATGAAAAGCATAGTTGATGCTTATATGCTGAAACCTGTTAAACTCTCATCTGAGGATATGAAAAGGATAAAGGGAAGGGTTTTGCTTTCAAATATGCTTAAAACACTCCCCAATGTTAACAAATCATTCTTTAATGCAATGTACAGGCTAACAGAATTTAAGGGTTACAATAAGATTGCACTTGACAAAGAAATAAAAAAAGCGAAAATAGAAAAGTTATGCGGCACAGATTTTTTAGTTTATAATAATTTTTTGGAAATTATTTTAAAATAATAAGGGGATAGTGACTATGGATCTTGAAAAGGAATACTTTTTTCAGAGAAAATACCTTGAAAACATTGAACTTCTATCCGATAAAGATGGAGCAGTTCTTATTGTTTCTGAATTTACTGGCAACGATGATGTGTCAATGTTTTTCAAAGAGAGAGGCTTTGAGGTAACTCACATTGGAAACTCTGATTTTCTTTCTCTGGAAAAAGGCGGTTACAATGTAATTGTTGCTGAAAACCTTTTCAATAAACTCAAGATAGATGAACTGGAAAAATATCTTAAAAAAGCCGCTTTACTTCTGAACGGTGGTGGGGTTTTGATAACATTTTTTCTCTCTGAAAAGGATGGAGATAAAGAAGGGTTTGAATTTTTAAGTAATAGAGACCTTGAAACTGAGTTTGGAAAACACTTTGATGTTGAACACATAAGAACAATGATGGATGGGACAAGGAAAGTTATTGTTATCAAAAAATGAAACTTCTCATAAACACATTGCACCCTGAAAGGGTGTGGAACATGCCTGAAAGGTATGTTCAAAGAATAAGGCTTGCCCTGCCAGAGATTGAAATTGTATTTGTAAAAGACAAGGAACAATTAAAAAGAGAGATAGTTGATGCGGATGTTTACTTTGGTTGGTTTCCGGGCAAAACAGTTCTCTCTCTGGCAAGAGATCTGAAATGGGTTCACACTCCTCAAATTGGAGTTGGGAGATTTATTTCTTCTGGCATTAAAGATAAAAACTTTATACTGACAAATGCTTCTGGTGTTGATAGGCGAAATATTGGAGAGTTTGCAATTTCTCTTTTTTTATCACTTTACTTTGGGCATCCTCTTATAATTAAAAATTACCTTAAAAAGAGGTGGGACAGAACAGAAACAGGGGGATTTCTTCTAAACAGAAAAATAAAACCACTTAAAGAAATGATTGCAGTTGTCCTTGGTTATGGGGGAATAGGAAAGGTTATTGTTGAGATACTCTCCTGCATGGTAAAGGAGGTAAGGGTTGTTAAAAAAAGACGGGAGATCCTTCCTTTTAAAGTTTATACTCTTGATAAATGGAGTGAGTTTTTACCTGATTCAGATGTGGTTTTTATTGCAGTGCCTTCAACCGATGAAACTTCCCACTTTATCGATGGAGAAAAGATAGGTGCATTTAAAACCCCTCCTTTTATTATCAATGTTGGCAGGGGAAAGGTTGTAAATGAAAAGGATTTGGCGAAAGCTTTGAGTAGTGGAAAAATCTCTGGTTATGGAACCGATGTTTGCTCTGTGGAACCTCCTGATGAAAATTTCCCTCTGTGGGGGTTTGAAAATGTTATCGTTTCTCCTCACATTGCGGCTTTGGAGCCTCGTTTCTGGGATAAACACATAGACTTTTTTCTTAAAAATATGGATCGTTTTTTAAAGGGTGGAGAACTTTGCGGTATAGTCCATGAATAATTTAAAGTACCTGTTAAATTATAAGAACCTTCCATTTAGGAAAAACTCTTTTTTAAAATTTATAGCAAAGATTTATTTTTCAATATTTAGCTGGAGTGTGGAAGGGGTGATCCCTGATGTAAAAAAGGCTATTGTGCTTGTTGCCCCACACACTTCAAACTGGGACTTTGTCCACCTTTTGATGTTTTCCCTTTTAATTGAGGTAAGAGTGAGTTGGTTTGGAAAACACACAATATTCAGGTGGCCTTTTGGAAAACTCTTTAAATACTTCGGAGGAGTCCCGGTTGACAGGTCAAAGCATCACAGTTTTGTTGAAAAAATGATTCAAGAGTTTCAAAAAAGGGAAAGGTTTATTCTCGCACTATCACCGGAAGGGACAAGGAAGCCTGTTAAGAATTGGAAAAGCGGGTTTTACTATATTGCAAAGAGGCTTAAACTCCCGGTTGTTCTTTTAGGCCTTGATTATGGAAAAAAGGTAATTGTTTTCAACAACCCCCTTTACTTTGACGAAAGCATATCAAAAGAAGAGGCTTTTGATATGGTGAAATCTGCATTTTCAAGATATAGAGCAAGGTATCCTGAAAAGTTTGTCTATTGAAAGTATTGAAAGCACTCTTTTTCCCATTCTTTTGCAAGTTTTAAATACCCTTCTTCTATCTCAATACCCTTCATCTTTTCAAGGAGTTTTTTGTCTTTTTTCAGCATATTTATCAGAAAAATCAATTCCCCTTCAAGTTTTACTGCCGAGAAAAAGTAAAAACTTTTAAGTCTTTTTAATTTCCTTTTTGTTTTATCAAACTCTTTTACCTTTAAATCAAAGTACTGAAGTGCAAAGTCTTCCCCGTTTTTCCGGGCAAACTCTCTCTCTTTTTCCGGTAATCGCTCAACTATTTCACTTATTGTTTTCAAAAGCTTATCTGATTTCTCCCTTTCAACACTTTTTACATCTATCCCTTTAAAATCATTGTTCACAAATTTATAAACAAAATAACCTGTAAAAAGTAAGAACGCAGCAATAACAAACAGGTCAAGCATAATTTCTCCGGTAAGTCCTTACCTCAACATAGATGTTTTTTATCTCAGGGAATCTCTCTCTTATCTCTTTTTCGCTTTTATCTATTATCTTTCTGATCTCATCAGCCTTTAAGTTTTCTTCAACAACAAGTTCAAGTGCAACAAGCATTGACTTTTCCCCCAGAACCATTGATTTAAAGTCCGATATACCCTTTACCCCTTTGTTGTTTGAAAAAACCTTTTCAACATACTTTGCCATTTCATCGGGGATCGCTTCTCCGATTATGAGGGATTTCATCTCGCTTCCAAGAATAAAGGCTATAACACATAGTAGAATTCCTATAAGCACAGAGCCAATGCCGTCAAAAACACTGTTTGATGTAAGGTAAGATAAAAAAATGCAAAAAAGTGCAATGCTCAATCCTGTAATTGCTGCAAGGTCTTCAAAAAAAACAACCAAAAGTTCAACAGAAAAACTTTTTTTCAGAAAAGCAAAAAACCCCGTTTCTCCCTTTAATTTCTTTAACTCTTTGTATGCCTTGGAAAATGATATTGATTCCATAAGGATTGAAAAGATAAGTAAAAAAACCGCAAGGTAAACATTTTCTATCGGGTGTTTATGGATAATTCTTTCCAATCCTTCCCCGATTGAATACAATCCGCCAAGTGTAAAAAGGAGTATTGCGACCATAAATGCCCAGAAAAACTGCTCCTGTCCGTATCCAAACTGATGAAGAGAGTCAGGTTTTTTCTTTGCCCTTTTCATCCCAAATAACAGAAGCAACTGATTTCCTGTATCTGCAAAAGAGTGTATTGCCTCTGAAAACATTGAAGATGAGTGTGTAAATATAAAAACAGTGAATTTTGCAAGCGCTATTAGAAGATTTGCTCCAAATGCTATTAAAACCACATGCTTTGAATTGCTTTTTTTCATAAATTCTCCTCTAATGGGAATATATCACAGCCTAAATTCAAAAGTAAATATTACTTTTGTTCTTTTATGTTAAAATCAACTTGTTTTGCAGGAGTATTTATGAATGTTAGAGAGATTGCTTTTAAAATATTAAAAAAGATTCACGAGAAAAGATTGCTTGCAACAGAAGTTTATCCCTCTTTTCTTGAACTGCTTGAAGATGAGAGAGACAAAAGGCTTGTACTTGAAATAGTTTACGGGGTAAACAGGTTTAAGGGAAGGCTTGAATATGTTTTGTCGAAGTTTGCAAAAAAGAAAAAAACGGAAAGCGATGTATGGTTGTTGATGCTTACAGGGGTTTATCAATTGCTTTTTTTAACAAGAACCCCATCTTATGCAATTATCCACCAGACGGTTGAGGTTGCAAAAAAAGTAAACCCTAAAGTTTCGGGCTTTGTCAATGCCGTTTTGAAGAATGTTGCAAGAAACAAAAACAGCATTGTTTTCCCTTCAAGGGAGAATTTGTCGGATTACATTCAATACACCCTGTCTTTTCCTTTGTTTTTAGGAATGAAATGGGTGGCGGATTACGGAGAGGCTAAGGCAATAGAGATAATGAAGGCCCTTAACTTAAAGAAGCCTGTTGTTTTCAGGTGTTTTGAAGGGGTTGAGCCTTTAAAAAAGGATTACATTGTTCACAAAACCCCTTATATTGAAGGCTCATATCACGGGAATATCCCTGTTTACTTAATTAGAGCTGCAAAGTGTTATATTATGAATGAGTCTTCCCAGCTTGCCCCTGAACTTTTGAAAAACTACCGGGGAGATTTTGTGATTGATGCAGCGTCATCTCCGGGAGGTAAGGGGTTTCTCTTGAAAATGTCCGGTAATTTTAAAGAGGTTGTTTTCAACGATTTAACTGATGAAAGAATTAAAAAGATCCTCGAAAATGCGGAAGAATTGCGCATAAGGGATATTTCGATTACAATGTCTGACTTTACAAAACACGCATTTAAGAGCAATTGTGTTGATGCGGTTCTGCTTGATGCTCCCTGTTCCGGAACAGGGACTATTTCAGGTCATCCGGAGATTAAGTGGATTCGCACCCCAAAAAACCTTAAATCAAAGGTATCGGTTCAAAAGCAGATGTTGAAAAACGCTTTTGATGTTGTTAAAAAAGGTGGTGTTGTTGTTTATTCTGTTTGCTCAATGGAGAAAGAAGAGGGAGAGTCTGTTGTTCTTGATTTTGTCTCATCGGTTGAAAATGCGAATATAGAAGACCCGTTTATGTATTCTGATTCAAGGATTAAAGATTCATTTTTAAGATTTTATAAAGAAAACACAGGGTTGAGAATTTTTCCAGACAAATTCCTTGACGGGTTCTTTCTTTCAGTTATTAGAAAGGGATAAAATGCCTGACAAAAACCTCGAACAATTGATGAATATATGTGTAAAATGCGGCAATTGCAGGTTTAACTGCCCTGTTTTTCAAACAACCCTTGACGAGGGTGGGGTTGCAAGGGGGAAGATAAGCCTTTTGCAGACCCTTTTAAAAGAGAATGAGAAATTTTCTGAAGAAACTCTTTACTACCTTGACAGTTGTGTTGTTTGCGGCAGTTGTCAATATATATGCCCGAGGGATGTTGATTATTTAAGCATAATTGAGATTGCAAGGGCAAAGGCTGTGAAAGAAAATCAAATATCAAGGGCAAAGAGGATTTTTTTAAAGTTTATATCAAAGAACAAAAACCTTAAATTCCTTTCGTTTGCAAAGAGCCTTTTCAGGAAAAAAAGCGGGTTGCTTTTTAAACTTCCAGTAATTAAAAGGCATTTTCCTTTACCTGAAAAACCAATTGAAAGAATTATAGACAGTTATAACAAACCTGACGGTGAAAAAAAATTTGATTTGCTTTTCTTCCCCGGTTGTGCAACAAGGTTTGTCTTTTCGGAAACAGGATACAAACTTGTAAAGGTTTTGAATAGATTGGGGGTCGGGGTTTATTTTGAGAGTGATTTGAGGTGCTGTGGATTTCCACATTTAACATCGGGCGATAGAGAGACATTTGAGGAGTTGAAGAATTACAACCTTACTATTTTTGAGAAATACAAAGATAAAGTAAAATACATTGTTTCAGGGTGTGCAACCTGCGGTTCAAACCTTTTTAACAATTACAATCTTCCGATTGAATTTAAAGACATAAATGTTTTGCTTTTTGACATTTTAAACTATAAACCGTCAAAAAAACTTGATTTAAACACATACTTCCATCACCCCTGCCATCTCTTAAAGCATCAGGGGGTAAAAAAACAGCCTGAAATGCTGCTTGAGTCTGTTTCAAACAGAAAAAAACTTGTTGGAGAGGATTTTTGCTGTGGTTTCGGGGGAAGTTTCTCGGTTTTCAAAGCAGAGCAATCAAAAAAGATTGGTGATTTAAAAGCAGGTATGATAAAAAATTCAATTAAAGGCAATTCAAAGAAAAGCCTTGTCGTTACATCGTGCCCCGGATGTATAATGCAGTTGAAGGACAGTATGGCAAGAAACAATTTGCCTTTTAATGTCGTCCACATAATAGACCTTATTTATAGCGAATTGGAGGGATAGAATGAAAAAACTTTTTATAATTGTCTTAATGATGTTATCGGTATTGTCTTTTGCCCAGTTTTTCCCGCAGGGTATTCAGGATGTGCCATCCTTTGACCCTAAAACAGATATAAAGGTTTCAGTTGAGGGATTGCCATCTAAAACAAAGACAGCCCAGCCTGTGCTTTTTAACCTGATTGTCGATGTGCCTGAGGGGTATCACATTACGAAAGAGATGCTAACTGTGAATTTCAAAGAGGGTGTTTTTAAGGTGAAAAAGATTGAGGTACCTGATGGAGAAAAAACCGATATAGGAGAGGTTATTGGCGGGAAGATAAACATTGTTGTTAACGGGGAATTTGTTAGACCTGTCAATAATCCTGTGCTTGAGGTGGGTTATCAGGCATGCTCCGAAGGGGAAAATGCAGTTTGCTTTCCCCCTGCAACTCAGGAGATTAAAACAGATTTAAAGGTTGAAAAGGGGAAAACAACATTTGAAGAAAGGATAGCAGGTGCGCTTGATTCAAGTGTTTTACTTGCACTTTTACTGATTTTTATAGGGGGAATACTTGCATCTTTTACCCCCTGTGTTTACCCTGTAATTCCGTTGACAATGGCCTATGTTGGGGCAAAAAGCGACGGAAACAAACTAAAAGCCTTTGTTATATCTGTTGCACTTGTGTTGGGGATTGCAACCACATATTCAATCCTTGGAATAGTATCGGCCACAACAGGCAGTGCATTTGGCTCATTTACCCAATCCCCGTTTTTCATAGTTTTTATTGGCTTTATCTTTATTGCAATGGGGTTGAGCATGTTTGGTTACTACGACATTCAATTGCCATACACATGGAATACAAAGTTGCAGCCAAAGAAGAAGGGGTTGATTGGTGCATTTTTAATGGGTATGGCAACAGGTGTGCTTGCCGCTCCCTGTGTCGGGCCTATTATTGTTGTTTTATTAACCTGGGTTGCAAAAACAGGCTCTGTTTTTAAAGGCTTTATTTTCCTTTTTGATTTTGCCCTGGGAATGGGTCTCCTTTTTGTACTGATAGGGACATTTTCAGGTGTGCTTGCATCATTGCCTAAAGCGGGGAACTGGATGATAAAGGTGAAATACATATTCGGGATTCTTTTTATAATTGCTGCATTACTTTTTACAAAACCAATTTTGGGAAATTACTTCTGGTATTTTGCAGTGCTGTTTTTTATCCCTGCATTGATTGCAATCTTTTATCACCGCATTGTTTCAAAAAAAACTGGTCTTATACTTTTGCTTTTGATAACCGTACCATTGATTGCGGTTAACTTTGTTAAGGTTAAAAAGGAAGCAGGTATCTCCTCAAACTATGAAGCGAATATAAAGAAGGCTGTTGAAATCGCTAAAAGGGATAAGAAAATCGTTGTAATAGACTTTTTTACAGACTGGTGTGCTGCATGCGAAGAGCTTGAAAAGTACACCTGGAGCAATGAAAAGGTAAAAAATTATCTAAACAAAAACGCTGTTTTCCTTAAACTTAACCTTACTCCAAAGACAAAAGAGGCTGAAGAGACTTTGAAAAAGTACAATGTAATAGGATTTCCGACTGTTATCTTCTTAAATGGAGATGGAAAAGAGGTTAAAAGGTTTTTCGGTTTTGTTAAGCCTGATAAATTTTTAAAGATTGCAGGGGATTTAAAATGAAAGTAAAAGAGTTAAATGATGAAACCTTTTTTAAAGTGATCAAAGAGGGTGAGAAATTAAAGGTTATTGATTGCTATTCTCCAAGGTGTGCGCCCTGCAAGGTGCTTGAGCCTGTTATGGAGAAGTTTGTGGACGAGTTCCCTGATGTTGAGTTTTACAGAATTGATGTTGTTGAAAATTACAAAGTAATGAAGGAGTTTGGCATATTTTCGGTGCCCTGTATTCTCTTTTTCAAAAAGGGACAATTGCAAAGCGAGGTAATCGGGCTTTACCCAGAAGAAACTTTAAGATTAAAAATTAAAGCAATGCTTGAAGGATAAAAAAAGCGGGGATATTTTCCCCGCTTTTTTCATTATTGGGTATGGTTATTATTCTTCCGGTTCGTGAATTGCGTTTGTTGGGCAAACCTCAACGCAAGAGCCGCAATCTGTGCAAAGGTCAGGGTCAATTACATATTTATCTTCGCCTTCAGAAATTGCTTCAACAGGGCATTCAGCCGCACAAGCGCCACATGAGATGCATTCGTCGTCAATCCAGTGTGCCATAACAAAACCTCCTAAAAAAATTCTAACTAAATATATTAAAAAAACATTCCCTTGTCAAAACTAAAATATACAATTTTTCAATTAAAATCAAACATCAAGTTCAACTAATTTTGCATTAACACCCTTTAAAAGGTTCAATTTTCTAATTAACTCCCGGTGTTTTTCTTCTTCCCCCACAAGTTCAAGAAATATAAGACCGTTATCCGTGCAGTTTTCAAGTGTTCCTGGGTGTATTCCGAGCCTTGTTTTAATAAGGCATCCCCATTCAGTAAGTATGTTTTGAACTTTAACAGAGTTTTCTTTCCTGTTATCGATTAAAATTAATGCAACCCTGACTTTCATCTCCCCTCCTTTTAATTACTTTGCTTCTTCCCAGTTTTTTCCTGTTGCTATGTTTACTGTCAAAGGGACATCAAGTTTTGCCGCACCTTCCATCTCCTCTTTTACTATTCTTTTTAAATTTTCAACATCCTTTTCTTTTACTTCAAAGATAAGTTCATCGTGCACCTGCATAATCATCTTTGCATCTAACAATTCTTTTTTAAGCCTTTTATGAAGGTTTACCATTGCAATCTTTATAATATCTGCTGCTGTTCCCTGAATTACCGTGTTTATGGCTATTCTCTCTCCCTGTTGCCTTACATTGAAATTGTTTGACTTGAATTCAGGCACATACCTTATCCTTCCAAACATTGTTTTTACAAAGCCTTCTCTTTTTGCATTTTCAATGGTTTTGTCAATAAACTCTTTTACTTCCGGCAATTTTTCAAAGTAACTGTCTATAAACTCCCTTGCTTCTTTTGGAGTTATTCCAAGTTCCCTTGAAAGGGAATACTCCCTTTTGCCGTAAATTATCCCGAAATTTATTGCTTTTGCCTTTGACCTTAAACTGTCGTTTACCTCATTTTCAGGAACCCCGAAAAGGTGGGATGCAGTCTGGCTGTGGATATCGGCACCGTTTCTAAACGCGTCAATAAGCGTTTTGTCCTTTGAAAGGTGTGCTAAAACCCTCAATTCAATCTGAGAGTAATCTGCGGATAAAAGCAAATACCTATCAGGGGCAATAAAGGCCCTTCTTATCAATTTTCCCTCTTCTGTTCTTGCCGGGATATTCTGAAGGTTTGGGTTTGAGGATGAGAGCCTGCCTGTTGCTGTCACTGTCTGGTTGTAACTTGTGTGGATCCTCCCTGTTTTTGGGTGTATAAGTTTTGGCAAGGCATCGACATAGGTTGATTTTAGTTTTCCGAATTTTCTGTACTCAACAATAAGCCTTGCTATTCTAAAGTCGTTTGCAAGTTGCTCCAAAATCTCATGGCTTGTTGAGTAAGACCTTGTTTTCTTTGTCCTTTTCAAAACAGGCAATTGCAGTTTTTCAAACAAAATTTCTCCAAGTTGCTTTGGTGAGTTTATGTTAAACACACAACCTGCCTCTTCAAATATCTCTTTCTCAAGTTTTTTAAGTTTGACTTCAAACTCAAGTGATAGTTTTTCAAGAAAATCCCTGTCTATTAAAACCCCGTTTAACTCCATTTCAGCAAGAACAAGTATAAGAGGGATCTCAATCTCATTATACAGGCTTTCCATTCCCATTTCTTTTACCTTTTGTTTAAGTTTGTTTGCTAACATTAAGGATATGTCGGCATCTTCAGATGCATATTTGTAAACATCTTTTGCATTCAGGTCGCATATTGAAAGCTTTTTGTTTGATGTTAATTCGCTGTACTTTTCGGTTTTGTAATCAAGGTATTCCCTTGCAAGTTCGTCTAAATTGTGTTGCCTTAAATTTGAATTTAAAAGGTACGAAAGTATCATGGAATCGTCTTCAATCCCCTTTACTTCAATGCCACACCCCTTTAATACCTGATAGTCGTATTTTAAATTGTGCCCGCACTTTTTTATTCCAGGGTTTTCCAGAATTTGTTTTAACAATGGAATAACTGTCTGTAACGGAAAAACCTCTTTGTTTTCAGAGATTATGGGGATGTAATACCCTTCATTTTCCCTGAATGAAAAGGATATGCCTGCAAGTTTCGGTGCTACTGTGTCAAGGTTGCAGGTTTCTGTGTCAAAGGCAAGGTACCCTTTTTTTGTGAGTTTTCCCATCAATTTTTTCAATTTTTCAGGAGTATCAACAAGGTTGTAGTTTTTATTCTCTTTGTTTTTCTCAACTTGGGATTCAAGGCCGAATTCCTTTAATAATGAGTTGAACCTTAATTTTTTGAAAAGAAAATAAAGTTTTTCCCTGTCTGGTTCTTTAACCTTGAAATCCTCAATCTTTATGTCTAAATCTCTGTGAATGTCAAGTTCAACAAGTTTTTTTGATAAAAAAACATCTTCCCTGCTTGCAATAAGTTTATCCTTCATCTTGCCCTTAACAAGGTGAAGGTTGTTGTATAGTTTCTCAATGTTTCCAAACTCTTTTATAAGTTTTTTTGCAGTCTTTTCCCCGATCCCCTTTGCCCCAGGGATATTGTCAGAGGCATCTCCCATCAATGAAAGCACATCAACAACCTGCTCTGGTGAAACCCCGAAAAATTCCTCTATTCCTTTTGAATTATAGACCTTATAATCCTTCTTCGGGTCCAATATAAAGGTGTTTTTATTAACAAGCTGAAAAAGGTCCTTATCGCTTGAAACAATATAAACCTTATACCCCTCTTCCGCCCCTTTATGCGCAAGGGTTGCAATCAAATCGTCCGCCTCAAGCCCCTCAATTTCAAGCCTTTTAATGTTGAATGCATCAACAATCTCCTTTATCTTCGGTATCTGCATTGCAAGGTCTTCAGGCATCTTCTTCCTGTTTGCCTTGTACTGCTCAAACATCTCATGCCTGAATGTTGGTTTTCCAGTATCAAAGACACAAACTGCGTACTCTGGCTTAAAATCCTTGAAAAGTTTTATTAAAATCTTTGTAAAGCCGTATATTGCGTTGTTATCAAGGTTTCTAATTGCATAATAACTTCTAAAGATATGTGCATAAGCGTCAATAATGTAAAAACTCTTTTCCATCCATCTCCCCTTTTAAACTTTTTCAATATCAAAAATTTTCCCCGGATTCATTATATTGTACGGGTCAAAAACCTTTTTAATATTTTTTAAAATCTCCATTTCAATCTCTGAAAACTGGTATTTCATAAATCTTTTCTTTGCTATTCCTATTCCATGCTCGCCTGATATTGAACCACCCATTTCAACAACCTTTTTAAATAATTGCTCCACTGCTTTTTCAACCTTCTCAACGGTTTTCTTATCCTCTCTGTCAAACATAAAATTCACATGTATATTTCCATCTCCTGCATGTCCAAAGCACACAATGGTCAGGCTGTATATTTCAATTAAATCTTCAACAAAAGCCATTAGTTCCGGTATTTTGCTTCTGGGGACAACAACATCCTCATTTATCTTTGTGTTGCCGTAAAGGTTTATAATTGGGGACAGACTTCTTCTCAATTCCCATATCCTTTCATTTTCACTTTCGTCTTTTGCTATATTGCAGTCTATTAACCCTATGTCCT
>JALSOA010000119.1 GCA_026986725.1 Acidobacteriota bacterium
TGAAAAAGCAAGGGTAACAAACTTCAACCTTGAAGTTGAAAAAGAGGTTGACATAAGGCCTGCCGAGCAGGTATGGGTAAAGGGCTCGGACGGTGCAAAAATACACTTATTCATAGTTAAGCCTCACAACTTTAACCCGTCAAAAAAATACCCGCTTATTTTAAATGTTCACGGTGGGCCTCAATATATGTGGGCAGACTCATTCAGGGGAGACTGGCAAATTTACCCAGGTGCAGGCTACATAGTTGCCTTCCCCAACCCCCACGGCTCAACAGGTTACGGACAGGAGTTTACAAAGGCAATATCAAGGGATTACACAGGCAAGGTTATGGAAGACATTGAAAAGGTAACGGAATACCTGAAAAAACTCCCCTATGTTGACGAAGAGAGAATGGGAGCAATGGGCTGGTCATGGGGAGGGTACGCAATGATGTGGCTTGAAGGCCACAACAAACACTTTAAATGCCTTGTGGCAATGATGGGGCTTTACGATCTGCCCTCCTGGTACGGCTCAACGGAAGAGTTATGGTTTCCCGATTACGACTGCGGCGGTGCGCCCTGGGAAAACCCCGATTACTACAAAAAGGCATCGCCTTCAAGTTATGTTGAAAACTTTAAAACGCCATGCCTTGTGATTACAGGGGAAAAGGATTACAGAGTGCCCTACACCCAGAGCATTCAGTTTTTCACCGCTTTGCAAAAAATGAATGTGCCCTCTGAAATAATAATATTCAAAAACGATGGCCACTGGCCTGACCCTGTCAAATCAATGCCTCTATATTACAATGCTCACCTTGAATGGTTCAACAGATGGCTTAAAGGAGGCAAAGCCCCTTACAGATCTGTTGATATGATAAAAGGAGTGGCTTATTGATTTAAAGAAGTTAAACCCCGCAATTACTTTGCGGGGTTTTTTATTTCCCTCTTTTATTGTCAAATGTTACAGGGTCAAAAATAGGTGTACTCTGTTCAATATAGTTCTGAATATTTCCTCCTGCCTGGAAATATCTTCCCAAAAACTCCTGAAAATATTGATTTGCTATCTTTCCATTATGGATTATAACCACATTCTCATCGTTTGACTCATCCCCATTCGTACTCCAGTTTAAAGAGCCGGTTATTACTATTGGGTCACTATCTGTGTTCACATCCAGAATCATATACTTGTGATGGAGCATTGTATCTTCATTGTCTTTATAGACTGGTGCAGGGTTTGCCCATCTGATATTCGGGTTGCTTTCACTTGACCTTGAGGCTGTTCTTCCTGTCATATCAACCGATGCAGACCACCACTGGTTCCAGTAAAGATGCTCAAACACACCTGCTATGTCAAACCCTGTTAAATCGCCAACAAGGTCATCGTATGAGCCTTCCCATTTATACTTTAATTCATCACACAGTTGCTGGTCCGACCATGCAAAAACACAGAAGAAAGCATTGTAATCGGCATCCTGAGACACAGTTTTCCTGAGATGTTCAAGTGCATTATCGCCGGGGGAGAAATAAACCTCAACCACTGTATTTCCAACTGTGAAAATGTGTGGAGTGTTATCCGTTTTCCTCGAATGAAAATTCGAAACACCTGGATATGGGGTATCAGTATCTCCTCCCCACATCTCATTGAATTCAAGAGTGTAAGCATTTGCAACATCAGCAGAGTGTATCTCCAGAGCATTGTTGGTATTTCCTCCCAAAATACTGTTTTGCATATTGTCTTCAGAGCCATAAAGACCGTTTATTGTGAAGTTCCAGGAACCTGTCCACACCCATTCCCCATCAATAATAACAAACTTATTGTGCATCTGGTCTCCAGGTGAATAATACGATGATGAGGTTTTTTTCTCTCCCTCACAAAGCATGTATCCGGATCTTGTGCTTCTTCCCACAGTAACAGAAACATAGTTAAATCCAGTTGGAGTGGCAGGAAGACCGTATTCGTCTCTTTTTTGAGGGTCTTCAACTGCGAAGATTGGAGAATCTGCAAGTACCGGGATATCATCTGAGGTTCCAACAACACCGTCTGCACCTCTTCTCAATTTCTCGATATTTATGCAATGTCTATCATAAGTCCTGCTTTCTCCTGGTTCATAATCCTTTGAATCTGCGATAACCCTTACCCTTATTCCCCTTGCCCTTGCCTGAATAAGTGCATTCACCAATTGAGGGAGGTCTATGTCATAGGTGGCAATGTCTATTGTGTCATGAGCATTGTTTATCCTTGAGATAAGTCTGTTTTCAAGGTTAACATGCTGATTTAAAACATTCCTACTCGAAGCCACACTTACAATTCCGCCCTTATTGAAGTAAACATTTATTGCACCGTAATCGTTTGAAACATTGTTTAATTCTTCAGGAGCCCCTTCGTCAACAAGCCCATCGTGATCATTATCAATGAAATCCGAAAGAGAGCCAATGGATTCGGCAGATTCAGGAGCAGGATCTTCAGACAAGTACCTGTCAGGTATTGAATCCCATGCCTTATCAAAATCTCTTTCAAACAGTCTTGCAAGGTAAGTATTTTTAATATAAAGTGTATTTTCATCGTTTGAATAATTACCGGAGCCTGTCCAGTTTTGTGAACCCAAAACTGTAATCTTTTTATCAACACACATTGCCTTAAAGTGCTCTTTTCCTCCCCAGTTTTCAACCTTAACTTCTATACCATTCTCCCTCAATCTCCTGTGCTGGCTATACTCGCTTTCAGCCCCAGATGCATCAAGTATAACTCTTACCTTCACTCCTCTTTCTTTTGCAGAAATCAGAGCATCGGCAATGCTTGAGTCAGTAAAAAAGAAAATTCTGACATCAATGGTTGAATGAGCAAGGTTGATTGCTTTTAAAATTGCATTATCCCTTGCATTGTCCGTTGGTGCAAAATAGCATTCAACCTTTGATCCGTCATCCATGGTAAATGTGTGCCTGGTATTATCAGTTTTTGAATCGTGAAAAGCACCGTTGAACATTTCAAAAAACTCTGTTTGATATGCCTGAGCAAGATCAGCACTCTTTATAAGTATCGATATATTTGAATTGTACTCTGTATCAATCCCTGTCAGTGAGATGTTTGTGGAACCTGTCCATACATACCTGTTATCTACCACAAAAAACTTATTGTGCATTATCCTGTCATCGTAATCAGCCACTATTGAGCCTTCAGGCAAAGCATCAATCAATTTTTGAGTATCGGGGTAGGGGTACCATCCGTCTGCATAGCAATCAACAACTCCTTTAACATCAACACCTCTGTCAATTGCATTCAGGAGTGCATTCAAAACTCCAGGGCAATCTGAATAACCGTAAATTGCAAAGTAAATACTGTGTGTTGCAGAGTTTAAAAGGTTTATCAATGCACTTTCCATTTCTCCGGGTCCGTAAGATGGCATTTTTGCATCTATATGGTGTGAGAAATAAACATAAAACCAATCAGGCTGGCTCTCGCTTGTGTCCATACTTGAATTTGTTGGTGTACCAAGTCCAACAGAGTACTCTGTTGACGATGTGCCCCATGCATCTTCATCAGTCCCCGGCAGGGAAAAATCTTTTCTATACATGGTCGCTCTGGTATAGGGGTTTCCGCCATACCATCTGTCAACCATATCCACCACATTACCGTAATTATCTTTCAGGTAAAGTACTTCTCCCCTGTTTTCAAGTGCACCTGTGTATATCTGGTCCGCTTCAATATCAGGAACAGAAGTATCATCAGTCCTTTCAAGAAGGAAATAGCCATGGGCTTTGACAGTACCCATTAAATGTATTGTGGGGGTACCATCTTCAGCCTCAATTACCCAGTTTGTAATATCAATGTCAGAGTCAGAATCATTGTACAACTCAATCCATTCATCGTAGGTTGAATGCTGGGTTCCCATCCATGCTATTTCACTGAATTTTACCTGCGGAAATGAATAAATAGAAAAGAGTATTAACGAAATAAACAGGAGTTTCTTAAACATCTTCCCCCTTCCCCTTTCTTTAGTTTCCCCTGTTTAAATTTTACATCAAAAAAGTAAAATCAAGGAAAAAAATGATTTCAATTTACTTTTTTTGTTAAAATAAAAAGGCAAGAAGATATGGAGGAGGAATTATTATGTCTGATTACAGGGTTATTAAACAATCCATTGACGGCAATACAGCCGCAGCGCGTGTTGCTCATGCAATGAGCGAGGTTATAGCAATATATCCAATTACCCCTTCTTCGCCTATGGGAGAACTTGCAGATGCTTTATCTGTAAAAGGTGAAAAGAATATATTTGGCCAGATACCAAGGGTTTACGAGATGCAATCGGAGGGTGGCGCTTCGGGAGCAGTTCACGGAGCAGCAGCAGCAGGCTCTCTAACCACAACATTCACTGCATCCCAGGGATTGCTTTTGATGATACCCAACATGTACAAAATTGCAGGAGAGTTGACTCCATCGGTTTTCCATGTTTCTGCAAGGTCTGTTGCAAGCCACGCTCTTTCAATCTTTGGTGACCATTCAGATGTTATGGCAACAAGGCAGACCGGTTTTGCCATGATTGCATCTGCAAATCAGCAGGAGATACAGGACCTTGCAACAATTGCCCATGCAACCACAATTGAGGCAAAAGTGCCGATCCTTCATTTTTTTGATGGTTTCAGAACCTCTCATGAAATAAGAAAGGTTGAGCTTGTCCCCAAAGAGGTTATGAAAGATATGATTGAGATGAAGTATGTATATGAAATGAGGGAAAGGGCGCTTAACCCTGATTACCCAACATTGAGGGGAACAGCAGAAAATCCTGATATTTTCTTTCAAAACAAAGAAGCACAGAACCCTTATTATGAGAAATTCCCGGAGATCTTTGATAAATATGCGGAAAAATTTGCAAAGTTAACAGGCAGAATGTATCAGGCATTTGATTTTGTTGGAGATGAAAATGCTGAGGTTGTTGTTGTAATAATGGCGTCAGGTTCTGATGTGGCCCATGAAACCGTTGAAAAACTCAATTCAATGGGATACAGAACAGGGGTTGTTAAGGTAAGGCTTTACAGGCCTTTTGACAGAGAGAGATTCTTTAAAGTAATGCCAAAAACGGTTAAAAAAGTTATTGTTCTTGATAGAACAAAAGAGCACGGAGCACCTGGAGAGCCTTTATACCTTGATGTTGTCGCAGCCTTTGATATGCAAAAAGAGCTTGGCTTGATTGAAAACAAGCCGTTTATAGTTGGTGGAATCTACGGACTTTCTTCAAAGGAATTCACCCCTGCAATGCTTAAAGGTGCCATTGACCATGTTTTAAATAACCCTGCTGATAAAGTAATTAAAAGGTTTACTCTTGGTATTGAAGACGATGTTTCCCACAAATCAATTCCATACGATGAGAAGTTTGACGCAGAGAATCCAAAGGTAAGAAGAGCAAAGATATTTGGGTTTGGCTCTGACGGTACAGTCGGTGCATCAAAGAATACAATTAAAATAATCGGTGATGTTGCAGGGAAAGAAGCACAGGGATACTTTGTCTATGACTCAAAGAAGGCAGGCGGTATTACTGTTTCACATTTGAGATTTTCAGACGAGAAAATTCTTTCGCCTTATCTCATCACGAAGCCTGATTTCGTTGGGATAAACAAAGAAGAATACATAGGTAAACTTGATGTTTTAAAAGGAATTCAGGAAGGTGGAACCGTTTTAATTAACACCCATGTTGAGCCTGAAAAGGTTATATCCCTTTTCCCGAAAAAAGATGTTGAAACAATAATAAATAAGAAATTGAAAGTTTACTGCATTGATGCCTATAAAATTGCCTTTGAAATAGGTTTGGGTGAAAGAATAAACATTATAATGCAAACTGGTTTTTTTAAATTAACCGGTATTCTTCCGGAAGATGTCTTTACAAGAGAGATTGAGAATGCAATCAGAAAAACCTATGCAAAAAAGGGTGAAAAGGTTGTTAATATGAACATAGAGGCAATGAGAAGGGCTTTAACCGAAATAAAAGAGGTGCCTTTGCCTTCTCAAGTTAAGGATTACACTGAGAAGCCATGGACTGTTGAAGTATTGCCAGAAGATGCAAAAATCAAAGATTTTATTAACAGTGTAATTGTTCCTGTAATGCACTTTGAAGGTGATTCAATCCCTGTTTCAAAGATACCTGCTGATGGAGTATTCCCGACAGGCACAACAAAGTATGAAAAAAGGTCTATTGCAGTCAGAGTGCCAAAGTGGAACTTTGAAAACTGCATCCAGTGTGGTCAATGTGCTTTTTCCTGCCCTCATGCTGCAATAAGAACCGCAGTTTTTGACAAAAATAATATTGAACTTTCAAATGAAGAATTTGAAACAATTAAGTTTAACCATAAAGATAACAAAGATGGAAAATATGTTTACAGGGTACAGGTTTTCCCAGATGATTGTACAGGTTGCGGAGTTTGCGTAACTGTATGTCCGGGGAAAAAAGGGAATAAGGCACTTGAATTGGTTTCAAAGCATGAAATTCTTGAGCCTTTAAGGAAGAGTTTGAAACAGTATTTAGATGCACCAAAAGAGGAGAAGTTTGCGAGCAATGCCTCAGTGAGAACGGTTGAATTGAAAGAGCCGTTATTTGAGTTTTCAGGTGCCTGCCCCGGTTGCGGTGAAACTCCGTACATAACCCTTATGACTTTGTTACAGGGCGACAGGGTTATTCAGGCAAATGCAACAGGATGTTCCTCAATTTACGGAGGAACAGCACCAACAATTCCATACTGTAAGAACGAAAGGGGAGAGGGTCCTGCATGGGGCAACTCACTCTTTGAAGACAATGCTGAATACGGCCTTGGAATGAGGCTTGCCGTTAATCAGTTGACAAATCATGCTTTTGCTTTAAGACAGCAATTGCTTGAAAAAGACGGGGTAAATGAAGATATTAAAAAACTCCTCTTTGAGATAGAGCCCATTGATGCCCAGAGGGAAAATGACAATGCTTTTTACAAAACAAGGGACGCTGTTGATAAATTGAAAAATCTTCTCAAAGATTATCCGGAAGGAAGCATTGAAAAAGAATTGTACGAACACATATCCTACCTCAAATACAAGGCTGTCTGGATTGTGGGTGGTGACGGATGGGCTTACGATATAGGCTACGGTGGTCTTGACCATGTTACCGCTTCAGGCATGGATGTAAACATAC
>JALSOA010000120.1 GCA_026986725.1 Acidobacteriota bacterium
ATGAACGAACCACTTGGTTACAACATCGGTAATTCCCTTGAAATAGTTGAAACATTTGAGGTGTTAAAGGGCAAAAAGGTTGAAGACCTGCTTGAAGTAAGCGTTGAGATAGTTAAACAGATGCTTGTTTTAAGCGGGGATGGGGAGAATGCGGAGGAGAGGATTTTTAAGGCAATTGAAAGTGGCAGCGCATTGAAAAAGTATGCTGAGTGGATAGAGTTTTGCGGAGGCAATCCTGAAGTTATAAACGATTACTCACTTTTTGAAAGTTGCAAAAATTCACTTGAAGTATTTTCCGAAAAAAGCGGTTATATATCCGAAATAAATTCTTACAACCTTGGAATGGCAGGGGTTTACCTCAAAGCGGGAAGGCTTAAAAAAGAGGATACAATTGATTACGGTGCTGGAATTGTTTTAAACAAAAAGGTTGGGGATTATGTTGAAAAGGGTGAGCCTCTTTTAAAACTCTTTTTCAACGATACGAGGATACCTTTGCAGGAGATAATTGACCTTATCAAGTCTTCCTTTGAATTTTCTAAAGATAAGGTTGAAAAAACAAAGAGGATAAAAAAGATTGTTAAACAGGATTTTTAAGAAAAATGGTGCACCTGGCAGGATTCGAACCTGCGACACCAGGATTAGGAATCCTGTGCTCTATCCTGCTGAGCTACAGGTGCACGCCGCTTTAAAATAATAGAAATTTTTTGAAAGAATGTCAACTTAAAAAAGACAGATAGGCATTAATAATATTTGACGAATTTAGTTTAAATAAAATAGAATTTAATTATCAGAAAAGCATGTGAATGGAGGGGGTATGGGAGTACATTCAAGTGCAGTGTTTATTACTTTTGTTGTTTATTTGATCGCTCTTCTTGTAATTGGGTACATAGGTGATAAAAAGTTTTCAAAGTCTTATGAAGACTTTGTTTCAGCTGGCAAATCTCTTGGTGCAATTGTTACCGCACTTTCTGCCGCCGCATCTTCTGAAAGTGCATGGGTTATGCTTGGACTTTCAGGGCTTGGGTATAAGATGGGGACAATTGCATACTGGGCGGCAATTGGATGTGTGTTAGGTTTTGCTGCAAACTGGTTTTTCATAATAAAGCCTGTTAGAAGATTGTCGGGTAAACTTAATTCCCTCACTGTGGCGGATATGATTGAGGATGCTTTAAACGACAGGAAAAAGGTTTTGAGGATTGTGAGCAGTGTGATAATTGTTTTCTTTATGACTGTTTATGTTATCTCACAATTTATAGGTGCAGGCAAAACATTTTCAGGTATGGAGATTATTCCACAAAGTATGGTTAATTCCCTTCAGCATTTTGTTGGAAACACTTTTACAGTAAACGAATACACCCTTGGGGTTATCATCGGGGCTGTGATTATTGGAGCATACATTTTGATGGGTGGCTACGCTGCTGTCTGCTGGACAGATGCCTTGCAGGGCTTTTTAATGGTTTTCATACTTGTTATTCTCCCGTTTTACGCACTCTTTCAGGCAGGGGGTATTGGAAATGTTGTTGATGTTTTAAAGCAAAACGGGTTGTTTTCCTTCTGGTCTTTGAAAGGGGCGGGACTATGGGGTAGTGTTGGTTTTATCCTTGGTCAACTTGGAATAGGGCTTGGTTATCAGGGAATGCCCCATGTTGTTGTAAGGTTTATCACTGTTGAAAACGAGGAAGAGGCTGTAAAGTCTGGAATGATATCAACATTCTGGGCGCTTTTTGTTCTCTTTGGTTCGGTTTCACTTGGAATAATAGGAAGGGCATTGTTTCCTGAACTTGCAGACCCGGAGTATGTTCTCCCAAAATTTACCTCAACCTATCTGCACCCTGTTCTTGCAGGGATTGTCCTTTCGGCAATTACCGCTGCAATCATGTCAACTGCCGATTCTCAATTGATGTATGCTGCAACTGCTTTGGTCAATGATCTATGGCTTAAACTTACAAACAAAGAGGTTAAAAGGGAGAAACTGGTTATAATTACAAGGGCTGTAATTGTTGCAATAACACTTTTTGCAATGATTTTTGCGCTTAAAAACATAAAGGTGATCTATTCTTTTGTCCTTTACGCCTGGGGAGCCCTTGGTGCTGCTTTCTCCCCTCTTATAATTCTTCTGCTTTACGATAAGAAGTTTAACAAATGGGGTGCGCTGGCAAACCTTATTGTTGGGCCTGTTGTGGTTATTGTGTGGAAGAATATACCTGCTTTAAGCTCTGCCCTTTACGAGTTAATACCTGCCTTTTTGCTTTCCCTTATTGCAGGGATTGTTGTTTCAAGGCTTACATCCAATGAGGAAAGGGAGCTTGTTATTTGATGAATTTAAGGGAAAAATATCAGGAGATTGAAAAAAATATACTTTCTAAACACGCCACCCTCTCTTACAAAAGCAGAGGGAGGGAGAAAGAGGAGCCCGAATGCTCTGTTAGAACCTGTTTTCAGAGAGACAGAGACAGGATAATACACTCAAAGGCTTTCAGGAGGTTGAAGCACAAAACCCAGGTTTTCCTTGCCCCGGTTGGAGACCATTACAGAACAAGGCTAACCCATACCCTTGAGGTTTCCCAGATTGCAAGAACAATATCAAGGGCATTGAGCCTAAATGAGGATTTGACAGAGGCAATTGCACTTGGACACGATTTAGGCCACACCCCCTTCGGGCATGCTGGCGAGAGTGTTCTTGACAGGCTTGTTGATGGGGGGTTCAAGCATTATATACAGAGCAAAAGGGTTGTAAAATACCTTGAGAAAAAGGGGGAGGGACTAAACCTTACCATTGAGGTTATAGACGGAATTTCAAAGCATTCAAAGGGGAGAAGCGGTGATTTAGAGGGTAAAAGCCTTGGAATTCTCACCCTTGAGGCAAAGATTGTCAGAATCTCCGATATGGTTGCATATTTGAACCATGATTGCGATGATGCAATAAGGGCAGGGGTAATTGAGGAAAAGGATCTGCCTGAAATTGTGAGGGAAAGGATAGGGGAAAGCATAAGGGACAGAATAAACACCCTTGTGTTGAATATTATAAACCACACCCTTTCAACAGATTACTCGGAGATAGGAATGGATGAAGAAATTAAAGAGGCTTTCCTGATTTTCAAAGACTTTATGTACGATAACATCTATTCCAACCAGAAGGTAAAAAAAGAGTTTGTGAAATCAGAAAGGGTGCTTGAGTTTTTGTTTGAATACTATCTGAAACACCCTGAACAAATACCGGAATTTTACTTTAAAAGGAATGACCCTGTTGATAGAATTGTTGCGGATTTTATATCTGGGATGACAGACACTTATGCAATAACCACATTTGAGAAACTCTTTATCCCGAAAAGGTGGTTTTTTTAATCTTTTTGTAAAATTGAACAATCATTCATTATTGTTTGCCATTGCTTTTTATAGTAAGATTAAATTCGGTTGAGCGTTGTTGAGTTTGCTTGAATTATCAAATAAAAATTGCTGTGGGAGGTTTTTTGTGAATAAGATTATTTGGACAAAGACAGATGAAGCACCATACCTTGCGACATTTGCACTTCTTCCAGTTGTAAGGGGGTTTTTAAAGAAGGGCGGAATTGAGGTTGACTTAAAGGATATTTCACTTGCAGGAAGGATACTTGCCAATTTTCCCGATTACCTTGAAGAATCACAGAGGGTTCCTGATGACCTTGCAGAACTTGGAGAACTTGTAAACAAAAAGGGAACAAAGATAATCAAACTGCCGAATATCAGTGCATCTGTTGTTCAGTTGAAAGAGGCTATTGAAGAGTTGCAGAAAAAGGGGTATAAGGTTCCGGATTACCCTGAAGAGCCTCAAACAGAAGAGGAAAAGAAATTGCAGGAAAGGTACTCTGTTTGCCTTGGCAGTGCCGTAAACCCTGTTTTAAGGCAGGGGAACTCTGACAGAAGGGCGCCAAAGGCTTTGAAAGAGTATGTTAAGAAGAATCCAAAAGCTGCAGGCTTGCCTTTGAAAGACTGGCCTGAAAACTCAAAGGCAGAGGTTGCCCACATGGAGCGGGGTGATTTCTTTGAAAACGAGAAGTCTTTTACTGCACCAAAAGATATGAAGGTGAAAATTGAGTTTCTTGGAGAAAGCGGAAAATCAAGTGTTTTGAAGGAGCTAAATTTAACCGAAGGAGAGGTTTTAAGCTCAACTTTTATGAATGTTAAAGAGCTTGTTAAATACTTTGAGAATGAGATAAAGGATGCAAAGGATAAAGGCCAGTTGCTTTCCCTTCACCTTAAAGCAACAATGATGAAGGTTTCAGACCCACCTATTTTCGGATATGCTGTTAAAACATTCTTCAAAGAAGTTTTTGAAAAATTTGAAAAAGAGTTCAAAGAGATTGGTGTTAACCCCAACAACGGGCTTGTTGACCTTTACAAAAAGATTGAGAAACTTCCCGAAGAAAAACAGCAGGAGATAAAGAAGGCAATTGAAGAGGTTTATGAGAAAAACCCTGACCTTGCAATGGTTGATTCCGATAAAGGGATAACAAACCTTCATGCACCAAACCTTATAATTGTGGACGCTTCAATGCCTGTTGTTATAAGAGAAGGCGGCAGAATGTGGGATAAAAAGGGTGATTTGAAAGACACAAAAGCAATGATACCTGACAGAACCTATGCAACAATGTACAAAGAGATCGTTGAAGACTGCAAGAAAAACGGGAAGTTTGACAGAACAAAGATAGGCACTGTCCAGAACATAGGCTTGATGGCAATGAAAGCTGAGGAGTACGGCTCGCATGACAAAACATTTATTGCCCCTGAAAACGGTGTTTTTAGAATAGTTGATGAAGAAGGCAATGTTTTAACGGAGCACAAGGTTGAGCAAAACGATATTTGGAGAGCATTTCAGGCTAAGGACATTGCAATTAAGGACTGGGTTGAACTTGCGGTTTACAGGGCAAGGGTTAGCGGTTTCCCTGCAATATTCTGGCTTGATAAAGACAGGGCACACGATGCTGAATTGATAAAGAAGGTTGAAAAGTACCTTGCAGAGCTTGATACAGACGGGCTTGAAATAAAGATTATGAGGCCTGTTGATGCAATGGCTTACACATTAAAGAGGTTCAGGGCGGGGGAAGACACAATTGCTGTTACTGGTAATGTTTTAAGGGATTATCTCACAGACCTCTTCCCTATTATTGAAATAGGCACAAGCGCAAAGGTTCTCTCAATTGTTCCCCTTCTTGCAGGCGGTGGCCTTTTTGAAACAGGCGCAGGCGGTTCAGCTCCAAAACATGTTCAGCAGTTTCTTGAGCAGGGCCATTTAAGGTGGGATTCAACCGCTGAATTCAATGCCCTTGGTGCAACACTGGAGTTTATGGCTCAAAAGGAAGGGCATAAAAAGGCAGGTGTAATGGGTAAGGCTGTTGAAAAGGCAGTTGCTAAATTGCTTGAAAATGAAAAGTGGCCGGGAAGAAAGGTTGGACAACTGGACAACAGGGGAAGTCAGGCTTACTTTATGCTTTACTGGGCAGAGGCACTTGCCGGGCAGGACGAAGATGTTGAATTAAAAGAAGCCTTCAAGCCTCTTGCAGAGAGGATGAGGGAGAGCATAGACACTATTATCAAAGAGATTGCTGATGCAGAAGGAAAACCTGTTGATATAAACGGGTACTACTTCCCGGATGAAGACAAGTTGCAGAAGGCAATGATGCCAAGCAAAACCCTTGTTTCAATACTTGATGAATACCTTGGGGAAAAGGTTTATTAACACTTTTTAATAGATAAAACAAAAGGGGGGATCTATCCCCCCTTTTTTAATTGAAGGCCTCAATTGCCTTTTTGATAAGCCAGTAAGCAACAAATATGCCTATTAAAAAGATAACAAGGAAGAAAACTAATGGAGAGTAATCGTTTACAACCTTTAAACTGGAAGGTGAGAAGTAATCTTTTAAATACCCCTGTCTTACAAAATCCCTTACAAAGGACATAAACAAAAGGGCTGTTAAGCCGAATATTGCTGTGAGTTTTAGGTTTTTCTTCCATGAGAAAACAAGGGCAAGCAATATGGACAAAAGGGCAATTACAAAAACAACCGTCCCTGATGTGCTTCCACCTATTAAGCCTCTTCTTATACTTCCCGGTATTGTTAAAAATTGCCACAGGCCAAATTCAATGTTAATTAAGGTGAAATAGAAAAATGTTTTAAGTCCTACTTCTTTGCCGTAATCGGCAATTTCTTTGTCTTTTTTGCTTTTGAAACAGGAAATTAAAGCAACAAAAAGCCCCCCTATTGCCATTGCACCTGCTAAATTGTGGAAGTATTTTGGAAGAAACACTCTGTCAGAAGAGGCAAGAATTGTTCCCCCCATGTTTTTAAACCACTTCGGGAATGTTTCAGGCAAAAGCATTAAAAGCATATTGTTTGTGAAAAAGTATGCAATTATTATAAACAGCACAAAGGACAAAAGTATTATCCACTTCCCCTTTTCCCCTAATTTTTCAAAAGAAAAGTCATAGTAATAGGCAAGGTAATAGGCAATTATGAGAATTGCTATAATTGAAATCCAGAAAACAGCCATTAAAACCGAGGATGTGTAAAGGAATTGCCCGTACAAAACCTGTGCAAACAATAATGGCGCAACCCCGAAGTTCACTGCAAAGGCAACTGCAAGGGGAAGAAAGATCGCTATGTGATGCGCAAGCTTTTTTGCTTTCTCATCCTTTTTAAAGTGAAGGTAAGAGGCAATCCCGGCAGAGCCAAGCACTGCATTCATAAAGAAAAAATGAATTGGAGTGGTTAACAGGAGAAGGATTTGAAAGTATATCCAGGAAACCTGAATTGTATCAGGGTTTGGAATCAGGTTGTTAATCATTTCTCACCCCCTGAAATTTTAAGGAGATATTCGGTTAATGTATCCTTTTCTTTGGGAGTGCCCTCAAATGGTGGCATCTCCTCGTTTAACTTATCAAGCATATCAAGTGCTTTTCTAACCTTTTCTTTGCTCCATCCGGATATTAAATCCTCAAAATCTTCCACTTCATGACATGATGAGCAGTTGTTTTCAAAGATTGTCTTTCCGTCAAGTTTCTGTGATTCAGGCTCTTTCACCTCTTTTCCAAGCAAATCACCTGCTATAAATGCGGCAAGAGCCTTTGCCTCCTCTTTTGTCCCTGCAAACGGTGGCATAAAGTATCTGACTTTGTGTATCTTTTCAATGTATCTGGCCAGTGCAGTGTAACTCATTGATTTTGCCCTCTCCTTGATGTCATTGTTGAAGCCGCCAATTGTGTGGCAAGCGTAACATTGATGAATAAATATTTCTTTTCCTGCCTGAATTTTATTTTCGTCAGTTATATTTCTAATTGATACCCACTTTGCCTTTTTCAAAAATCCTTCACTTTTTAAAGATTCAACCTCGTTTTCAAAGATCATATTTGAGTACATTACTTTGTTTATAACATAAGGCCTTCTTGCAGCCTCCCTTGTCCATTCAAATGAGCCTATTATTAAGAATCCCGCAAGGAAAATTATTAAAGAGACAAAGAATTTGTTGAAATCCGGTTTCAAATAAACAATTGCTCCAAGCAAAATTCCCGCTATTGAACTGTATGTCAAAACCTGTTTTGTAATTACTATTGTCGGGGATTTTCCCATAACGAGGGATTTTGCTTCAACAGGAAGTACCGATACATACCACAAAGCAAATGGTATCATTAAAATTATTGAAATTATGACCCATAAAGAAGAGTACTTCACAAATTTTTCTTTAGCCGCGCTTTTTTCATAGAAAGAAAGGACAAATAAACCGAAAACCCCTGCCATTAAAAAACTCATAAATGTTCTGAAAAAAACTGACGGGAACAGAGAAGGGTTGAAAAACCCTGTCCAGAATGTGTGGCTTTCAAGCCATTTGCCCGGCGTTAGCATAAAGTCAATTATCCCTGTAATAAGAAACAAACTCATCCACGCAGATATAAAGTAAATCCAGCCAACCTTTAAGTGAGTTTTTCTATCCATCTTCCCGAAAGTGTAATAATAGACAAATGCGGCAATAATCTCTAAAACAAAAAACACCCACTCTGCCGCCCATCCGAAAACAAAGTTGTGAATAAGAAAGGATATCCCCCCGGGGTTAACGAGTGCAGTGATAAACCATATTCCAACTCCTGTGATTGAGCCGAACACCATTGTTAAAAGGATAAAAAACCTTGCAAACCTCTTTACAATTTCAAGCATCTCCTTGTTTTCTTCTTTGTATGCCTTTTTTTCAAGTGCAATAAGGAATGCTCCTCCTCCAACCGCAAAGTGAGAGACAAAGACATGGACAATAGCAATGAATGCTATCAATGTCCCGCCCCCTATTGCGGGTAAAAACCATACAGGGTAATTCATTTTCCCCCTCCTTATTTTTAAAAATATGAGTATTCCATTTAATTATACTAAAATCTTTTTTTATTAAGTTAAAAAGTTCAATCCCTGTTTTTGTCATTTTTTCTTCCATTACTTGCTATAATCAAGGTTGAAATGAAATTTAAGGGGTGGGTTATGAGAAGGTTTTTGTCTTTGCTTTTTGTTCTTTTTTCATTTGTGTTGAGCATTTATGCCACTGAGGTTGGCAGGGCTTTAGAGGTAATTCTTCCGGATGGTTATACCCTTAACACTGAGACTTACCTTTCAAAAGATAGTGTGTTTATAACTGAAAATGGAGAGGTTCACCCGTTTGAAACTTCTAACATATCTCTTCCAGAGGCGAAACACCCATACACAAAGGCTGTTTTTTTCTATGCAAAGGTGGATTCGTTTCAAAAGGGGAAGGTAAAGGTTGAAAATTACAAAGACTTAAAGATTTACCTTGACGGCAAAGAGGTTAAAAACAACTCTGACATTGCATTGACCACAGGGAAACACAGGTTTTTGCTTGTATTTTTTGTAAAAGCAGGGGTAAGTGCAAATGTGAAGATAGAATTAAAGGATATAGACTGCACAATAACCTCTGACATTAAAAAACACATTGACCACAATGATTACATAGATTTCTGGTATCCGTACTATTTTACTGTATCCGATGATGGAGAAAATGTTGCAGTTGTTGTTTCAAAAAGGGATAAAAAGGGTAAAAGAAAGGTTGAGACAGACTTGTTTTTAAACAATGATTTTTCGCATTTTTTGGCATTTGAGGGATTTAAAAACCCTGTTTTTTCAGGAAACGATTGTTTAATAATGCTTAAAGGCAAAGATATTTATTCACTTGATCTGGATTCCCTTGA
This sequence comes from Acidobacteriota bacterium, assembly GCA_026986725.1. Lineage (GTDB taxonomy): Bacteria > Acidobacteriota > Holophagae > Thermotomaculales > Thermotomaculaceae > Thermotomaculum. Next base: position 9,217 of record JALSOA010000120.1, read on the forward strand.
ATTAAAAAAGGTTTTTTCCTCTGAAAAACCTGTATCCAACCTTTCTGTTTCTGAAGATGGGAACATAATTTACTTCCTTGTATCGGATACTTTTAAAGGAAAGAAAAGGGATTATGAGATCTTAACCCACCTTTACGAAAAAACCCCATTTTACAAAACAAAAAAGGCTTTATTTTCAGTTTCAATTGACGGGAAAACATTGAGAAAGATTGAAGACCCTGCATACATTGACGCTTACACAGTCGGATTTAACAAGGTTGTGATTTTTAAATCAAAATTAATTGATTCATACCCCTGGGCAAAAACGGTTGTTATTGAGAAGGATTTGACATATTTAAAAGAGAGAAAGATAGGAGAGTACAATATTGGCTCCGAAAATCCGGTGGGCAATCCTGTATTTTTTGATAAAAACACCGTTTTCTTCACGGCACAAAAAGAAGAGTACAATGAAAAAAAGCCTGCAAACTACTACGACAATTGCCTCTATTCTTTGAGCCTTGAAAGTGGGAAATTAACCCCAATTGCAAAGGATAAAAAGTTTACAACCGGGATTGACATAATTTACGCATATCAAACATCAAATACCCTTCAAAAGCTGGATAACTCAATTGCCTTCATTGCAACGGAAGAGGGTAAAGGTGAGGTTTATGTTTACAATGTTGAAAACTCTGAAATTAAAAAAATAGAAAAACCTAAAAACCTTTTAACCACAGGATTCAAAATAACAGACAACGGCAATTACTTTATTGCATCAGACTTCAACCACTTTCCCGCTCTTTACAGAGGGGATAAAAGATTATTTGTGTTTGAACCGCAGTCCCTTCAAAAGAGAATAGTGCTTTCCCCTTACGATTTTTACAAATTTAAATCAAAAACAGGTTACGAGATAAACAATTACCTGATTTATCCTGCAAACTACGACAAAAACAAAAAATACCCTTTAATTGTTTTCTATTACGGGGGGGTTGTTCCCTGCGGAAATCCGTTTCACCCTGTTTTTCAGTACCTTTCAAACAACGGGTACTTTGTTTTTCTTACAACCCCGCGGGGTGCGGTTGGAAAGGGAGAAAAGTTTGCAGCAGAGCATTGCAATGAATGGGGGGAAAAGAGTGCTGCCGATTTAATTGAGGCAACGGAATGGATATGCAGTCAGGTAAAAAGCATTGATAAAGAAAAACTTGGGGCATACAGCGGGAGTTACGGCGGATTCCTTGCAAACACCCTTGCATACAAAACCACTTTGTTCAAAGCACTTGTATCTGAATACGGTATTTCTAACATAGCATCATACTGGGGTGGCGGATACTGGGGTTACCTTTACGGAATGACCGCACTTCACGGCTCATACCCCTGGAATGCTAAAAGTGTTTATGTTGACAAATCACCTCTTTTCAATGCAGATAAGGTTAAAACACCCTTGTTGCTTATGCACGGCACAAGCGATGTAAATGTTCCCACAATTGAATCAGACCAGTTTTTTACTGCTTTAAAAGTGCTTGGAAAAGACTGTGTTTATATAAGGTTTTTCAATGAAGACCATGGAATGAAAGGAAAATTCTCAAACTGGATTGCCCAGGAAAACTTCCTTGTTGCCTGGTTTGATAAATACCTTAAAGGAGAGAGCGGATACTGGGATTATTTAATGGAGAAAAACAGGGATAAGATCAAACACACCCCTTTTAAAGATTACTTTAATTACAATGGAGAGGGTAAATGAGCAAGGTAAAAACCGCCGTTATAGGGAGCGGACATTTAGGAAAGTTTCATGCAAGGGTTCTGTCTGAACTTGAAAATTCCGATTTCAGGTATGTTGTTGACATTGACGAGAAAACCGGAAGAGAGATAGCGGAAAAGTGCGGGGCTGATTTTGTCAGAGATTTTAGAGAGATTGCAGACAAAGTTGATGCAGTGATAATTGCAACCCCAACCGTGTTGCACTATGAGATTGCAAAATTTTTCCTTGAAAATGGTGTTAATGTTCTTGTTGAAAAACCTATAACCGACAGGGTGGAAGATGGTGAAAAACTTATAACACTTGCAAAAGAAAAGGGTTTGAAATTGCAGGTTGGCCACATTGAGAGGTTTAACCCCGCTTTTGTTTCATTGAAAAAAAATGTAAAAGAGGTTAGGTTTGTTAAAACATCAAGGCTCTCACCATTCACAGGGAGAAGTGTTGACATTGATGTTGTACTTGACCTTATGATTCACGACATAGACCTTGTTTTAACACTTGTAAACTCAAAGCCTAAAAGACTCACTGTTAAAGGGAGTCCTGTTTTGACTGAAAAAACGGATATTGGTTTTGCCTTAATTGAGTTTGAAAACGGGGCTATTGCTGAATTGAGTGTATCAAGGGTTTCCGAGGAAAGGGACAGGACGGTGAGGGTTTACGACAGGGATTCCTATTACTCGGCTAACTTAAATAACCGAACCCTGAAAAAAGTCAATTATCAGGGTGAAAAAATAAAGGTTGAGCAGGTTGGGGTTGTAAACAGAGACCAGTTAGAGGCAGAAGACGGGGCTTTCCTTTATTCAATAATCAATAATATTGAAGTCCCTGTAACTGGAGAAGACGGGGTAAAGGCACTGGAGTTAACAAAAACAATATCAAAAATGATTGAAAAAAGGGAATGGTTCAAAGAATTTTAAGGGATTTGAATTTAAGGGGGGCAACCCCCTCTTACTCCCTTGCTGTTGTTAAAAAAGGGAAATTGATTTTTAAGGATTGCCATCCAGATTATTTGATTTACGATTGTGCTTCCACAACCAAACCGCTTTTAACCTTTCCTGTTGTTGAGGTTAATGTTGATTTAAATGCCGATGTTAGAGATTTTATCCCGCAGCTTCCATATTCGTTAAAGATGAGTGAGCTTATAAATCATACTTCCGGGCTTATCCCCTGGCTTCCACTTTACCTCTTTAAAGATAGTTACATTGACACTATCCTAAAAAAAGGTTTCAAAGGGGAAAAAGGGGAAAAGGTTTATTCCTGCCTTAATTACATTCTTTTAAAAGAGGTTGTGGAGAGGGTTTGCAATAAAGATTTTAAAACCATTGTAAAAATATTTCTGCAAAGTTTTGAAAATTGTTTTCTTCCCCCTGTAAGGTGCATAAGTGTTGCCCCAACTGAGAGGGGAAATGTTTACGAGTATAAAATTGCAAAAAGGTTTGTCAAAGATCCGGATAAAAGAAAATTCAGGTTTAACAGGGTTATAAAGGGGGAAACCCACGATTTGAACTCTCATTATTCAAACGGGATTGCAGGAAATTCAGGCCTTTTTGCAAATATTTCAGGTGTTATAAAACTTACGCAAACCCTCTTAAAAAGCGATAACTGGACTTTGCCACTTTTTGAAAAGGATAATTATTTTTATCATCTTGGATTTACAGGCACAGGTATTGCAATTCATAAAAGAAGAGACATTTTTATTGTTTTTCTTTCAAACAGGATCTGTCCGATAGTAAGGGATATCGATTTTTCCTCTTTAAGGCATTATATTTTTGAATCTCTTTTCAGGGAATTTCTATGAGGCCTAAAAGAGAAATAACCCTGTTTGAAAGTTTGATGATTGCAATTTTGCTCACCCTTTTGCTTTACTTTGCATCTGACAGGGTTTTCTTTGCCCCTTTTGTAAAAAAGATAAATAAGATTCTCGCTCAATCTGTCGATAAAAGCAGGGAGATTAAGTTTACCTTTGTTGACCTGCCGGAGGAAACCCCTGTTAAAGAAAACAAAAATGCAAAATTGTATTCAGACATTTCAAGAAAGGCATCAGGGGGAAGAGGGAAAAAGTCAAACACCCCTTATTCAAAAGGGAACACCCCTGAAGTTGTTATAAAGAAAGGAAGTTTGAGTAAATCAAGGAGAATGAACACATTGCCTCAACCTGAAGAGGAATTAAAAAAGATTGTGAAGAATAAGGGTAAACAGGCGGAAAAGAAGAAAGATAACGGATTGAGCGAAGAAAATCCGTTAAGTGGCCAGAGGGAAAACAAAAAACTTGCAAAGCAGATGAAAAAAAGCCCGTATATAAACACAGAGAACCTTTTTTCAGTAACAAAGCCTGAAATTTACAACAATGAAAACGGAGGGTTAACAATTCCGGGTAACTTTTCGATAGATACCCAGGGTTTTGATTTAGGCCCCTATGCAAAGATTATTCAAAGAAAGGTCAAGTCAAACTGGATAATTCCCCCTGTTGTTGAGAATCTGTTTTTAAAGGGGGTTGTTAAGGTTGAGTTTGATATAAAGAAAAACGGGGAGATTGAGAATCTGAAATTCTTGAAAAAAACAGGGATAGATCCCCTTGATATGTCAGCCTTTTACGCAATAAAGTATTCAAACCCCTTTCCGCCTCTTCCGTCCTTTATAAAAAATGACAGAATACATGTGAAATGGACATTTTACTACTATGTCAAGATGAAGTGAACAGCAGGGTATAGTTTGAAAAACATAATGTTAAACACTATATTCTATCTATGAGATTTTTATGCGATTGCATGCTTGGAACCCTTGCAAAGTGGTTGAGGATATTGGGATACGATACCCTTTACTTTAAGTTTGCAGAGGATGATTTTTTAAAATCACTTTCTGAAAAAGAGGAAAGAATTTTGCTTACAAAGGACAGGGAGCTTTTTGAAAAGTGCCTGAATTCATACCTTGTTAATTCAAAGGAAGTAAAGGGGCAATTGATTGAGGTGGTTAACAGGTTTTGCCTTAAAAAACAGGAATCACGGTGCTCTGTTTGCAACGGAGAATTAATTAAGGTATCAAAAGAGAGCGTAAAGGATACTGTTCCCCCTTATGTTTTTAAGACCAATGAAATTTTTTTTAAATGTGCATCTTGCGGAAAGGTTTACTGGCAGGGTACACATATTGACAGAATAAATAATTTTATTGAAAAAGTGTTTCTGGATAGGGATTGTGAATAACCTCTATTCCCTCAACAGCATCTTCAAATGTGTCTCTCCAGTAATGGTCTCTGCTTGTGTCAACCAAAACAATATCCTTTTTATTTATTCGAAGGTAATTTATAAGTGCATCCATAATCTTTTCAGGTGAAATCTTTTCTTCAGCCATTAAGATCTTTGATAACTCTAAAACAGTTGTGCAACTTTCTCCATCCTTACAATCTTTACACGCCCATTCAAGTATTTTTAAATCGTGTTTTTCCTGTTCTTTTCTGTCAGGGATAAGGTTTGTAAGCACTATTTTTATCATTTAATCCTCCACGTCCAGTTTATTCTATCAGAATATGCTATAATTTATTTATGGCATTTGCATTAAAGCACTTTTTTAAGAAAGTAAATATACCGAACCTGACTTTACAGAAACTCAACGCTTTTTTTGAAGATGAAAGTGTTTTCCCTATCTTTGCAATTGAGCACAGAAGCAGGATTGACAACTATTTTTTAAAGTATGTTCTTGAAGAGAAGGCAGACAGAATTCTATGTTACAGTGAGAATGCTTTTTCATTTTTTAAGGATTTTGAAACCCAATTGGAGCATTGCGTTAAAAAAGGCAATCCCATTGCGCTTTTTTTAAAGAAAGACAATGAGATTGCATTGAGAAAGGACTTTGTTGAAAAAATTTTCTCCCTTTGCAAAAGGTTTGATAAAAAGCCTGTTGTTATTCCAACATTTATCTTATGGAAAAAGGTTGCAAGAAGGGAGTACAGCAGATGGAATTTTCTGATTGGGGAGCCTGATAATCCACGGGGTTTTGTTCGTTTGTGGCAATTGATAACCGGTTGCAAAAAGGCCGTGATAGACTTTGGAGAGCCTTTTGAGATTGATGATACAAAAACAATTGATGAGTTGGGGAAACAGCTTGACGATGAGTTAAATAAACTTGAAAGGATTGTTATAGGGCCTCCTCTTAAACACAGGGATAAAATAATTCACCTTGTTTTAAAAGACCCTGATGTTCAAAAAAGGATAGAAGAGCTTTCAGAGGGGGATAAAAGAAAGAAGAGAAAACTTATAAAAAAGGCTTTGAAAATACTTGACGAAATGGCTGCAAACTATAAAGAAAGCGTTGTGTTTAAGTTTGAAAAGGTGCTTGACTGGGCATGGCCGAAGATTATTGAGGGATTCTGGATAAATGAAGAAAGGCTTGAAGAGTACAGAAGACTTGCGGGGGAATACCCTGCCCTTGTTTTGCCCTGCCACAAATCCCATGCGGATTACCTCATTGTTTCTTACCTTTTTTATAAAAACAACCTTAGAATGCCCTACGTTGCAGCAGGGATAAACCTTTCATTCTTCCCAATGGGCTATATCTTCAGAAACTCCGGTGCATACTTTATAAGAAGAACAATAAAAGGTGACAAACTTTACCCTGTAATATTACAGGCTTACATTAGGAGATTGCTTCTCGACGGGCTTCCTCAGGAGTTTTTTTTAGAAGGCACAAGGAGCAGGACAGGAAAATTGCTCCATCCAAAGATGGGCTTGCTTTCATTTAACACAAAAGAAGTTAAAGAGAAAAGAGTAAAAGACATTGTAATACTTCCAACCTCCATTGTTTATGGGAAACTCTTTGAGTCAGGGGCATATTTGAGAGAAATGGAGGGGAAGAAGAAAGAGAAAGAAAGTGCTGCCGCTGTTTTGAAAACCACAAAGTTTTTAGGAAAAAACTTCGGTAAGATCTATATGAACTTTGCCAGGCCTTTTTCCGTTAAAGAGTTTGCAGACGAGGTTGGGGTTGATCTGGAATCCCTTGACGAAAAAGAGTTTAGAAGGTTTAATTCTCTGCTTGCATACAGGGTATTAAGGGATATTGAAAAGGAAACAATAGTTACCCCCATTGCGCTTACATCCCTGATTTTGCTTTCAAACATAAAAAAAGGCTTGCTTGAAAGCGGATTGCAGAGAAGGATTGCTTACGCCTTAACCTATGTGAAAGGCACAGGTGCTCCCCTTGCCGATGTTTTTGAACTTGAAGATGATGAGAGGCTAATAAAAAAGGTTGTTGATTACTTTGTTGAGAAGGGTGTTGTTGAGATAAAGGAGTTAGGGGGGAGAAAGGTTTATATTGTTGATGAGGACTGGAGAAATTACCTTGAATACTATAAAAATAACATAATCCATCTGTTTTTAAAGGTTGCTTTTGTCTCAGATGCCATTCTTGTAAAAAAGAAGAACAGGATTTCTGTTGAGGAGATATTTGATGATGCTAATTTTCTTTTTGAATTGTTTAGAAAAGAATTTCTCTATGATAAGGATGAGTTGACAAAAGAAAACTTAATTAAGGAATTAAACAGTTTAAAGGAACACAGGCTTGTTGATGTTAAAGATGGCATTATCACTGTGCGTTCCCATGCTATCCCTATTTTAAAACACATTGCATCTATGATTCTGTCATACCTTGAAGCCTATTACACAGTGCTTGACGGTTATTACGCAATTGCAAGGGACAATGTTGATATGCCTTCCAATATTGTGTCAGAGTTTATAGACAGGGGGAAATACCTCTACGCTATGGGTGAGATAACAAGGAGAGAGTCAATAAACAAGTTTTACTATCAAAATGCCCACCAGCAGTTTGTTCAAAACAGGTATGTTGACTGGAATACCCTTTTTGAGCAGTTTAAAAAGGGTGAAACAAGCGAGGAAAAGGAGAAGTATTACCTTTTGAAAGATAGGATAAAATCCTACCTCTCTGCAATTGCTTTTTAGAATAGAAAAAACAATCCCACCAAAAAACAGATTATAAAAAAAGGTATTGAGATTAAATGGAACTCTTTTAGCAAACCTTTTTTATTGGCAAGCCTCAACACTATAAGGTTGGCGAATGAGGATAAAAATATACCGCATCCCCCCAGGTTAACCCCGTATGCAATAGGGATTAAAAGTTTTGAAAACCTTGTCATAAGAACTGTTGCCGGGACATTGCTCAATATCTGTGAACTTAAAGTAGATGCAATGAAAACCTGTATGCTGTTTCCAACATTAAACAGGGAAAAGAGGTTTTTTATTCCTTTTAAAGTGTAAAGGAGATTCATATCAATGTAAACAACGATAAAAAGGACAATGAAAAGGTAATCCACCCTGCGGCTTACTTTATTGAAAAAAATAAGATAAAGCACAATTACAATCGGCAGGGCAATGTGTGTTCTGTCAAACTGTACTGCAGTAATGAAAAGAACAAGCAAGATCAATGAAAAGTAAAATAGATCCTTTTCTTTTTTTAAAGGTTCAACCTTTCCTTTAACAATTGCCTTTTTTTTGAAAAGCAGTATGGTAAAGATGATTAAAACCAGAATTAAAATGGAAAAAAGGGGCAGCATTTTTTTTATAAACTCAAAGAAAGAAATATCCATTTTGTGCCATAAAAAGATATTTTGGGGGTTGCCTATGGGGGTTAAAACAGAGCCTGCATTTGCTGCAATTGCTTCAAGCACAAGGAGTTTTGATAGGTCATTCTCAACCATTGAAAATAGGGTGAGGGAGAATGGGACTATTATAAACAATGCAATATCGTTTGTTAGAATTGTGGAAAGCAATGCTGTTAAAAAAACAATAAACAGGGCAAGGTTTCTTTCTGTTTTAAACCTTTTAACAGAAATTGCAATAAAACCTTCAAGCATATTACTCTCTTCAATCCCCTTTGTTACAAAGAAAAGCCCTGTTAATGTCATAATTGTTTCCCAGTGAACAAGTTTTGGGAGAATGGTTAAAGGGGTATTGGTAAGGGATATGAGAAATGGCATCGGGATGAGGAAGGTTATTAAAATTATCTCTTTTTGAACAAATTTTTTCAAAACATCCATTTACCTTTCCAGCAATATTTTTCTGATTGACTTTACAGCCCTTTCAATGTCTCTGTCATCAATGTCGTTATGGGTTACAAACCTCACTCTTTTTTCGGAAAATGGAAGTGCAAGGACACTTTCTTTTTTCAATTCTTCAAGGAAGCGAAATGAGGTCATTTCTTCAAGTTCAACCATTACAAAGTTTGTCTGTACAGAATCTAAATCAACTTTTATTCCCTTTAAATCTGCAATACCTTCTGCAAGTTTTTTTGCCCTTATATGGTCTTCTTCAAGCCTTTTGCTCATCTTTTCAATTGATACAATCCCTGCTGCTGCCAGTATTCCTGCCTGTCTCATTCCCCCGCCAAGGCTTTTTCTGATAAACCTTGCCTTACTTATAAAATCTTTATTGCCGGCGAGCATTGAACCCACAGGTGCGCACAATCCCTTTGAGAGGCAGAACATTACAGAGTCAAAGTGTTTTGTTATGTTTTTTACCTCTGTGTTTAAATAAGTTGCCGCATTGAAAACCCTTGCCCCGTCAAGATGGAAGTGAAGATTGTTTTCTTTTGCAATCTCTTTCACCTCTTTAATGTAATCCATACTTAAAACCGAACCACCCCAGAAATTGTGAGTATTCTCAAGGCAGATCATTGAGGTTCCCGGAATATGCTCCCTTAAAACAGTTTTTATGTTTGCCTTAATTTCTTCAACGGGAATTTCTCCGTTTTTGGATTTAATCGGCCTTGGCATTGCAGAGGCATACCTTGCCATATTTGCCGCCTCAAAGTTGTATATATGGCATTTTTCTTCAAGAATAATCTCTGTCCCCTCTTTTGAGCCGAGAATTACCGCAATTGTGTTTCCCATTGTCCCTGACGGCACAAAGAGGGCTGCTTCCATACCCGTTGTTTCTGCTGCTATTTCTTCAAGTTTTTTGACAGTAGGGTCGTCTCCCAAAACATCATCCCCAACTTCTGCATTGTACATTGCCTTTCTCATCTCCTCTGTTGGCCTTGTAACCGTATCGCTTCTGAAATCAGAAATCCCTCTATATCCCATGGAATCTCCTTTAATTTTATTACTATCAATATTTTAATGTATGGATATAACAAAGCAAGGAATAAAAACATTGATTTTTTTCAATTAAAGATTAAATTGTTATCAGTTTCATAAAAAAGGAGGGATTATGAAAAGAAGGGATTTTATAAAAATGTCTTTACTGGGTGCTACAGGTTTGGCTGTAATTAAAGGGACTGAAGTAATGGGCTATGAAGGAAAATGGGTAGATAAAAAGCTTACCAATATAATTTATACAAGAAAAAATCCAGGGAGATGGGCAAAGAAAGCAGGCTCCCATGCCCCTGTTATTGAAGTAAAGGGAAGAAAGGTAAAGGTTGAGACAAAACACCCAATGAGTGAAGGGCATTTTATTGTAAGGCATACCCTTGTTTTAAAAGACGGCACAGTTCTTGGGGCAAAAACATTCACTTACAAAGACAAACCAATCTCTGAATACACTTTGCCTGAAGGCTATAAAGGAAAAATTGTTGCCACCTCCTTTTGCAACCTCCACGATTTCTGGCTAAGCGAAATGATAATTTAAAAGTTCTTTTTGAATAAAAAAAGCCCCCTTTTGAGGGGGCATTTTTTGTGTATTATCGATTTTTTACTCTGCTTCCATAAACGGGTATCTGTAATTTTTTGGAGGAAGGAAGTTTTCTTTTATTGTTCTCTGGGATACCCACCTTAAAAGGTTGAGCATTGAGCCTGCCTTATCGTTTGTTCCTGATGCCCTTCCACCGCCAAACGGCTGCTGTCCGACAACAGCACCGGTCGGTTTGTCGTTTATGTAGAAGTTTCCTGCTGCATTTGTCAGTTTCTCTTCAGCCAGTACAATTGCCTTTCTATCATTGGCAAATATTGAGCCGGTCAAAGCGTAAGGAGAGGTTGAATTACAGAGTTCAAGTGTTTCTTCGTATTTGTTGTCATCATAGACATAGATTGTAAGTACCGGCCCGAATATCTCCTCTTCCATTGTTTTAAAGTGAGGGTTGTCTGTGAGTATAACAGTTGGCTCTATAAAGTAACCTACTGAATCGTCACATTTTCCGCCGATTAAAATCTCTGCATCTGATGCATTCTTTGCAAAGTCAATGTATCCTTTGATTGTTTCGAATGCTCCCCTGTCAATTACAGCATTCATAAAGTTAGTAAAGTCTTCAACATCACCCATCTTTATTGTTTTGATTTCGTCAAGCAACTGCTCCTTGAATTTTGGCCATATTGATTCCGGCACATACATTCTCGATGCTGCCGAGCATTTCTGTCCCTGATATTCAAATGCACCCCTTACTGTTGCGGCAACAAGTGCGTCAATATCTGCTGATGCGTGGGCGAATATAAAGTCTTTACCGCCTGTTTCGCCAACAATCCTTGGATAGTATTTATACTTTTCAATGTTTGCCCCGACTGTTTTCCACATATGCTGAAATGTTGCGGTTGAGCCTGTAAAGTGTATGCCTGCAAGGTGCTTGCTGTTTAACACAGGGTTTCCAACCTTTCCGCCTGAGCCTGGAATAAAGTTTATAACTCCATCAGGCAATCCAGCCTCTTTGAAAAGCTGCATCAATTTGTATGCTGAGAAAACCGCACTTGAAGCAGGTTTCCACAATGACACATTGCCCATCAATACCGGTGCTGTTGGAAGGTTTCCTGCAATCGATGTGAAGTTAAACGGGGTTACTGCAAATATAAACCCTTCAAGCCCCCTGTGTTCAATCCTGTTCCATGTAGGATTTGGGGAGTAAAGGGGCTGGTCTGTGTAGATCTTATAAGCATAGTAAGAGTTGAACCTGTAAAAGTCTGTTAATTCGCAAGCTGAATCAATCTCTGCCTGAAATACATTTTTAGACTGATTCAGCATTGTTGCTGCATTCAATACATCTCTGTAAGGGCCTGCAAGAAGCTCTGCCATTCTTAAAAACACTGATACCCTGTGCTCCCACGGTGTTCTTGACCATTCCTCTCTTGCTTTCAGCGCTGCCTCAATTGCCATCTGCACTTCTTTTTCCCCTGCTTTGTGGTATGTTGCAAGCACATGCTGATGGTTGTGTGGCATTACACATTTTCCCAAATCACCTGTTCTTACCTCTTTCCCGCCAATGACCAAGGGGATTTCAATCTGCTCGCTTTTCAACTCTTTAAGTTTGGCCTTTAAACTCTTTTTCTCCTCGCTTCCCTCTCTGTATGCTTTAATAGGCTCGTTTTTTGGGACGGGAACCTTGAACAATCCGTTTGCCATTTTTTACCTCCCAGTAGTTTGAGACTTAATTATTCATCGTCTCCAAATTTAATACCCTGCGCAAGTATAAAACCTTTGCCGTAATTTATTGCAGAGGTTAATCTTCTCATATAGAGTTTCCATGAATCAGAGCCTGATTCCCTTCCGCCGCCTGTTTCTTTCTCTCCTCCGAATGCCCCGCCGATCTCTGCACCGCTTGTGCCAAGGTTAATGTTTGCCATACCGCAGTCGGATCCTTCAGGTGATATGAATTTTTCCGCATAGTGAAAGTTCCGGGTAAAGATTGAAGATGAGAGCCCCTGAGGAACATTATTGTGTATCTCAATTGCCTCGTCAATATCCTTGAATGTGATTATGTAAAGGAGAGGAGCAAAAGTTTCTTCCTGCACTATCTTAAATTCGTTTTTAACCTCTGCAATTGTTGGTTTGACAAAGTGCCCCTTCATTCCCTCAATTCTTCCACCTTCATAGATAATTTTTCCGCCTTCCTTTTTAACCTCTTCTATTGCCCTTTCGTATGCAATTATTGCCTGCTCGTCAACAAGAGGCCCCATTGTTGTTTTTTCATTTAGCGGGTCTCCAATCCTGATCTTGTTGTACTTTTCGATGAGTTTTTTAACAACCTCATCTTTTACACTTTCATGAACAATTACCCTTCTTGTTGAGGTGCATCTCTGCCCGCTTGTGCCTATTGCACCGAAGAATATTGAGTTTACAGCCATATCAATGTCTGCGTCTTCCATAACAACAACAGCGTTGTTGCCTCCAAGCTCAAGTATTGTTCTTCCAAGCCTTCTTCCAACTGTTTCAGCAACATGTTTGCCCATTGCAACAGAGCCTGTAAATGAGATAAGCGGGATTCTCTTATCCTGAAGCATTCTCTCTCCTACAGTTGAGCCTTTGCCAATGATAAGGTTGAAAACACCCTCGCAGTTGTGTCTCTTTGCAACTTTGTTCACGATGTTCTGAACTGCAATTGCACAGAGAGGTGTTTTTGAAGAGGGTTTCCATATCATAACATCACCGCAAACCGCTGCAATTGCAGCATTCCAGGACCACACTGCAACAGGGAAGTTAAATGCTGTTACAATGCCTATTACCCCGAGGGGATGCCATTGCTCCATAATCCTGTGCTCAGGCCTTTCAGACGGCATTGTTTTACCATACAACTGCCTTGACAATCCAACCGCAAAGTCGCAGATGTCAATCATCTCCTGAACCTCTCCGAGCCCTTCCTGTAAAATTTTGCCCATTTCAAGGGAAACAAGCCTTCCAAGTGCCTCTTTGTGTTTTCTCAATTCATCTGCAAGGTCTCTTATAACAAGCCCTCTTTGAGGTGCAGGGGTCATTCTCCACTTTTTCCACGCTTCCTGAGCCCTTTTAACAACCAATTCGTAATCCTCTTCGTTTGTCTGCAAAACCGTGCCTATTGCTTCCCCTGTTGTAGGGTTATATGAAACAAGTTTATCCCTGTTATCTCCCCCTATCCATTCGCCCGCATAGGTGCCTTTTAAAACACCTTCAAGTCCAAGTTCTTTTAAGAAATCCATACTGTCCTCCTCCTGATTTGTGAATATCCCTCACATTGTTATTTTAGACAACAAAGATAAACACTTCAATAAAAATCGGGTATTATGTTTCTCCATTTTCCATTATCTGTCGTTTTTTTGTAAAAACCTGCTTTTGGGTTAAAATGATGTTATGGATTTTTTTAAAAAGTTGTTTTTAAATGTTTCTAAAAGGATAGGGTTAAAAGAGAGTGACAGATGGGTTTTTGTTTCTTTGAAGGAGCAAAAACTTTATCTTTTTAAAGGGTATGGGGTTTTGAAAGAGTATTCTGTTTCAACTGCGAAGAATGGGGCTGGGTTTGAAGAGGGAAGTTTCAAAACACCAACAGGGTTGCACAGGATTGCTGAAAAAATCGGAGACGGTTACCCGATAGGTGCCGTTTTTAAATCAGGGAAGTTTACAGGGGAGATTGCAGGGATAGAGAGAAAACCTGTTTCAACTAACAAAGATTTTATTACAACAAGGATCCTATGGCTTGAAGGGCTTGAAGAGGGTAAGAACAGGGGAGTGAATAAAGATGGTGTGGTCGTTGACACATATAAAAGGTATATATACATCCACGGGACGGACGAAGAGGGCATGATAGGGAGGGCCGTGTCCCATGGATGTATAAGAATGAAAAACTCAGACATTGTTGAGCTTTTCAATATGGTTGAAGAGGGTACCATCGTTTATATTGAGGAATAGGGTTTCTATTTCCTTTTTATCTTTAACGGTTTCAGATACCATTTCCCCCCTTTCAGTTTAACAATGCCTGTGATTTCAACCTCTCCCTCTCCAAGACCAAAGTGGGGCAGGAGTATAACCATTTTCCCGTCTGAAAAACTCCCGTCGCTTCTTGTTAATCCTGTATTGTTCTTTGCAAAAGGCAGTTTTGAATATTTTTTTGCCTTTTCTTTATCTTTTATCCCTGCCCATCCCCAGGCAAAACCTTTAAGAACAACGAATTTGTCTTTGAATTTTTCAGGGTTATTGTCTATCTCTTTTATGGTTGTTTCAATAGGCTTTTGATAGAAAACTTTAAATTTTCTCTTTGCAATGTTGCCGGCTTTATCCCCTGCCTCAAAATCAAATGTATTTTCCCCCTCTTTGAGGTTAAGGTTAATTTCATTCCCCTTTAATTTTTTCCCATTTAAAGATACCCCTTCAAGCCCGGAGACAAAGCATCTGTCATTTGCATAAATTTTTATGTTTAGTTTTTGATTAAATGTCTTTCCGTTGTATAGTTTGCCTGTTTTTACAATCAGATAGGGTGCGCTGTTATCGTTTAAGTAAAGTCTGTAAATATTTTTATTGCATACAAACGAGTTAAATTCCCCGTCAAAACTTGAATAGATTGCAGGCGGAAGCCCTCCATAAGGGGTGTCAACTATCTTTATCAGTTTTTTCTTATAACAATCGTAAACAAATACAGTGTGTTTGTCGTCCCTTCTTTCCCCCAAAAACACCCTGTTTCCGGTTTTTGAGTTTGCAATTACTATTGGTTTTTTTAGTTTAATTGAAGTTAAAATTGTTTTCTTTTTCGTTTTAAGGTTGAATTTGAATAAAGCGTTTTTTTTCAGGTAAACAACAACACTTCCGTTTAGCGATGCCCCGGCGTTGTAATCAAAGTTATCTATGAGAATTTCTTTGCCTTTTGAGTATGCAAATATCTTTCTGGAGGGGGTTGTTGCATCTTCGTCAATTAGTTTTGAATAGACTATGTAATTTCTGCTTGCTCCAAAAACTTTGTCCACCCTCTTCAATATTTTTTCAACATTCTTTGTTTTTAAATTTATTATAATTGCCCTTCCGAAAAACATTCCGTAATTGGGATAATAGTAAAGCACAAGTTTGTCTTCAAAAGCCCAGCCTTTGTTAAAATGGGCATACTCTTTTACAAAGTTGTAAAATTCGTCTTTTAATGCAGCAGCCCTTTTTATTGGACTCATCCCCGGGTAATAACTTTTGCCCAATTCAATGATAATGGCTGTTTTTTTGGTTTTTATATCAATGCGGTATATTCTGCATTGTGCGTTGTTTTTGTCCCTGAAAACCACATACAGTTTGTTTTTGTATGGGATAACAAGGTCAGGCTCATCAACCTTTTCTTTAAAAAGTTGCTTGAAACTCTTTGTTTTAAAAATTGCGTTTCCCCTTGCATCTTCAACAAACCAGTTTTCATCTGTTTTTAAAACCACTCTGTCATTTAAGGGGTAGTGGTAATGAATGGATTTCAGTTTCTCCGAAAGCATAAAAAACTCGTTCTGTTTGATTGTTTCCATTTGTTTTGCAGGTTTCAAATACCAGATTTTGTCTTTGTAA
>JALSOA010000121.1 GCA_026986725.1 Acidobacteriota bacterium
TTTTTAAGCTTGGAACCAAATACTCAAAAGCTATGAATTGTACCTTTTTAGATGAGAATGGAAAAGAAAGGTATGCGGTTATGGGGTGTTACGGTATTGGTGTGGGGAGAACCGCTGCCGCTGCTATTGAGCAAAACCATGACGAAAATGGTATAATCTGGCCTGTTAACATTGCACCGTTCCATGTTATTCTGATAAACCTTGAAGCAAAGGACAAAGACTTTACTGAAAAAGTTGATGAAATTTACAAAAACCTTGAAAACGCTGGATTAGAGGTGCTCTATGATGATAGAGAGTTGAGGCCTGGTTTTAAATTTAAGGATGCTGATCTCATTGGAATACCAGTACAGGTGATAACCGGAAAAAAATCAATGGCTGAAGGAATGCTTGAGCTAAAGGTAAGAAGAACAGGGGAAAGATTTAAAGTAAAACCTGATGAAATTGTTGAAAGGGTAAAATTAATTCTTGATGATTTAAGAAAAATAGAAGAGAACAGATAGTGGATAGAATATGAGGTATGAGTTTGTAGTGAATGTGTTTGTTTTTAACAAAGATGGTACTTCTTTGTTGTTTATAAAGAGGGAAAAAAAACCCTATATTGGTTTTTATCTTCCACCAGGTGGACACATAGAAGAGGGGGAGCACCCTGTTAAAGCAGCAATGAGAGAGGTTAAGGAAGAGACAGGTCTTGATATAGAGATAATTGATTTCAGGCCGGGTATTCCAATAGTTCTTGATGCAACCACTGTAAGAATCCCATCACCTTTGCATGTTCAAATTGAATACATTGACAATACTCACAGGCATATTGATTTTATTTTTGTTGCGGAGGCAAAAGAGGATGACAATATCCCTGATAAATTTAAAGATAGGGTTAAGTGGTTTCATTTCAATGAGATTAAGTCAAAAAAGATGCCCAAAAATGTTAAGGATATTGCGATATTTTTATTCAGATGGAAAAGGGGTGAATAATGTTCAAAGGCACGACAATACTATTTGTTAAAAAGGATGGTAAAAGTGTTGTTATCGGGGACGGACAGGTTTCTCTCGGGAACACTGTTATAAAGCATGGAGCAAGAAAGGTTAGAAGAATCTTCCATAAAAAGGTTATAGTGGGTTTTGCCGGAGCAACCGCAGACGCTTTTACTTTATTCACCAGGCTTGAATCAAAGTTGGAGCAATTTTCAGGCAATCTTGAAAGGTCGGTTATTGAACTTGCAAAAGATTGGAGAACAGATAAATATTTGAGAAGGCTTGAGGCAATGATGATAGTCACAGATGGAGAAAGTATTTACCTGCTTTCTGGAGCTGGAGATATTATTGAGCCAGACATACCGGTTATTGCCATAGGCTCCGGTGGTCCTTATGCTTATTCAGCGGCAAGGGCATTGTATGAAAACACTGACCTTAATGCTGAAGAGATAGCAAGAAAATCAATGGAGATAGCCTCTGATGTGTGTATATATACCAATAAAAATTTTACCCTTGAGATACTTTAGGTGTTATAATGATAATGGATAATCCATATTCCAGAGGGTGAATATGAAAGAAGTTTTTTTAAGTGATCATTCTCTAAAAGAGGTGATAAAAAAAACATTGGAAAAACCCACATCTGAGAACTTTACTGAGCTTGCGAAATTCTATAATTACAGATCTTATTATAACAAAGCAATTGATGCGGCAAACAAGGCTATTGAACTTGACAGGTTTAATTTTCATGCCTGGTTTGAGCTGATAATGGCATCTGGTTTTAAGTCTGAATCAGACCTTTCCAGAATAAGGAAAGAACTGGAAAAAATTATGGATTACCTTGAATTAAAAGGTGAGAAGGAAGACGGAGTTTTCAGAGTATTGTCTTTAATAAATTATTTTCTTGAAGAAGATGCAATTGCTTTAAATCTAATTCAAAAAGCCATAGAAATAAACCCAGAAAACAGTTTAAATTATGAGGTTTATGGGTATGTTCTTCATGCTACAGGTGATATAAAAATGGCATTAGAGGTTTTTGGTAAGGCCATATCTTTAAATCCACGGAGTTTCCGTGTGTTGAGAATGATAGCAAAATGTTATTTTGATCTTGGTGAAAATGAAAAGGCAATGGCAAAAGTTGAAGAATCATTGAGATTGGAGCAAAACTTTATTGCTTCATGGCATCTTTTAGGGGAGCTCTATCTTGCACAGGGTGATTTTGTTAAAGGAACGCAGGCGTTGTCAAAGGCAATTTCGATTAACCCGGAGGATTGGTCTTCGTACTTTCTCCTTGCAGAGTATTTTCTTTCTGAAGGGAAATATGATAATGCTATTGCTGAGATAGAAAAAATAAAGATGATAATGCGTGAAAAAGATGAGGTTATTCTTGCTGAAGTTAACAATTTTATTGGATTTGCACTGCTTCAAAAAGGGGATATTGAAAGTGCAATTGACCACTTTAACATAGCGATTCAAAACAACAGCGACTTTGCTCTTCCTTTTTATAACCTTGGAGAGATAGAACTTGAAAGGGGTAATTTTGAGAAGGCATTAAAATTTTACAACGAGGCGTTAAAAAGGGATAGATTTCATATTCCCTCCCTTACTCAGGCGGGTTTTGCTTTGCTCAACATGAAAAAAATAAAACAGGCTGAGAAATACTTTTTAAAGGCCCTGGAATTTGATGAGAGGGAATACTGGGCATACCTGGGGCTTGCCGAGGTTGCAAGGCTTGATAAGAGATACAAAGAACAGCTCAATTATGTAAAAAAAGCCCTTGATCTGAACTCTGAAAGCTCAATTGTCTGGAATTATGCAGGTGTTGCATATCAATGCAACAGGCAGCAGAAGGCTGCTGAAGAAGCCTATTTAACATCCCTCGCTCTTGACCATTCTAACAGAAAAGCGGCAAACAACCTTGCGTATCTTTACGAGAAAATGATGAACAGGACATCGAGTAATCGTGAAAAGGAGAAGTATAGAGAACTTGCGATTGAAACCTGGAAAGTTAGATTGCTCGCCTGCAGAGATGAAGGGACCTCAATAAAGGGAGCTGTAAACCATTTGAAAAAATTAGGTGTCTCAACAAAGGAAATTGACAATCTTATAAGATTTTCTGATATAGAAGAGTTAAAGTTGATTCAGGCTATAAGAGAAAACATTGCTAATTTATAGAAAAATAATAAATTATCATTTTTTATATGGAAAATCATTTTTGGCTTTGAGTTGACAGATAACCATAATTTTGTAAAAATCTAATAAGATTGGAAATCGGGGAGTTTTTATGGCTTATTTCTTGCCTTTTGAAAAGGAACTTGTTGAGATTCAAAAAAAACTTGAAACAGCAAAAACCTTCGGAAAGAAACAGGATATTGAAAAACTTGAAAAAGAGTTAGCCAATTTACGTGAAAAGATATATAAAAACCTTAACGAATGGCAGATTGCCCAGGTTGCAAGACATCCCAACAGACCGTACTTTCTTGATTATGTTAATTTAATATTTAAAGATTTTGTTGAACTACATGGAGACAGATATTTTGGTGATGATAAAGCAATTGTCGGGGGTTTTGCATTTCTTGATGATATTCCTGTTTGTGTAATAGGTCAGCAAAAAGGCAGGGACACAAAGGAAAAAATTTTCAGGAACTTTGGTATGCCAAAGCCTGAAGGGTACAGAAAGGCCTTAAGGATAATGAAACTGGCAGAGAAATTTAAAAAGCCAATATTAACCTTTGTTGATACTCCTGGTGCATATCCGGGAATAGATGCTGAAGAAAGGGGACAGGCGGAAGCAATTGCAAGGAATTTAAAAGAAATGTCAAAGTTAAGAGTGCCTGTGATAAGTATAATTATCGGAGAGGGTGGAAGTGGTGGTGCTCTTGGTATTGCAGTTGCCAACAGGGTTTTAATGCTTGAGTACTCAATTTATTCTGTTATTTCACCGGAAGGGTGTGCTTCAATTTTATGGAAAGATTCATCAAAGGCAAATGAGGCGGCAAGATCTTTGAAATTTACTGCAAAACATTTAAAACAGTTCGGTGTGATTGATGATGTTATACCTGAACCGATTGGGGGGGCTCATGCCGATCCTGGTTTAATGGCTGCAACATTAAAAAAAGCAATACTTGAACATATTAAAGAATTATTAAACTTGTCAGTTACAGAGATTGTTAATGACAGGTATTTAAGGTTTAGAAACATAGGGGAGTTTCTGGAAGTAAAATCATGAAATTCAGGTGGGAGTTTACGAGGTGCAACAGGACAAATCTTGAGGAGATAGTCAACAATCTTGGTATCCCTGAATTCATTGGAGAACTTTTATGTATGAGAGGGATAGACACCCTTGAAAAGGCCAGGGTGTTTTTTTCAGGTACAAAAAAGAATTTTAAAGATCCCAAACTCCTTAAAGGGGTTGAGGAGGCTGTATCAAGAATAGATAAGGCAATAAAAAAGGGAGAAGAAATTGTTATTTATGGTGATTATGATGTTGATGGAATAACCTCTATTGTTGTTTTGAAAACCGTTCTTGAAAGGCTTGGAGCAAAGGTAAGGTATGCCCTTCCCAACAGATTTCAGGATGGATACGGGGTTAAGGTGGAAAAGGTGGAAAAGGTTTTCGGTGAAAAGCCTTTTTCCCTTCTCATAACAGTTGATTGTGGAGTTAAGGCCAGAGATGAGATAAAAAAAATACATGATATGGGGATAGATGTAATAATAACAGATCACCATGAGCCTGATAAAGAGTTACCTGACGATGTGGTGGCAATTATAAACCCCAAGATAGAGGGAAGCGGCTATGAAAACGAGCCTCTTGCAGGTGTTGGTGTGGTTTTTAAACTTGTTCAGGCATTACAGGAGCACTTTAATGTTGAAATTGAAAATGATTTTATACTTAAACTGGTTACGATCGGTACTGTTGCTGACCTTGTTCCTTTGATAGGAGAAAACAGAATCATAGTTAAAGAGGGGTTGAAAACCATCAGAGAAACAAAAACAAAGGAACTTGAAGCGATATTTAATAGCTGCCACATTGATAGAAAAAATCTTGCCTGTATTGACATAAGTTATAAAATTGCCCCGAGGATCAATGCCCTTGGAAGGCTTGGTGATGCAAGTTATGCAATTGAGATATTTTCACCGGAGAATACCGAAAGAATAAAAGAATATGTGGATTACATGAATAGAAAGAACTATGAAAGGCAAAAACTGGAGAAAACCCTTGAAAAACTCATTCAGGCTGATCTGGATGAAAAAGAAATTTTAAAACAGAGGTTTTTAATATTAAAAGGTAAAAACTGGCACAGAGGGGTAATCGGGATAGTTGCCTCGAAGATTCAGAAGAAGTACTACAGACCTGTGGGTATTATAAGTATTGAAGACGGAATGGGCTATGGTTCAATACGCAGTATTGAAGGGATAAACATAATTGAGGTGCTTGATACATGTAAGGATATTCTCGAAAATTACGGTGGTCATAATCAGGCAGCCGGGATCACATTGAAATCAGAAAATATACCAATTCTTCATGAGAGGGTGAATAAATATCTGTTTGAAAACTATCCTGAAGAGCTTTTTATACCACGGGTTAATATTGATTTTGAAATAGAACTTTCCAGAATAAATGAGAGTTTCTATGAAAATATAAGACTTCTTGAACCATTTGGAATAGGTAATCCTCAACCTGTTTTTTTAACGCGGGATGTAATTGTTGAAAGTGAGGTTGATATTTTAAGTGATAAGCACATAAAATTCTATGTTTCAGATGGTTTACACAAGTTTGTTGTAATTGGGTACAATAAGGCAAAGGAAGCAAGAAACCTTGAGAAGTTCGGTTCAATAGACATTGTTTACACCATTGATAGGGTCAGGTGGAACCATAGGGAGTACTTTCAATTGAACCTTATTGACTTTAAGGTTAGATGAAAAAGTTAAAAATAATTCGCATAATTTTAATTCTATTACTTATTCTCTCCGTGTTTTTGATTTATTTCAATTTCTCCAGTCCTGAAAAGATAGAGATCAATGACAACCAGACAACCTTGGATGCAAGCATGTTAATTGAAAATGGTGAAAGTGAAGTGTATTCAAATGATAAAAAAATAGCGATTTTGAAGTATTTATCTGCGATTAACAGGAATAATACCTTTTATTTAAAAAAAGTGGAATTGCTAATGACAGAAAGCGGGGACAGGCTGTTTTCTGATTCTGCGATTTTTAAAAAAGGGGTTGTTTATTTCAATGAGGATTTAAATGGTTTTTTAAATACCCATCAAGCATCTATCTCAGTTAAAACACCATCTGAATTCGAGAACGGTGTTCTGAAAGGAAGATCTGAAATTTCAGTAAAATTTTCCGGTGCAATTTTTTCTGGAAATGATTATATTTTTAATTTTCAGAAGAATTATCTTATTTTAAAAAGAAAACCATTTCTAATTTCCGGGGAACAAAAAATATTGTCACATTCAGGTATTTCGCTTTTTTCCAGAAATGTGTTGTTTGTGTTCTGGGGAGACGCAAAACTAAGATTGGAAAAAAGTGACGGGATTTTAAGTGGAGATGTAATAAGATACAAAATGGGTAAAAGAGATATCTCTATTTCAGGAAAATGCAGAATGGTAAGAAAAGATCTTGCAATTAAGTTTACTTCAGGCTCGTTATCAAAAAACAGGGAGGGCTTTTATTTAAAAATAAGAAATTTGTTTGATTTTCTATCACAGGATGCTAAAGGTTTTGGAAACGGTCTTAAAGTGTACAATAAAAAAATTTTTGCTCAATATATAAATTGCAAACTGAAATTCGGTGTTTTGACCGGCATCAATAATATTTTTAAATCTTCTTTATCAACCATAGAGGGGGAAAACCCATATATTGTGACCTATAAAAAAGGAATTATTAAAGGGAAAACATACAATATGTTACAGGGGGAATTAAAAATTTCTGATCCTGTTTACAGGGATGATGCTATGTTTGTTATTTCCCATACCTGTTTGATGAAACAAAATGGTGAAATTATCTTTCCTGAAAAAATATCGGGGGTATATCTGAATTATTCTTTTTATGGAAGCAGGGGGAATTTAATGAAAAAACGGTTCCTTCTTTACAACGGGAAAATTATTTCCATTGACGGACGATATGAGGAATTAAAGGCATTAAAAATGGAGTTTAAAAATGGGAAAGTTTTTCTATCCGGCAGAGTTTTTTTAAATAGTAAGGTATCTTTGAATAACTTTTTACAATTAAAATGCGACAGAATGCTGTTTTTTCCTGAACAACAGGAAACAATTGTAAATGGAAACATTATTTTTGAAAAAGGGGGAATTGTTGCAAAGCCTGAACATGCTTTAATATTCAAAACCTTTGCTATTCTTTTTAACAATCATTTTAAAGTTGAAGGTATGTATAATGGATTTGCAAAAATTACTCTCATAAATTTCAATGCTCGTTACTCCTACCTATTCAACTCGTTTGTTAAGGATGTGAAAGGAAATGCTTTAAAGGGTCAGAAATTGACTTATGATAATCAAACTGATAAAATCTTTGTTGAAAAAGCATCTGGCAAAAGTCAGGTTGAGGTTGAAATAAACTTATGATACATAAATTGAAGGCTGAAAATCTTAAAAAAAAGTTTGGAGAGAGGATTGTTGTAAATGGGGTTTCGGTTGATGCTATAACAGGTGAAATAACCGGACTTTTTGGTCCAAACGGTGCTGGAAAAAGCACCAGTTTTTACCTCATAGCAGGTCTTTTGGTTGCAGACGAGGGGAAAATATACCTTGACGATTATGACCTTACGGATCTGCCTGTTTATGTTAGAGCGAGAAAGGGTATTGGCTATTTGCCTCAGGAGCCATCCATATTCAGAGGGCTTACCGCCAAGGAGAACATCAAAGCAGTACTTGAATTTACCGGTTTAACTCAGCAGGAGATTGATAAAAAAGTGGATTCTTTAATTGAGGAGTTCGGTCTCAGTCATGTTGCAAATACAAGGGGAGGTTACTTATCTGGCGGAGAAAGGAGAAGGGTGGAGATTGCAAGAGCACTGGCGATTGACCCTCTCTTTATTTTACTTGATGAGCCATTTGCGGGAATTGACCCGATTACTATTATTGAATTGCAGGAGATAATAATCAAATTAAAAAAGAGAGGAATAGGGATAATATTAACGGATCACAATATCAAAGATTCCTTGCGTATTACAGACAGGGCTTTTATATTATCTAATGGGAGTATCATAAAAGTTGGGACACCTGATGAAATTGCTAAAGATGAAAAAATTAGAGAGATTTATCTTGGAAAGGATTTTAAATTAGATTAATGGCTTTGATTGAACAGAGTTTAAGGCAAAAACTTGATCTGAGGTTATCGCAGAAATTAGCTCTGACACCTGCCCTTCAACAGGCAATAAAACTTTTGCAATTAACAATCCCTGAATTGCAACAGGAAATAAAAAATGAGTTAATGGAGAATCCTCTTCTTGAAGAGGTTAGAGATGTTGATGAGATTTCAAAAGAGGATAACAAAAGTGATGCGGACAGAGGTGTTGACCTTTTACACGAGCAGGAACTTAATGTTGAGGAGTTTTTTCGAGATTATTTCGAAGAGCAGTATGTTCCAAAAAACAGAAACAAAGAATTTTATGATTCTGAAATAAACTATGAAAATTTCATATCAAAAAAACAATCTTTAAAGGAATACCTTGAATGGCAGGCAAATATAAACATTGAAGATGAAAAGATAATGATAATAGTTAAACAGATAATCCCCTATATTGATGATAACGGTTATTTAAAAATACCTTTTGATGTGTCCAAAGAGTATTCGGATATTCTGGACTTTCTAAGTGATGAATTGAATCAAGAGAGAAAGTTAATAGAAAAGGCGATTAAAGAAATTCATAAATTTGACCCCACAGGGGTTGGAGCAACCTCTGTAGAGGAATGTTTATGGTTACAATGTGAGTACCTTGGTTTGGGAGAAGATGAAACCTTAAAATCCTTAATATTTAACCATCTTCAGGACATTGCCTCAGGGAATTATGAAACCATTTCCAGAAGTCTTGGCATTGAAATGCAGAAAGTTGAAGATTATATTAATTTTATTAAGAAATTGGAACCAAAACCAGGAAGAAAGTACTCTTCAGAAGTTACAAATTACATTGTTCCTGATGTGCTGGTTTACAAAATTGATAATGAGTACTTTGTTGAACTCAATGAAGATGGGATCCCCGGGTTAAGGGTGAACAAACGCTATGCTGAGATGTTGAAAAACAGGGATCGTGTTGAAAAAGAAACAGAAAAGTATATTAAAGATAAGTTGAAAGCAGCATTATGGCTAATAAAAAGTGTTCATAACAGGCAGAAAACCATTTTAAAGGTTGCAAGACAGATTGTGGAAAAACAGAGAGATTTTTTTGATTTTGGTATTGAGTATATGAAGCCCCTGACCTTGAAAGACATTGCTGATGAACTTGGAATCCACGAATCAACCGTTGCAAGAGTTGTAAAGAACAAATATATGCAAACCCCAAGAGGGATGTTTGAGTTAAAGTACTTTTTCTCAAGCAAAATATCAACTTCTTCGGGAATCGATGTTTCTGCAATGGCTGTTAAAGAGAAGATAAAGAGAATTATTGAAAGTGAAAATAAAAAAAAGCCATATTCTGATTCAGAGATCGTTAAAATTTTGAGATCTCAGGGTATAAAAATTGCGAGGAGAACAGTTGCAAAATATCGTGAAGAAATGGGTATTGAATCTTCATCTAAAAGAAAAATTTTATAAATAGGAGGTTTTATGAAAATTGAATTTACTGGAAGAGGGATTGAAATCACTGATGCCTTAAAGAGTTTCACTGAGGAAAAATTAAATAAATTGTCAAGGTTTATTGATAACATACTTGATGTTCAGGTTAGAATGATTGTTGAAAAGCATAGACATACTGCAGAGATAGTTATAAAAGCCGGGCATGAAAAACTTGTTGCTAAAGAAACCACTAACGATATGTATGCCTCAATAGGCGGAGCACTGGACAAAATAGAAAAACAGGCAAAAAGGTTAAAAGATAAATTTGTTACAAAAAAGAGAAAATCTGTTGGCAAAGAAGAAAATTTTATAACTGTTAACACCCCTCAGGGGGAAGAAATAGTTATATCCCACAAAAAAATTGAGAGCGTTAAACCTTTAACCAAAGACGAAGCTATAATGGAAATGGAAAACAACAAAGCGGACTTCATTGTTTTCAGGGATGCTGAAAATAGAGAAACTGTAAGTGTTCTTTATAAAAAGGATCACAAAAATTATCATCTGATAACTCTGGAATAAAGAGGAGTGTATGGCGAAAAATAAGATATGCCTGAGAGATTATGTAAAAGAGGGTTGTATTTTTGAAATTAAACAAAAAACTAAAAGCGAGGTTTTAAAGTTTATTGCAAACAGGTTAAAAGATCTTTCCTTTGTTGATTCTGATAGTGATGTTGAAAAGATATATGAAAAGTTAATTGAAAGGGAGAATCTTGGCAGTACTGGTATAATCAGGCACATAGCCATTCCTCATTGCAAAACAGATGAGATTAACACCGATATGGTAATACTTGTTGGTTACTCTATTGATGGTATAGATTTCAATTCTCACGATGGTAAGGCAGTACACTTTGTTTTTGCAGTTTTTACCAGGAAGAATAAGGTAACACTTCACCTTGGTGCCCTTGCTGCAATCTCAAGACTGATAAGCAAACATTCAATATCTTCCCGGGTAAAGGAGTTTCTTTCGACTGAAAAATTAAGGGAGATTGTTGAAACCTGTGAATACGAAATTTAATACTCCTGAAGAAGAAAAATCCAGAGTTTATTTAAAAGACCTTATTAAAATGGATGATTTTTCCGGGGGAGATGCTTTAACCTTTGAATTCCTTGCTTCCCACCAGCAGGTGGAAGAAAAGGTGGTTGCTGTTCCTCTCCAGTATCAATACCTTGAAAAAATATTTAGTGGTGAAAAACCCTGCATAAGTCAGGATAATTTAATAATTACAGGGGAAGAGGGAATAAAAAAGTTGTCAGAATGTTCCGCTCACAGGATATATAAATTTTTCAAGGAAATGGCTGAGAAAAATGTTTTTTGCATGGTTGTTTGCAACAATGCTGAAGTTGGAGATAGAATTCTGGATAGGGCAAACAGGTTTGGTGTTCCTGTTTTAAGAACCCCAATGAATCCAAAAAGGCTTATTTCTGTTTTTCTTGATAGAATACACACTCTTACCACAAATGTGATTTCTTTTCATGGTAACATGCTTGATGTTTTTGGTGTTGGTGTTTTAATGTGTGGTGAAAGTGGGGTTGGAAAATCAGAAACATCTCTGGAACTGATATCAAGGGGGCACAGACTTGTGTGTGATGACCTTGTTAAATTATATAAAAATCGAATGGGGAGGCTTACTGCAACTTACTTTTTCCCTGAATCTTTTGGTTTGATGGAAGTAAGAGGGGTTGGTATAATAAACATAGAAAATATATTTGGGGCGTCGGCATTAAGACCTGTAAAGGAAGTTGATATACTGATCAAATTGATAAGCTGGCGGGAAGAAAAGGAGATAAAGAAAAATGGAAAATACAAACGGATTGGAGAAGAAGATTTGGATTTTTTTGAAGATCATACTGGAAGGAAAAGGTCGGGAGAAAAACACAGGATACAGGCATTCAAAGAAATTCTGAACACCAGGGTTTATTACAAAGAAGTGCCGGTTGGTCCTGGAAGGAACATTGCTACCATTGTTGAAGTTATAGTAAAAAATTATTTACATCACATAAACAGGCGTTAGCCTGAGAGGAGAAACAGATGATTGGTATAATCGTTGTGACACATGGGAATCTTGCCGATGTGCTTATCCAGACCTGTTTTAAGATTATCGGGAAGAGAGAGAAGATCGAAGCATATTCTATTCAATGGGAAGACGATGCAGAATCTGCATTAAAAGTGATTGAAAGAAAGGTAAAAAAACTTGATGACGGTGATGGAGTGCTTGCTCTAACGGATATGTTTGGTGGTACTCCAACCAACCTTATGATTTCAATCTCGAACAATCATAAAATGGAGATAGTGACAGGGGTTAATCTCCCGATGTTGATAAAAGCAGCCACCTTGCAATCAAAAGAAATAGATCTAAATGAGTTTGCTGCAAAGATAAAAATTCAGGGTCAGAGAAACATATACAGGGTTTCAGAAATACTTTCAATGAAAGGCAGAGAAAATGGTTGAGAAAACTTTAACATTGAAAAACAAACTCGGTCTCCATGCAAGGGCTGCTGCAAAACTTGTTCAACTTGCTGAAAATTATTCATCTGAGATAAAGATAATAAAGGATAATGTTGAGGCTGATGGGAAGAGCATCCTTGGGGTTTTACTTCTTGCTGCACCGGTTGGTTCTGAATTAACATTCAAAATAAATGGAGAAGATGAGGAGGAAGCAATTAAAGCAATAGAGAACTTGATTGAAAACAAATTCGGAGAAGAAGAATAACGATGTCAAATAGAATAAAATTAAAAGGAACCGGTATAGTCCCTGATGTTGGGATAGGCAAAGCACTTGTTCTTGAGGACAAAACAAAGATAGTAATTCCATATTACAATGTTTTGGAAGAAAACATTGAAGGAGAAGTTGAAAGGTTTATTAGTGCCGTAGAAAAAACAAAACAACAGATAGAAGGTGCAAAAAACAACCTGAATTCAGATCTTAATTCATCTCATCTTTCAATTTTTGACACACATTTACTTATTTTAAAAGACCAATCTTTGATTGACAAAACTGTTTCACTGATAAAAGAGAAACTTCTAAATGCGGAATATGCCTTTAAAGAGGTGATTAAAGAGCTAATTAAAAAATTTAAAAGTATAGAGGATGTTTACTTTCAGCAGAGAAGAGAAGATCTTGAGGACATAGCAACAAGGGTTATTGCAAACCTTCAGGAGAAAGATCTGACTGCAAGCCTTGACCTTAAAGAGGATACAATCCTTGTGGCAAAAGTCATTCACCCTTCTGACCTTTCTCTTCTGTACAACGATAAAGTTGTTGGTATTGCCACTGATTATGGAGGTGTTACCACACATACCTCAATTATTGCAAAAGCACTTAACATTCCGACTGTTGTCGGGCTGCACAATGCAACGAAGGTAGTTCTGGATGGAGACATTGTGATTGTTGATGGAATTGAGGGAGATGTAATTGTTAAACCTAAAGAATCAGAAACCAGTGTTTACATAGAAAAGCATCAAAAAAGGTTAAACCTTGAAAGGGAATTTATTGAGATCTCAAAGAAAGATTCAAAGACAATTGACGGTGAAAGAATTTACCTACTTGCCAATGTGGAAATAGAAGAGGAATTTCCCTCTTTAAAGAAGTTCAATGC
Organism: Acidobacteriota bacterium; assembly: GCA_026986725.1. Taxonomy (GTDB): domain Bacteria; phylum Acidobacteriota; class Holophagae; order Thermotomaculales; family Thermotomaculaceae; genus Thermotomaculum. Next base: position 13,366 of record JALSOA010000121.1, read on the forward strand.
AGAGGGAGTTGGGCTTTATCGAAGCGAATTTATATTCTTAAAGCATGCCCCTGATCTGCCTACTGAAAATGCTCATTATAACTTTTACCGTTCCCTATGTGACCATGTTAATGGAGAGATAATAATAAGAACTCTGGACCTTGGTGGAGAGAAATTTTTTCACGAGGTTTTAGAGAAAGATGAGCAAAACCCGGTTCTTGGATTGAGAGCAGTGAGGTTTTGTTTAAGGAGAAAGGACATTTTTCGTACTCAATTAAGAGCAATTTTAAGGGTGTCGGGAGAATGTGAAAGGGTAAAGGTGATGTTCCCTCTTATAAGCGGGGTTGATGAATTGAAAGAAGTACTTGAGTTCCTTGACGAGATCAAAAAGGAAATGATTAAACAGGGGGAAAAGATAAATAAAAACATAAAAAAGGGAATTATGATTGAAGTGCCATCTGCAGCAGAAATACCTGATTTACTTGCCAAATATGTTGATTTTTTTAGTATTGGTACAAACGACCTTATTCAATATTGCCTTGCGATTGATAGAAACAACGATAAAGTAAATTACCTTTACAAACCATCCCATCCGGCGGTTATAAGGATGATAAACAGGGTTATAAAATCTGCAAACGAAAATGGCATTGATGTTTCAATGTGTGGCGAGATGGCAGGTAACCCGAAATTCACCACCCTTCTTCTTGGTATGGGATTAAGAAAGTTCAGCATGAATGCTGCATCCATTCCCCTTGTAAAGGCTGTATTGAGAAGCGTGAAAATTTCAGATTGTGAGCAACTTGTAGAAAGGGTGCTTTCCATGGAAAGTGCTTCTCAAATAGAAAGACACATAATTGCAATGAATCACAAACTTATACCTGACTATGAAAGGTTAGAGGGGATAAAGCTGTAAACTTGATAATTTTCTTTCCTGTAATATAATAATTCCCTGACAAAGGTGAGAGGTACATTAAATGGTGAACTTTAAGATTGAAACATGGGGATGCCAGATGAATGAATACGACAGTCAGAAGATGGCTGGTATTCTCAAATCCCGTGGATACAATGAAGTTGAAAAAGAGGAAGATGCAGATGTATTTATTCTCAACACCTGCAGTGTAAGGGAGAAGGCAGCACACAAAATATTCACCAGGGTTGGGGTAATCAGAAAAAAATTTGGAAAAGGTAAGATAATCGGTATAACCGGATGTGTGGCATCTCATGAAGCAGATAACTTGTTTAAAAAGATTCCCAATTTAAATTTTGTGCTTGGAACAAGGAGCATACATCTTATTAAAGATGCTATTGAAGAGGCTTTAAAGGGAAAAACATTCTGTGACACATCTGATCATGAGGAAAATCTTAATATTAAGCCTGAACAGATAGATAGAAAAAAGATGGTAAAGGCTTATATCTCTATTATGGAAGGATGTAATAATTTTTGCACATACTGTGTTGTCCCCTATACCAGAGGGAGGGAGGTTTCAAGACCAATTGAAGATATAATTGAAGAAATAAAATACACTATTGAACATTATGGTATTAAGGAAGTTGAACTTCTGGGCCAAAATGTGAACTCCTACAATTACAATGGTAAAACATTTAAGGATGTGTTAATTGAAGTTGACAGAATAAAAGGGTTAAAAAGGATAAGGTTTTTAACATCTCATCCAAAAGACTTTGATGAAGAACTTGTTAAGGTTATTGCAACTTCAGAGAAAATATGCAAGTACATTCATCTGCCCATGCAATCTGGTTCAAACAAGATCCTTAAGTTGATGGGTAGAAAGTACACCAGGGAAGAGTACTTTGAAAAGATTGATATGCTCAGGAGTTACATCCCTGAGGCTGTGATCTCTTCTGATTTTATTGTTGCTTTTCCTGGAGAGGAGGAGGAGGACTTTTTACTTACAATGGATGCAATTCATCGCATCCAGTATGACAATATCTTCTCTTTTAAATATTCACCAAGGCCAAAAACAGCAGCACTAAGATTAAAAAATGAAATTCCCCCGGAGATTGCAGATAAAAGACTTTTTGTCCTTCAAAAGTATCAGGAAAAGGTGCAGGCGATTAAACATAAGGAGATGGAGGGGAAGATCTATGAAGTGCTTGTGGAAAGTGTGTCAAAAAGGGATAAAACAAGATTAACAGGTAGAACAGAGGGAAATCATGTGGTCAATTTTGAAGCGGGTAGAGGGGAAAACCTTATAGGCAGGTTTGTTAAAGTAAAAATAATTTCATCGACTTTCACAAGTTTAAAAGGAATACTCGTATAGTTAAACTTAATTGACTTTGACAATTTTTAATTTTTTCCTATATTTTAAATGAAAAAAGTTCAGGAGCAAAGGATGTTTGTGGAGGCTGAGTTAAAAAAATTGATAGATCACCCTCTTATCGATTCCCCTGTTTTACTCCTTAAAGAAAAATCTGGCAAAAGATACCTTTCCATGAGAATAGGTATTTTTGAAGCAAACACAATTGCCAATGAGATGGAAGGCGTAAGGGCACCAAGACCAATGCCTCATGACCTCATTATTCAACTTTTAAACGGCCTTAATGCAAATCTGAAGGCAGTTTACATTAAAGAGCATTCGGACAATGTATATTTTGCCACCATAGAAATTGAAACAAACAACAAAATATTGACCATTGATTCAAGGCCTTCGGATGCAATCACAATTGCCATTAAATACAAAAAACCCATTTTTATAAATGAAGAATTGCTGAAAATTGGGGATTGATGAGGGGTAAATGAGGTTTGAAATAAACTCCTCTTTTTCGTCTCGATGTACTCTCACACTTGTGGAATATCCGTTGTTGATTAAATCTTTGAGAGAAATAGAAAACATGTATAATGTTTTTTTTATAGTTGATAAAAAGGTTTTTAATAACCCGGAGTATTCTTTCTTCTCAACAAGGAAAAATGCTTTTGTTTTCAACCCTGACGAAAGATCTAAAACATTAAATAGTGCTGAAAAAATATACTCTTTTCTTTTAAGGAGTGGGGCAGACAGGTATTCTATAATAATTGGTGTTGGAGGCGGAATAACCCTTGATATTGCCGGTTTTGTTGCTTCAACCTTTATGCGTGGAATAAATTTTTCCTTTATTCCCACCACATTGCTTGCAATGGTTGATGCTTCAATAGGAGGGAAAAATGGGGTTAATTTCAGAGGTTACAAAAATTATATTGGCACATTTAACCATCCTGATTCTGTTTACATCTGTCCCCATTTCCTCGACACCTTGCCTGAGAGAGAATTCAAAGTGGGGCTTTCTGAAGTGATTAAGTATGGACTTATCTTTGATTCTGATTTTTTTAATTTTTTAGTTGAAAAAGAAAAGGAAATAAAAAGAAAAGAAAAAAGAACGATTAATTATTTAATTGAGAAAAGTGTAAGTATTAAAGTTGACATAGTTAAAAGAGATTTCAGGGAGGGAGATATAAGGAGAATTTTGAACTTTGGTCATACTCTTGGTCATGCCATAGAAAGGATACAAAAGGTAAGCCATGGGGAGGGTGTGGCAGCTGGCATGGTATTTGCCTCTTTTGTTTCATACAAAAAAAACCATTTAACAGAAAAGGATTTTCTGAAGATAGTTAACACCATTGATGCTTTTAAATTGCCACTTTGCTATAATGATCTGAACAATTATGACATTTTACAGGGGATAGGTGGGGACAAGAAAAAAAGAGGTGATAGCATTGACTTTGTCCTATTGAAATCCATAGGTAAGCCCATTGTTCAATCTTTAAGTTTGAAAGAGATAAGTGAGGCTCTTGATGATATGCGTAAGCATTGCAGAGAAAGATTTAAAAAAGGTGTGTAACATACTTAAAAATCACAGATTCTGTGAACTCAGGCTTGATCTTATAAAACCTTCAATTTCTGACATCGAAAAACTCTTTTCATTTAACAACAAACTGATAATAACCTGCAGGGAGAAAGAGGGTATAGACAGGATGGTGTATTTAAAGGAAGCTTTGCAATTTAAGCCAGATTATATTGATATTGAGATTGATATGGAATTGGAGGGCAAAAAACACATTATTGATCTTTCAGAAAAGTATGGAGTAAAAAGGATACACTCATATCACAACTATACTCAGACCCCATCTATTGAATGGTTGAATCATCTCATTGAAAAGGAATTTGTAGAATTTAAACCTTCAATAGTTAAAATAGCAACGATGGTAAACTCTGAATCTGATAATTTAAAATTACTCTCTCTTTTAATGGATGATTACCCACTTGTGGTAATAGGAATGGGGGATATGGGAAAAAAAACAAGGCTTTTAGCACCACTTCTTGGTTCGAAGTTTACCTTTGTTTCTTTCAATGAAAAGAAAACGGCACCAGGTCAAATTGATTTTCAAAAGGCAGAGAGGTTTTACTCGTGCTTCAGAGAGACCATCAAATGAAAAACTTTGCAGTGATTGGTAACCCGGTTGCCCATAGTAAAAGCCCTATCATGTTTAATTACTTTTTTAAAAAGAAAGAAGTGAATGCTCATTACACAAGAATTACGGCACACTCCTTTATTGATGCTATTAAAACCTGCGAACTTTTATCTATGAGTGGTATTAACATCACAATGCCATTTAAAAAGGATGCCTGTAAATTTGTTGATGAAATGGATAATGCGGCAGGCTCAATTCATGCGGTAAATACAATTGTGTTTGATTCCAGAATTAAGGGTTACAACACGGATGTTTTCGGTGCTTTAAATCCTCTAAAAAAGAGGTTTAAAACATTAAAGGGGAGAAAAATACTGATAGTTGGAGCAGGAGGTGCAGCAAATGCTGCAATTTATTCTTTTTCAAACACCAAAGCAACATGTTATATTACGAACAGAACGGCGGATAATGGGCTATCAATTGCAAAAAAGTTTAATGCAATCTTTTACCCCTTTAAAAGATTGGACAGAATACTTCCTGAGATGGATGCAGTAGTTTACACAATCCCGGTAAAGATAAATCTGGACATTTCTTTGATGAACAAAGGCACTCTGTTTTTTAGTGCAATTTACAGGGATAAATTTTTTAAAAGTGAATGTAAAAAACATGGAATTCATTATATATCTGGAGAGGAGTGGTTGATAGAGCAGGGGGTTGAATCATGTAAGCGGTTCGGATATGAATGTAACATAGAACAATTGAGGAGGGGTCTAACATCCACCAGGAAAAAGACTTCAATATCCCTGATTGGTTTTATGGGGAGTGGAAAAACAACAATAGGAAAGGCACTTGCCAGTGAATTGTCCCTTAATTTCATTGATCTTGACATGCTAATTGAAGAGAAAGAAGGTTGCTCAATACATTCTATTTTTGAAAAGAGAGGGGAAAGATATTTTAGAAACCTTGAATTACACTATCTGAAAACTCTTTTAAATAAGAAAGGTTTTTTAATTGCAACAGGTGGGGGTATAGTTACATATAAACACTCTTTTAATATTCTAAAAGAAAATTTTTTCAATGTATTTTTGTATGGAGATATCAGTGATCTTTACAATAGAACTTTGCACTCAAAAAGGCCATTGCGAAAAGATTATGAATCCTTTTTAAACCTTTTTGAAAAAAGAAAAAACATTTACATTGAACTATCGGATCTAATTTTGAATACTTCAATTTATTCAATTGAAAACGCTGTTAGACTCTTAAGAAGTGAATTATCTCACTTGCTTTAATCTCTTTTTTTAGATTTTTTTATCAATTTTTTTAGAAATTTTTTTAAAAACATTAGAACTTTATGATATTATAATAATCGTCAGTGCGCAGGGATTTATAGGTAATCACCTTTAAAATAATAAAAATTTAAGTGGGGGTTTAAATGAAAAAAGTAGTGCTTTTAATTTGTGCGATCTTGATGGTTTCATCTTTAAGTGTGTTTGCACTTAACAGGAAAAAGGGAGATATCAAACACGGTAAAAAGATATTCAGGGAGCAGTGTAAAGCCTGTCACGATGGTAAACATGCAAAGAAGGTAAGACCTGCTTACAAAACAAGGGCACAGTGGAAAAGATACCTTAAAAATGACGGGAAAAAACTTTTCAGAAAGCATGAAAAAGCAAAAGTAAAATTGAATTTAACAAAGAAGGACATAAATGATCTCTGGTCTTTCTGCTATGTAGGGGCACTTGATTCTGAAAAGCCTCAAACCTGTGATTGATATTTAAAAAACTTTGATTTGCGGGGGGATTTCCCCCTTTTTCTCCACTTAAATAAAGGGAGGTTTTTTATGTTTAAAAGGTTTTTATTTGTTTTCTTTTTGTGCGTTTTTTCACTTTATGGCTTTAAAACTTATTCCCAGACTGTGACAAAAAAGGAACTTGAAAAAAAGATCAAAGAATTGCAGGAGCAGATCAATGACCTTCAGGATGACCTTGACGATATGTCAGACAGGGTGGATAAGAATGAACAGCACACGGTGATGGATAGGATAAACTTCTCTTATGAATTGAGAACGAGGGCTGATTCCCTGCATTACAAAGATATGAGAATTATGCCAGATTGGGCATCTTCAATGCTGCAACTGTGGGCTTTTAACAGACTTGCTGTGCCCGTAAGCCAGATAGGGGGAACCCTATACGGTGAAGGTTCAGGGTACACATTTAACCCAGCTTTTGCACAGGCCTATGGAAGTGTTTTGCAGGGAATGATGCAGGCAATGATTCAGATGGGTTTTGTTTCCCCAAACGGTTTTGTTGATATGAACGGAAACGGACAGTTTGACCAGAGTGATATGCCTTCCATAGCCCTTAACTCACTTGGTCTCCCTTACTTTTCAGACAAGTTCGGTGCTAACGATTTAGCCCTTTACCAGATGATGTTCAACGGCATTTCTCCTGATGTTGATAACAACGACAACTCCGTCATGTATTCAACGAGATTGAGAATAAACATGGCTTCCATAATAAATGATAATTTGAAATTCATAGGAAGATTAACCATGTACAAAACCTGGGGAGATGGTGCAGACATGAAGTTTTACAATGGCCAGATGACTTCAATGCTGATGGATGGTTTTGATGCTTCTGTCCCAACTGACGATAAGTTAAGGGTTGAGAGGGCATTTTTTACCTATTCAGGAGATAACTGGCACTTTTCTGTTGGAAGAAGGCCATCTACTGATGGACTGCCAATGGAGTACAGGAATTACTCTGTTGTTGGTGGTTCACCAATCGCTTCCATAATAAACTGGCAGTTTGATGGTATAAGCCTTGGTTTTAACCTTGAAGATAAGCTCGGAATACCAGGCTTTACCTTTAAGATATGTTACGGGGTTGGTTTTGAATCAGGCTGGGGCAACTCATATTCTGTTTATCCAAATCCGGACATCAAGGACACCCACCTTGCCGGGTTTATTTCAAACCTTTACAGAACAGACAAGTTAAGGGTTACATTGAGTTATGCCCATGCTTTTGATGTAACAGATGGTTTTACAGGTACGGTTGTTATGCCTTTCACTGTGAATGGAGTTGATATAAACGGTGATGGAGCATTTGATGAATACTATCTTGCTGCAAACCCCGGTGGTTATGTTTCAAGAATTCAGCCATCAAACGACATAGGGAGTATAGACCTTGCAACAATAATCTTTGAAGGGAAATACGAGAACTTCAAATATTTCTTCTCTTATTCGATAAGCTCCTGTAATCCTCACGGAAGGTCAATGAATCCAATGATGGTTTTCTGGGGTAAAGATGCTCTTTTAAACGACAATGGAGGACAGGAAAAACACAGTGGTAATGCTGTTTGGGCTGGGTTGATTTACGATTTTGAAAACGGTTCAAGAGTTGGTATTGAGTACAATCATGGTTCAAAATACTGGTTCAATTTCACCGGTGCAGAAGACAATATAGCAGGAAGCAAGGCTGCAGTAAGGGGAGATGTTTACGAAATTTACTATATTTATCCATTTGTGGGGCAAAAATTCTTCTTAACGACAGGCTATCAGCATTACAATTACGATTACACTGGAAGCGGAACACCTCTTGGAGCGCCTAAAAAGATTGAAAATGTTACAGCCTTTGACACTTTGATGCCTGTATTTGACAAGATAGATAACATTTATCTTTCTTTAACTGTGAGATATTAATTTAACAATTGGGAGGGGAAATGGCAAAAGATTTTAAGTGGTCAAAATTTTTCGTAATTGCTTTTGTTTTTGTGTTATTTGCGGTAAATTTCGCAATTGCGCAGGATGATGATGAAGATGAGGCAAACCCACCGCATTACTATTACATTCAAAAATATGAGGGAACAAAAACCTGTTTGAAGTGCCACAGAAAAGAGGCTGAAGATGTTTTTCATTCTGCTCATTACCAGTGGAGTGCAGCCGTTGATAACACGGTGATAGGACTTGACAAAAACAGAAAGCACGGAAAGTTGTATGACTTAAATGATTTCTGCACCAACCCGGGTAATTCCTGGATTGGAAGGTACACTGATAAAAATGGTAAGGTAATTGTTGATGGTTGTTCAAAATGTCATATAGGTTACGGAAAGAAGCCTGGTTCAAAAATGACTGAAAAGGAACTTGAAAACATTGATTGTTTGATGTGCCATGCTCCTGGATACTCAAGGAAAGTTGTTAAAGACAAAGATGGTCATTTAAAGTGGGTTCCAAATGGAGATCCAGAGCTTATTACTTTGAGAGCAAAAAATGTCACCAAGCCAACTGCTGGCATGTGTTTGAAGTGTCATGTTGGTGCAGGTGGTGGCTTGAATTACAAGAGGGGTGACCTTGAGTCGGCACATTATGAGGCTGATGAAAATTTAGATGTTCATTTTGCAAATGATATGACATGTATTGATTGTCACGAGACCAAAAACCACAGAATACCAGGAAGAGGAAACGATATTGTAACCAATGACAGACCGGATTTCAAGGTCAAATGTGAGAATTGCCATGATGCAGAGCCTCATGACAGTGATATATTGAACAGGCATACAAAAACAGTTTATTGTACCACCTGTCACATACCTGATTATGCCAGGGTTGATGCAAGTGATGTTTACAGAGACTGGAGAAAACTTGAAAAAGGAGAAAATGGGGCGTATGATGAATACATAGTCATGAAAAAGCATATTAAACCTGTTTACAGGTGGTGGAATGGTACAACCGTTGCCCATGATGCTAAAAGACCTGTTAAAGTTGTTGATGGGTATGTTCAAATGGCTCTTCCACTTGGTTCAAAGGATGATCCAAATTCAAAGATCTATCCATTCAGGGTTCATGTTGCAGTTCTTCCACTCCTGAAGAAGACGAAGCAACTTATACCTGTCGGTGTGAATGTTGCTAAAACAACAGGGGATATAGACAAAGCTGTGAAGGATGGGGCAAAGAGTTTTTACGGGAAAGACATAAAAACATCCGATTATACCTGGGTAAAAGCAAAAAGGTACATGGGATTAAATCATGAAGTTGTAGGTGGAAAACTTGCCCTTAAGTGTCAGGATTGCCACAGTAAACACGGTAGGATGGACTGGAAGGCTCTTGGCTACAAAGGTGACCCAAGAAAATTTGGTGGCAGGTTCAGTTCAAAAAAGTCTAAAAAGAATTAAATACCAATTTAAATGGATTTGAACAGGCGGGGATGTTATCCCCGCTTTTTTTGATATAATTTATCATTATGAAAGTAAAAGAATAATAGGGCAACCGAATTGATATTCCTTAAAATTGTATTTGCCAGGAAAAATATTTTTTATATGTTAATTTGTTTTCCAATTTTTTTCTGTTTTTTCCCGCTTTACTCTCAAGTTAAAAACAATGTATCAGGTAAGAATATCTCGTTAATAAACAAAAAAAAATTTGTTCACGGCAATTTTATTTCGGAAACAAAGTGTGGTTTTGAAAATAACCTGAAAAATTCGGTAAATCACTTTATTGTTTCAAAGCGTTTTCCTTTCCATAACTGGGAAAGAACAAATCCCGGTGGAGGCGGGGCATTCACTGTGATTGGAGCAAGCGCAAATGGTGTAATTATTGCCGGAAGTGATTTAAGTGGTGCTTACAAAAGTGTTGATGGAGGCTCAACATGGGATGTAATAGGATTGGTTAATGGTTTGACCGAAACACATGTTTCAGCAGTTGGTTTTAATCATTCAAACGGGAATATAATCTATCTTGGAACTGAAAACGGGATTTTCAGAAGTTCAGACGGTGGCAGCAATTTTACCAAGGTCCTGCAATCCGGTTATGTCACGGATATAGAGTTTGCAATTGACAATCCGGAAATAGGTTATTCTCCATATCATTCTGCTTACAATTCCACCGATGGCCAGATTTACAAATCAACGGATAACGGTTTAACATGGCACAAAATCAGCCGCAATTTACCTATGGATATTAGAATTCTCAAAATAGTTGTTAATCCGCAAAACTCTGAGGTGTTTTATTGTTTAACCGGATGGGATCGCTTTGCCTGCAGTGAGGCTAATGTTTTTAGAAGTAAAGATGGAGGAAAAACCTGGAAAAACATTACAGCATCGTTTACTCAGGAAATTCTGGATATTGCCGTTGATAAACAAAATCCGCAGATACTTTACCTTACCACCATGAATGCAAGTTGTGATGGTAGATATTACTGGACTGATTTGGATGGAGCCCTGTACAGGAGTTATGATGAAGGAGAACACTGGGTTTATTTATCAAATTATACAGGTGTGATCTTTCTCGAAAGAGATAATCCCGACAGAATAATTCTTATTGATCCCCGTGAGCCCTATGAATGGAATGAAAGGGCGGGCACATTCACATCAATTGATGGCGGGTTAACCTTTGAAAAAACTGGAGATGTTGCTCACTGGGATACATTCTTTAATAATGACCCATTCTGGTGCTATTCAGTTAGTTATAACGGGATAGTAAAAACATTCGGCATTGATTTGTCAAATCCTGATGTTATTTACTGGGTAACAAATCAATGGGTATTTAAATCCGAGAATAAAGGCTCTGTGTTTCAAAATGTGTTTACAGAAGAAGTTAGCCCCGGATTCTGGCGAAGTCGTGGACTGGACAATGTTAACATGATGGATATATCTGTCAGCAAAGCCGATCCTGATATTGTTTTTCTTGCATATTTTGATATTGGTATATGGAGAAGCTTGGATGGAGGAAACAGCTGGCAGAGTTGTAATGACAATGTGTATAGTGGAGGCCGGGAAGGTCATGGAGGAAATTGTGCCACCATTCTAACAGACCCGGATAGGCCCGAAGTGGTGTGGGCTTCCCAATCGGAAAACCAGAACGGACAGTATCCGACTTTTTTGTTGAAAAATAACAATACCGGGGATAGGAATAGCTGGATACTGGCAAACGAAGGGTTGCCTGAAGAGCAGATTATGGGTTTGTCTATAGATCCCAACAGTGATGTAAACAACAAAATTTTGTATGTTACAGCCGATCAGGATGTTTACAAAAGTGTTGACGATGGTCTTTCATGGCATAAAGTTTTCGATTGCAACGGTTGTCGCTTTA